>CAYNHL010000041.1:0-26396 GCA_964397015.1 uncultured Desulfobacterales bacterium | reverse complement strand
ACTAAAAAGATTAAATTTAACTTTATAAATATTTTATTATTCATCATTATTGTTTCGCCCATCATCATCATGCGGGCCACCCAGAAAAAAAGGATATCAAAACCGGTCACAAGTACACTGGTGGGATAAAATGTTTTAAGCAGGTCTGTCTGTTCCGGCCAGCCCATGGTGGAAAAAGGCCAAAGAGCGCTCGAAAACCAGGTGTCAAGCACATCCGTCTCCTGGGCGATCCGCCTGGACCGGCAGGCAGGACAATCTTCCGGATCTGTCTCGACAACGATTACTTCACCGCAGTCGCTGCATTTCCAGACCGGAATACGATGACCCCACCATATCTGACGTGAAATACACCAGTCACGGATATTGTCCATCCAGTCAAAATAGGTTTTTGACCAGGTGTCAGGCAGAATTCTTGTCCTGCCGTCGCGAACTGCCAAAGATGCCTTTTGGGCCAAAGGCGCCACCTTGACAAACCATTGCTTTGAAATAATGGGTTCAACTACGGTATGACAACGGTAACAGTTCCCTACACTGTGCTTGAGCGATTCCTTTTTCACCAGGTAACCGAGTTCGTCAAGCATTTTAACGGCCGCACTGCGGCATTTGAACCGGTCCATTCCCTTGAATTGCCCCGCTCCTTCAGACATGATTCCAGCATCGTCGATAACCCTTAGTTTTTCAAGGCCGTGTTTGTCACCCAGGGCGAAATCATTTGTGTCATGGGCCGGTGTTACCTTCAGTGCACCAGTGCCGAATCCGACATCCACGTAGTTATCCCTGATAATGGGTATCATCCTGTCTGCCAGCGGCAGCAGAACATGGGTATGTTTCAGGTCTTTATATCGTTCATCATCGGGATTGACCGCCACTGCAGTATCGCCGAACATGGTTTCCGGCCTTGTGGTAGCAACTACAAGCCCTTTTCTGGAATCCTTGAACGGATAGCGTATATAATATAATGTGCCGTCTTCCTCTTCATATTCAACCTCGAGATCTGCCAGCGCGGTTTTGCATCTCGGGCACCAGTTGATTATATACATGCCCTCATATATCAGATCTTCATTATACAGCTGGACAAAAACTCTTCGAACCGCATCGGACAGTCCTTTATCCATGGTGAACCGCTCCCGGTCCCAGTCACACGAAGCTCCAAGTCTCTTGAGCTGGTTGATTATGGCTCCGCCTGACTGCGCCCGCCATTCCCATACATGATCGATGAACTGTTCCCTGCCGATCTGATCACGGCTTATTCCCCTGCCTGCAAGCTGTTTTTCCACCACATTCTGCGTTGCGATACCGGCATGGTCCGTACCCGGCATCCAGAGGACATTTTCTCCGAGCAGGCGCCGGTACCTGCACATGATATCCTGAATCACGTTGTTAAGTGCATGTCCCATATGAAGTACGCCCGTAACATTGGGCGGAGGGATGACTATGGAAAACGGTTTTTTGTCGCTTTTATCCTTTGCGCTGAAATACTGGTTTTCTTCCCAGAATTGATACCATTTTGCTTCAATAGGTGCAGGGTCATATCCCTTATCAAGCACACGAGAATCCATAAAACGCTCCTGAAACCACATTAATAAAAAAGGGGATCATATAATAATCCCCTGGAAAAATCAATTTTTGACAGCCACTGCAATCAGATCTTGTCTATATCATCAAGGTCCTTTTGAAGGCTGTCCTTAATCTCCCTTATCTGATCCCTGATAACCCGTTCCATGACTTCAAACAGAATGGATTCAATTTTCTGGGTAAATTTCTTTTCAATGACTCTCTCGAGTGCGGCTTCCATCTTTTCTTCAGAGATCCTGTCAACAAGTTCCAAAGTGCTTTGTGTCTCTGTGCCTGATGAGTCTGCTGCAGGCAGGGAATCATCCCGAGCTGCCTGTTTTTCATCTGATATTTCATCGCCCGGATCCATGGATTTTTCAGCAATAGAATCATCAATGCCGGGTTCGGGTGTCTCATCAGTATCGAAAAAATCAAAGGCTTCGAGTTCCAGATCAGGTTCGGATTCCGGCAGAAAGCCGATGTCTGCCGATACTTCAGGAGCCTCAGGATCTGTTGAAACAATCTGGGTCAGCTCTATGATTTCATCATCATTACCATCTTGTGGATCGCTCTGGTTATCCCAATCGTTTTTTTCAGGCATGCTCCCCTCTTCAGGCATCTGTAATAATTAATCAATTTTTTTCTTTGAATTGAATATTGACAAAAAATATCAAAGACAGGTCATGGTGTCAACCATTTAAAAAACACCGGCAGATATGCATGGCAGGTACACTGTTTATAAAAAAAATGTTTACTTAAAAGGGCCAATGCTTTAAAACCCTTTATCATGCCGAAATTCATAGTTGACAGTATTGATTCTGCAGGGGCTTCGATCACTGGACAGGATGCAGCCCATATTCACCGGGTCCTGAGAATGAAATCAGGTGACTGCATCGATATAACCGATGCCTGCGGACACGATTACAGGGCCGTTATCCGGTCTGCCGACGTCTCAAGAGTCGACCTGGACATTGTTGATAAAATACCGGTTACCCGCGAATCATGTCTGAAGCTCACCCTTTGCCAGGGCATGCTCAAGGACAAAAAAATGGATGAACTGCTCCGGCATGCCGTTGAACTCGGTATCACAGATTTTTATCCTTTTTTCTGCGACCGGTCTGTTCCGGTGCCTGGTGCAAAATCCATGGCATCCAGGGTATCAAGATGGCGCACCATTGCCAGAGAAGCCCTCAAGCAGAGCCTTCGCAGCCGCGTTCCCGATATTCATCAGCCAGTTGCGTTTTCCGGCATTGTCACAAACAGCAAGGCAGACCTCAAGCTGATATTTTTTGAAGAGATACGGGATGCCATGGTCCATATATCAAGCATCCCGGCTGCAAATCACGACCACGTCATGGTGCTTATCGGACCGGAAGGGGGCTTTACCCGTGAGGAGGTCACGCTTGCCGAAAAGAACCGTTTTGTGACATGCACCATGGGGCCCAGGATACTCAGGGCCCAGACTGCTGCTATTGCTGCATGTACACTTGTCCAGACCTTTTTTGGAGATATGTAGGTACACCTGAATTCACTTGAAGGATAATCATACAATGAAATCAAACGCAAGCATCATTATTGCAGGGGGCGGAGTTATCGGCCTTGCCTGTGCCCACTACCTTTCACAGTCTCATTCCGATATCCTGGTCATTGACAAAAACGAAATCGGTTCCGGAGCTTCTCATGGCAATTGCGGCCTGCTTCACTACAGCGGTGTCATTCCGCTTTGTGCTCCGGGTGCAGTGACCAGCGAAATGTTCAGAATGATAACGAAAACATCGCCGCTTTATATCAAACCAACTCTTGATCCATCGATGATCGGGTGGCTTTTTAAGTTCGCTAGTCACTGCAGTACCTCTCATATGAAGAATGCTTCCGTTGCCAAGACCGCCCTGCTCAAATATTCGTTGTCATTATTTGACGATCTGTTCTCAAATGAACCGCTTTTCTGCGAACTGGAAAAAAAAGGTATCCTGATAGCCTTCAGGGACAAGCGAAAATTCGAGGAGTATAAAAAAACCGATGAATGGCTTGAAAAATTCGGTTTCAAAGGGACCTTCTACCCTAAAGACCGGCTGCACGATATCGAGCCCTGCCTGAAAGAAGATCTGGCAGGGGCATATCACAACGGACATGACTGGCATTTGAGACCGGATGTATTGATGGCATCCTGGAAAAAACACCTGTCAAAAAAAGGCGTGAGATTCCTGGAGTACGCCGGTGCAACCGAGGTTGTCACACAACAGCGGCAGGTAAAACAGATTTTGACCCCCAGGGGCGCCTTTTCAGCTGATGCCTTTGTATTGAGCGCCGGGGCCTGGAGCGGTCAGGCCATTGCAGGACTGAAAACAGGCATTCCTGTCATACCGGGAAAAGGATACAGCATCACTTTCAAGCGGCCTGATCCCTGTCCGTCCATACCCGTTTTACTCAGCGAACGAAACATGGTGGTCACACCCTTTCAAAGCGGGTACCGTTTGGGAGGAACCATGGAATTTTCAGGATTTGGACTCGAGCTCAATCCCCAAAGGCTCGGCCGGCTTGTTCAGGGAGTGAAAGAATACCTGGTATCATCGTCAAAAGAACCCACGGTTGAAAAATGGGCAGGCCTGCGCCCCATGACCCATGATGATCTTCCAATCATAGACCGGGCTCCCGGTCATGACAACCTGTTTTTAGCCACCGGGCACGGCATGCTCGGGCTTACCATGGCGACAGGAACGGGAAGGGCCATTGCGGACATGATAAATGGTTCAACCCCTGACATCGATCTTTCAGCTTTTTCCGCCAGGCGGTTTTAACATCACCCCTGCAGCATATACTGTTTAACTCAACCAGCTTGGACAGTTGAGTGTTTTAACCCGGAATCCGTGGAAACCGTAAGAATCTGAAAGGTTTCCACGGATTTTCATGGAGATTAAAGGACCTGGACGTTAACGGCGGCCGGGCCCTTCTGCCCGTCTTCAATATCAAAGGAAACCTTGTCTCCTTCATTCAGCGATTTGAATCCGCTGGCGCTGATTCCTGAATAATGTACAAAAACATCGGGTCCGTCTTCCTGTTCAATAAATCCATACCCTTTCGCATCGTTGAACCATTTTACAATCCCATCTGCCATAGTGACTTTCTCCTTGTAAATATTGTTGCCTTATTCTAGTTTCAAACCTCAGGTCTTGCCACTGCACAAATGGGACGTACCTTTAGAACGAAACTGCTTGTGCCGCCTTAAGCAGCATGGTTTCTATCATATAAATTTTTAATGAAAAAGCAAGAGCAAATTTGACTAAAAAAATCAGTTTCTACTAAAAAAAAGAATTGAAGGGCGCCGGTTGTTCACTGCCGGGGCAGCGACAAGGCAAAATGGCATGCAGACCCGTGGGTGTGACTGATGACAGCCATGGAGGGTACGGTTGTCAGACAGACTGGCTGTACAATTGAGCAGCGGGTTGAAAACCTGCATCCTTTTGGCATGTCGTGCAGTGAAGGCACCTGTCCGTCTATGGTGGGCAGCATCACCCTGGGCTCTTTCGCCCGTGACGGTATGGAGGACAGCAATCCCCTTGTATAAGGGTGGGACGGTTTTGCGAACAGCTCATCTATCAGTGCCTGTTCCGCCACCCGGCCGGCATACATTACCAGTGCGCGGTCGCAGTTCTGGGCAATGACTCCGAGATCGTGAGTTATCAGGATCACTGACATGCCGATCTGGCCCTGCAGGGTCTGTATCAACTCCAGGATCTGGGCCTGTACTGTCATATCAAGTGCTGTAGTAGGTTCATCCGCAATGAGAATATCAGGTTCCGCAGCCAGGGCAATGGCGATCATTACCCGCTGCCTCATGCCTCCGGACAGGTGATGGGGGTACTTGGACATAATCTGTCCGGCATCCGCAATACCTACTTTTTCGAGCATCTCAACGGCCCTGTCATGTTTCTGGCTGCCGGTCGTACCGGGAAAGTGCAGGTCGAACACTTCCCTGATCTGCCTGCCGATGGGATGAACAGGATTCAAAGCGGTCATGGGCTCCTGGAAAATCATTGATATTTTTTTCCCCCGCAGATCCGACAATTCATCCGGGGTCATGGTGAAAATATCCCTGCCCTGGAAAACTGCCCTGCCGGCTTCAATGGTTGCAGAGGGGCGTGGCAGAAGCCGCATGAGGCTCAAGGCGGTCACACTTTTTCCACAGCCGGATTCACCGACAATACCAAGGGTTTCCCCTTTGTTCAGATCGAATCCGACTCCTTCAACCGCCAGGATGCTTCCTGCAGCTGTATCAAACGAAACCGCCAGGTCTTCTACGGTAAGCACGCTGTCTGTCATGATTCCGGCACCGCTGGCTTATAGGTCTCATCCACAATTTCGACCGGCTCAAACACCCGGCCTGTCCCCATGGCATCGAGGGTCTCTTTTTTAAGTCCTGAATCCATCCAGAACAAACCGCCTGTAGTGGCATCAAAAAGAGAAAACAAACCCTCTGACCGCCGGGTGCCGTAAAATTCAGGAAGCTTTAGCCAGCGCCAGTAACCTTGGCGGACATAGGGCACCATGAAAGTCGGTACAAACGCTGCTGTATCGTGAATAATACCCTGGATTTCTTTTGACAGATCGATGCGCTCCTGGATTTCAAGGCTTTCCCGGTAGCGGTCGATGAGAACGTCGAGTTCACTGTTGTCGGTATTGGTGATATTGTTGGTCTGGCTTTTGTGGGCATTGTCCGAATGCCATCCCTGCCAGTAGGAAGGCCTCAGGCTGGTAGACCATCCCATCCAGGCTACATCATGGTTTTTTTCAAGAAATTTTTTGAAAGAAGCCGTTGTATCCAGTTTCTGGAGGCGCAGTTCGATTCCAGCCTTCAAGGCCTCTTCCTTGAGGACAACGAGCCTTGGTGTATGCCCGTCAAACCCGTAGGTGACTTCAACAGAGAACCTTAAGTTTTCTTTTTCCCAGATCCCGTCCCTGCCCCTTTGCCAGCCGGCTTCGGACATCAGGGATTCAACCTTTTCAATATTGAACTGCCTGGGTTTTATCGACCGGTCGGTATATGGCCCGTATCCGTAAAATGCCTGTGGAAGGCGCATGTAGTCATTGCGCAGAACGGTTTCAATGACTTTTTCCACGTTCATTGCATGGGAAAAAGCCAGCCGCAGCCGCCTGTCTTGAAAAACACTCTTGTCACAGTTAAGCCACATGCCCAGTGCCGATTGAGGGTTGTCATTGAAAAACCAGATTTTATGAACATATCCTTTGTTGAAAATGTCGATGTTGGTCCTGTCATGCCAGTATTCAGGAAACGTCAACGGGAAAACATCGATTTTACCTTTTTTGAAATACTCCCAGGACATATTGAAATCCCGGACTACATCAAAGACTACCTGGTCTACATTGAACCGGTTTTTGAAATAGCGCCGCTCCCTGGCCCACCACTCTTTCTTGAGTTTGAATTTTATATACTTGCCCTTTTTATAGTCGACAATCTGGTAAGGGCCTGTATTCGGGGTAATCGCCCAGTTGTATTCCTGGACAAACTCAGGACCCAGAGGATCGAAAAAGTGTTCCGGCACAGGGCTTATGGACAGGTGAAGGTATAGTTCAGGAACAGCCCGGGTGGCCCTGATCCCGATGGTATGATCATCGTATACCATGACCGTGTCAATTTCACGGGTATAGTAGTCATTGTAAAAAGGGGCCAGGATATGTTCCGACCGCATGAATACCAGGGTATAGGCATAGTCCCAGGCGGTCACCGGATGTCCGTCGGACCAGCGGGCCTCCGGGTCCAGTTTGAAATACATGGTTTTCTTGTCCCCGGCATAGGCCCAGTGAGTGGCCAGTTCCGGAATGATATTGTCCGTGTTGGGGTGCAGCCCTATCAAGGAGAACTGGTTGGCTCGCAGGGCGCCGGCAAAGGATCCATTGGAGTCCGGCCCCACCAGCCTGAAGGTCATGGGAAAACTCATCAGGGTTTCATTGAAAATTCCGCCCTTGACAGCATTGGAAGATGAATATACCGGGTCCGACAGGTTGGTTTGCCACTCGATATCCTCAGGCATTGGATCGTACTGCCGGTTTTTTTTCACGGTTTGTTCAGGGACGGCACTGGTGGCTGTCTCTTTTTTTCTGGTTTCCGATTCCTGGCTGCCGCATCCGTAAAATGCCATTACCATGGCAAGAAGACAGCCTGCCGCAATCCGGTACCCGGAATAATTTTTAATCATTGTGATGCTCCAAACGATTGCTGGTTAAAATACAAGCAGATCATACCAGATAGCGGCAAATGATATCAATCTTTCTTTTCATGGCTATTGACCCGAAATTCAGAATCATATAGCATACCGGTAAAGAATGTACAGGCACTGGAAACAATTATAATTCCTGCTTGAATCAAGGATTGATATTTATGGACATGGCCTCCCTGATCGGCATTGTCTCCGGACTCAGCCTTATTGTCACAGCAATTTTCCTGGGCGGTGACCTGCATAATTTCATCAATATTCCCGGATTGATGATTGTTATCGGCGGAACAATAGCCACCACGCTTTTGACCTTTCAGTTCAAGGACGTAATCGCTGCTTTCAAGGCTGCCTATTTTGTTTTTTCCCAGAAAAAGGAAGACCCAAACGATGCGGTGGCCACAATGATAAAACTCAGCCAGATCAGCAGAAAGCAGGGTCTTTTGGAACTGGCCAACATAAAGACCACATCGTTGTTTTTAAAAAAAGCATGCGGTCTCATTGCAGACGGTTCTTCGGAAGACGTGATACGCGCTGCGCTGAAAACGGAAATTCAGTCCCTGCAGATGCGTCATTTCATTGTGCAGGACGTATTCCGTAAAATGGGAATATTCGCCCCGGCCTTCGGCATGCTCGGCACCCTGATAGGGCTGGTCCAGATGCTTTCAAGGCTCCAGGACCCCTCCAATATTGGTCCGGCAATGGCTACCGCCCTTTTGACGACATTTTACGGATCACTGCTTTCCACATTGTTTTTTCTGCCCATTGCCGGCAAACTCAAATTCAGGACCATCACTGAAACCATGAAGCTCGAAATCATGATGGAAGGAGCTATCTCCATCATCAACAACAACAATCCTCTGATCATTTATGAAAAATTATCGAGCTTTATCTCGTCCAGGCTGAGAAAGCCCATGAAAAACATGAACTTAAAGTAATGCATCATGAAAGAAGCAACCGACAGTTTTGACATTATGTCACCCCAGGACGATTCCGTATGGCTGATAACTTACGCGGACATGATGACATTACTGCTGGTCTTTTTTATCATGCTGTACACTCTGGCCTATTTTGAAACCAACCGTTATAAATCCGCCATTGAATCCATAAAGGTGAAAACTGATCAGGACGCTGATCTGACCGGTTTGATGGAGCTCATGGAAGTTCCGGAATCACTGGATACCCAGATCACGATCGAAGACATTACCGGACTGCGTTCAAGGCGTGAAGCTCTTGAAAAGGATATAAAAGCGATTGCCAGAAAAAGCAGCCAGTCCGAAAATATCAGCACCCGGATTCTGGACAATAAAATTATTGTCACTGTAAAAGGCCAGATCATGTTCCAGTCCGGGAACGCTGTTTTGAACCCATCAGCCTTACCCGTCATAGATCAAATAGTGCAGATCTTAAAGGACTATCCTGAATACGCGATCAATATCAAGGGACATACCGATGATATCCCCATTGCGACAACGCGTTTTCCTTCCAACTGGGAATTGTCGGCCATCCGTGCAACAACGGTGCTGCAGCACCTGATCCAAAAAGGAGTGGATCCCCATCGCCTGACCGCCACGGGATATGGTGACAGCATGCCTCTGGTACCTAACACGTCAGATGAAAACAGGGCGGTGAACAGGAGGGTTGAATTTGTTCTGGAAAAAAAAGAAAGCTTCTGAAACACCTGTAATTGCAGAACCTTCCAACAGCCGGGAAGCGTTTCGCTATACATTCAAGCGCCCTGATGCACCGGTCATTGTATTCAAGGGACGGCAACTTCCCCTGATCAACATCAGCGCCAGCGGCCTTGCATTTGAAAACTATCAGTTTTCTGAATCAGACACGGACACCGTGGAGCTCAACCTTGAAATTCCAAATTTCAACGGTGATCCCGGGATCAGGCCCCGGGTAAGGATCCTGACCATAGACAAACAGGGGGTATGTCACTGTATTTTTGAAAATAATTCGCCTGAACAAGAGGAAATTATCCACAAATACCTGCTTGAAATGCAGAAAAAAGATTTGAGGGCCGGGAAAAAATCATGATTCTGCATCTTGACATGGATGCTTTTTTTGCCGCCATTGAACAGCTGGACAATCCAGAGCTGCGGGGAAGGCCTGTAGTTGTCGGGGGTCAGTCAGACCGCAGCGTGGTCTGCACGGCCAGTTACGAGGCGCGTCCGTTCGGCATTCATTCAGCCATGCCGGTTTTCCAGGCCCGCAGGAAATGCAGCAGCCTGGTAGTCGTTCCGGTCCGGCATAAAAGGTACAGCCAGGTTTCAGCCGGGGTCATGGCAATCCTGTACAAATTTTCCCCGTTGGTCGAACAGGTTTCCATCGATGAGGCCTACATGGATATCAGCGGGACGACAAGGCTTTTCGGTAACCATTCAACTCTAGCGCAAACCTTGAAAGAAAAGATAAAAAGCCAGCTGGGCCTGACCTGCTCCATAGGGATTGCACCACTTAAGTTCCTGGCAAAGATAGCATCCGACATGAACAAGCCGGACGGCATAACGATTGTGCCCCGGGAAAAAGCCCTCGATTTCGCCCGCAACCTGGACATCTGCAAAATACCCGGGGTCGGCGGTACTACGCTTGGCCGGCTGCAAACCATGCAGATCAGGAAACTCGGAGATATAAGGCGGTATGACCCGAAAATTTTGAACATAAAATTCGGAAAATTCGGGCAAAGACTTATGGAACTTGCCAACGGAATCGATCCTTGTGTTGTGGAAACAAGCCATCATCGAAAATCCATTTCAAAAGAAATCACTCTGTCCCACGATACCTGTGATCTTGAATTCATCAGACTGACCCTGCTGTCCCTTTCCCACCAGGTAGGCGCCATTCTCAGGCAGCAGAACAAAGTGGCACAAACCATTGTCATCAAACTCAAATTTTCTGATTTCAAACAGATCACCAGGAGCCTGACCCCGGACAGCCCGGTCTGTTCGTCCCTGGCCATTTTCAAGTCTGCATTCAGCCTTTTCAAAGCCTGCCGGATACAGCAGAAAATAAGGCTTATCGGTGTGGGAGTATCGTCTATCAGGGACAATTCCATGCCGGTCCAGATGGAAATGTTCAGCAGTAAAAACGAACTGAATCAAAAATGGGAAAATGTCGACATGGCCATTGACAGTATCTGCCGAAAATTCGGGCCTAACCTTGTTAAAAAGGCTGCTCTAACTAACCTTGCAAAGGAGGATACATGAATCAAAAACAACTTTTACAGATAAAAGCCGTCATCAAGGGACGGGTCCAGGGGGTATTTTTCCGTAAATCATGCGAGACCGCTGCCAGGGCACACGGGGTTGACGGATATGTGAGAAATCTTCCAAACGGTGACGTCGAAGCGGTTTTCAAAGCAGAGCCTGCACGGGTGAAACAGATGATAGAATGGTGCCATAGCGGACCTCCCCATGCGGTTGTAGATGATGTCACTATCGAGGAAATGCCGGTGGATTCACAACTGGCCTCTTTTGAAACCCGTTATTGATCATACGTTTCATCAAGTGTTTTTGACCCTGTCGTGCCAGATACCGGGAATGGTTTCCCCACAGAACCGGCATTTTGAATCCTGGATATGAAACTGCATGATGCGGTATCCTTTGCGCTCGACGACCAGTTTCCCGCAGGCGTGGCAATAGGTGTGATTACCTTCATGCTCCGGCACATTTCCCACGTAAACGTACTTCATTCCCATGTCCATGGCTGTCTGCCTGAACCGTGTCAGCACATCTTCCGGTGTCGGCCTCAGCCGGTTAAGCCGGTAGTGGGGGAAAAACCTTAAAAAATGCAGCGGGTGCATGGGTCCAAGCGTGGACAGAATCCATTCCACCATCTGCTTCATCATTATATCCTGATCGGTATAACCCGGTACCACAAGGTGGGTGATTTCAAAATGGATACCGCGGCGATTCAACAGCTCGAAGGTATCCAGGACAGGTTGAAGCCGCCCGCCGTTCAGTTCGAGGTAAACTTTATCGGAAAATGCCTTCAGGTTCACGTTGGCTGCATCCAGGACACGGCAAAGCCTGTCCAGGGGTTCGGTGTTGATATAGCCGTTGGAAATCCATATATTGGAAAGGCCGCTGTCCCTTGCCAACCGGGCTGTATCCAGCATGTACTCGTAAAAGGTGGTGGGTTCTGAATAGGTGTATGCGATCGAAGAAGATCCGGATTCCAGTGTCTTTTCAACGACATCATCAGGAAACAGCCTGTAGGTGGTCATTTCTTCGGGCCGTGACTGGGATATTTCCCAGTTCTGGCAATTGAGGCACCTGAAATTGCAGCCGGCACAGGCAATGGAGAAAACATTGCTTTGCGGCTTGAAATGATACAATGGTTTTTTCTCCACCGGATCCACATGCACGGCACAGGGATTACCGTAACTGATACTGTAAAGCTGATTTTCCACATTGACCCTGGACCTGCATATCCCCCGGTCCCCGGAAGAAAGGATGCATTGATTCGGGCACAGGGTACACATTATTTTGTTTTCTGACAGCACCCGCTGAAAAGAGGCCGGTTTTGAAAACACTCCGGGAGTGTCAGGTGCATCGTTTTTAAATATTTTGCCCCGGACATTTGTTTTACTGCCGGCAGATGACAGTATTCCCGCGGTTACCGGGCATACACCCGACATAACGAAAGGCAGCGCCATTACACCTGCCTTGATAAACTGCCTCCGGTTCACTTCCGGCATGTCAACGCCCTTAATGTTCCCATGCATTTTATAACTCCAAGCATTATTCCGGCCTTCAAAAGTCCGGCGGCAGGCAGCAGAACAAGTGAAAAACAGATCACCCCTGCTGCCGCTCCCATTATATCCGCACCTAAAAACAGGGTGATTCGCGACGGATCATTGTTTTTCAGGTTCATCATGCACACAAACTGAAGGCCACAGATCAATCCCATCATAAACGCGGACATGAAATAAAACCACTGGCCGGCATCAGCCTTGAATACCATGGTTACCAGAACAAAGAAAAAGATGCCTGCCGAAATGACCGCATCCAGGGCAAAAACGCCGGGCCTTGAAATCCTGAGATTGAAAAACGTTCCGGCCAGGGCTCCGGGTATCAGCCCGGCCAGGAACAATGTTACAATCATACCGGTTTTGATATAAATATAGCCGAACAAAACCTGAAATACAAACAGGATCATTGTTTCAAATCCCATGGCTGCAAATCCGGTAAAAAAAACAAGGGTTTCAAGACTGTTCAGCCTGAACAGGTATATACCGAAAACCAGGGCGCCGACAACCCAGAGCCATTCGGGCGAGGTATCGAATTTTTCAAACCATGCCCTGAAACTGTTTTTGATCAGCACCGGGTTGAAATCGGTATTGACTAAAGCCTTGCGATCCCTTCTTTCCAGGAACAATTGCTGTTTCTCTTTTGAATAATCAAATGAAAACCCGGTTTCCATATAAGGCGCATCGATGCCTTTTTTGGCCAGGATGGCCGGAATATCAGGCTGGATTTGTGTTTTTTTCAATAAAAAAAAGGTCTTTGGGCCCGGCAGCACCATGACATCGGAAAAACTTTTTCCGGCAGTTTGAAAAATAATGGACAGTTTTTCAAGGACAGCTTTGGATGGATAGTGATCATACCCGGTCACCGAAAAAACGGCTGCACCGGTATCAGACAGGCGTGAACTCAAAAGATCGAAAAACCCGGCCGTGTAGAACCGGTTGGACTGAAACGTGTCAGGTTCCGGGATATCAATGATAACGGCATCATAGATGTTTGAAGTAGTTTTCAAAAAATGCCTGGCATCAACTGTTATCACTTCAAGGCGGTCCACCGGCGCTAAAAAGGAACATGAAAACATGGCCTGGCTGACCCGGGGATCGATTTCCAGGTAATCCACGCAGCCGTAAGGATATTTGCTCAATTCAAGAAAAACCCCGGCACTGGCTGATATGAACAGCACTCTTTCAGGATCGTCGACCTGGGACAAAGGAAGGTGAACATGTTTTTCCGCAGATTGCGTATTGACAGTGTCGAACAGTGGTACCCCGTTCAGGTACAGGGCACGGGCACCGTGTAATTCGTGTACCGCCACCCTGCCATAGGGAGTTTCGTGGTAAAACACGAGCTCTCCTTTGCTGCCGGACAAAGTGACAGGCTCGGCCAAAAGGCTGCCTGCCATTATCACCGCCGCCCCGATCATCCACCATGTGTGGCCTGCAGATTGTCGCTGAGATGGTATCACCCGCCACCAGCCGATTACACCCAGCAACAGGCCGTTGGATATCACCACTGCCTGTACCGGTGTAAATAAAAAGACCAAAAGAAAGGAAAACAGGGCGCCTCCCAGGGCATCACCGATATTGTCCGCCAGGTAAACACGGCTCAGGGGATACCCTGCGGTCAACCTTCCGGCCAGGATGACACAAAAAGCCAGGAGGAATCCTGCCAGGATTGAATAAGGCGCAAAAAGCGCCATTGTGAATCCAAAAACTGTGTAAAAACCTGTGGAGCCCCCTTCAAGGAACAGGATACCGGCCAGGTACCGTGCCACGATGATCTGTGCCGGTCCTGTGGCGCACAGGACGATCCCTGCGCGTATTGCCGTTTTAGAAGTGCCCCTGCTTACTCCTGCCACTTTCCGGGCAGACAGGGTGCCGACAGCTCCGAGTACAAGCCAGTTGAACAATATCAGGGCAATGACGAATTCATTGCCCGAAAAAAGGGATAAAAATTCCCGGATCATCACCAGCTGCGTGGTGACCGATGCAATACCGGTGAAAAGAACAAAAATCAGAAGATATGAATCATTCCGGTTCTTCAAAGTACTGGACCTGATAGGTCTGGACTGTCAGGCTTTTGTTTTCCCATTCATCGGCCGGCAGTCCGGCTTTCAAGCATAACTGGGACAAAAACCGCTCAGGCGTGGGAAGCTGTTCCCAGACCTGCGGCAGAAAAGTGGCCCTGGCCATGCCTTTTTTGATAATAACCCCATCGACACCGGGCCTGAGTTTTTTAACCAGATCCCGGCCATCACTGAAGGAAAGTGTTTGAGGCCGGCTCAAAATACTTACTTCGATACGGATTTTGAAAAATTCCGGCTCGGTCAACGGCTCAAATCTTGGATCCTTGAACGCGGCATTCAATGCGTTGGCTCTTACATCATCTTTCAGGGGTCTTTCCGGTTCCAGGGACCCGATACAGCCCCTGAGCCTCCCATCGAGATGGATTGTGACAAAAGTACCGAACTTTTCATTGTAAACCGGATCTGTCAAGTCACTGTAAACATCGGTCACCAAGACCGGTTCCTGTTGAATCTTCAGCTTCCTGCCGATGGTCTGTCTTGCAAGCCTCAACAGCTGAAGGCCCTGTTGTGCAGAAACTGTATGCAATTTATGGGACGCTTTTTGTTTTTCCGGATTATCTTTTTTAAAAAATGCCATGGCACAATATCCTACTACCTGTTGTTTTGTTCCGGCCGTATCACCGCTGTTTGCATAATGCAGCAGCACCGGTTTCAAGTTTTTCCCTGCTGCTATTGTCATCAATACCAGCAGGGGATTTTTACCGCAAGCACTGTTTTTTGAAGATGAAAAAGCTTTTATATCCAGCGCCAGTATCTGGTCAATGGTCTGCAGGTCTTTTTTTCTCGCGGCATCATAGTTCAGATAATGGGAAAGATCTGACGAAACCACCAGCAGTGTCTCTTTGTCCAGGAGGGCCTCGACAGCATTTGCCGTTTGCTCGACATCACACTTTCCAACAACTACAGGAACCAGGGAAAAAGATGATGCCAGCCCGACCTGCAAAAACGGCAGAATCACCTCAAGGGAGTGTTCCTTTGGGTTATCAAGCGGATACTTGTCAAAAAGACCTGGTTGACTCAAAAGCTTTTGAGCATCAGGATGGACTGGTATTGTCCCCAGCGGGGTATCAAAGAACTTAAAACCGGTTACGGCAGATCCGGTAAACCCGAGGTGATGGTCAGGGCCCAGCAGAACAACTTTTTCATAGGACCGGCCCTCGAGGGCCATCATCCCGTGTGCCGCTGTCAGCCCTGAATATATGTATCCTGCATGGGGCATTATCAGTGCTCTGAGATCACTGCCTTCAATCGATGGCTCCAGATCCGGCATGCTGGCCTGGCGGCCAAAATTTTTTATTATAGATTCAAGACGTTTCTGGTCTGCCGGGTAAAATGATCCGGCAAAGGCGGCCGGCCGGGTCATTTTTGCATGCCCAATCCCTATGGTTCCATAAATCAAAAGAGCTGTTCCGATAACAATGAAAGCTGTTTTCATTAAAATCGGCTTCACTTTCTGCCCCCTTCCCATATTGCTGGTATTTATTCAACTTTCGGGCTTCAACGATGATGACCTCACTTAACCTGAAATAAATCGTATTTGTTCTTTTTTGACAAGGAAAACTTTTCGATTTTTTTGAAAAATCCCAGAAAATGGTGCCCGGGACTTGCAGTTTTTCCCAGATGCCATATATTTGCGTAAGGCACAGGCAAATACACAAGCCAAAGGAGAAATTACCGCATCATGAAAAATGGTATTTTTTATATTGTATTGACCCTTGCACTGTTATACGGATATGCCTCCTCCTCTTTTGCACGGGAACCACTCATGGTGTTTGTCAGTATTTTGCCCCAGAAATATTTTGTGCAGCAGATCGGCAAGGACCTCGTGGATGTCCAGGTCATGGTCAGCCCCGGTGCCAACCCTGCCACATATGAACCAAAGCCCTCACAGATGGTAAAGCTTTCCAGGGCAGCTATCTATTTTGCCATCAAAGTTCCGTTTGAAAAGACCTGGCTTTCGCGTTTTGCAGCATCAAATCCTGATATGAAAATCGTTCACACGGATGAAGGTATCGACAAAATACCAATGAAATCCCATTTGCATGATTCAATCGAGGAACACGATCATGATACAGGATCAATGCAGGGTCATCCGGATCCCCATATCTGGCTGTCTCCGCCCCTTGCTGCAAAACAGGCTGCAACCATTACAAAAGCCCTCCAGAAAGAGGATCCGGCAAACCGGGACTTTTACCGGATCAACAGCGAACGTCTTATATCCGCTATTGAATCCCTTGACAGGGATATTGCCGGGATATTGTCAGGCAGCAGCGGGAAAAAATTCATGGTCTTCCATCCATCCTGGGGTTATTTTGCCAGGACCTACGGGCTTGAACAGATTCCAATCGAAGTGGAAGGAAAAAACCCCAAGCCTGCCCAGCTGCAGGCCCTTATCACCCATGCCAGGCAGAACCGGATCGATGTGGTATTTGTACAGCCACAGTTTTCATCCAAAAGTGCCAGCCTGGTGGCACAACAGATCAATGGCACTGTGATCGAGGCAGACCCGCTTGCCGAAAACTGGGAGCAGAACTTGAGGAAAATTGCCGAACAGTTCAGGCAAGTTCTTGAATAGCAAAAAAGGATCTGGATGACGTCTCCGATTATAACCATCAACAACATGTCGTTTTCCTACAACCAGGAAAATGTCCTGGACAACATAAACCTGAACATAGAACCGGGTGATTTCATGGCAATTGTCGGTCCCAACGGCAGCGGTAAAACCACCCTGTTAAAACTGATCCTGGGACTGCTCAAGCCTGATACCGGTTCTATCCACATCAAGGATTCAATCGGCAACGAAGCACACCAGGCCATTGGATACGTTCCACAGAATGTCCATCTCAACCAGGATTTTCCCATCACCGCCCTTGACGTAGTCATGATGGGGACTTTCCGGCCGCAGGACCGCTGGCGCCGCAGACATGAAAAAAAGGACCGGCAGGATGCCATGACCTCGCTTGAAAAAATGGACATGGGAGGCAAAGCTCACCAAAAAATCGGCAGGCTTTCCGGAGGAGAACGCCAGCGGGTTCTCATTGCAAGGGCTCTGGTCACCCGTCCGAAACTGCTGCTGCTCGATGAACCCACTGCCAGTATTGACACCAGCGGACAGGCACGTTTTTTCCAGCTTTTGACCGATCTGAACACCGATGTGACAATCCTGGTGGTAACTCATGACCTTCTGGTTGTCTCCCGGTATGTAAAATCGGTAGCCTGCGTCAACAGGCGTCTTCACTACCACCGCCCGAACGACCTGGACCGGGACATGTTCAATACAATGCAGGCCTGTTCCGCTGCGGAACTGTGCCCTGTCGGCATGGTCAACGCCCCTTTCCATCCGGACCTGCCGGAACACAGGCGGTCAAAATGATCGAGGCCCTGACCTTTGACTTCATGCAGCACGCCCTGGTCGCGGGCATTCTGGCCAGCATCATTTGCGGCATCATGGGTACCCTGGTGGTGGTGAACCGTATCGTGTTCCTGTCCGGGGGCATTGCCCATTCCGCCTATGGCGGTATCGGGCTGGCCTTTTATTTCAACTGGCCGTTTCTGGCCGGCACACTGGGATTTTCCCTTGCTGCCGCCATGATAATGGCGGCCGTCACACTAAAGGCCCGGCACCGGGCGGATACCGTCATTGGCGTGATATGGGCCATAGGTATGGCCCTGGGGATCATCCTGATAGACCTTTCCCCGGGATACAACGTGGATTTGATGAGCTATCTTTTTGGAAGTATCCTGACCGTTCCCGCCACCGACCTGTGGATCATGCTTTTTGTCGGAATCATAGTGCTGGCCTTTGTTTTTTTATTCTACAAGGATATCCTGGCCATGTCCTATGACGAGGAATTTGCCAAGGTCAGGGGTATTGCCGTCAAAAGACTTTATTTCTCCCTAATCGGTATCCTGTCAGTAGGCATTGTCATGATTATCCAGGTGGTCGGCCTGATCCTGGTCATCGCCCTTCTGACCATCCCACCCTATATCGTCGAACCCTACTCGAGGTCCCTGGTCAGGATGATGATCAATTCCAGCCTGCTGGGTTCGGTATTTACCATCACCGGCCTTTGGCTCTCCTATGCCTACGATTTGACATCCGGCGCAGCTATCATCCTGGTCGCCGGCACGGGATTCGTATTTTCACAGGGAATTGCCCATATCCGTGCCCACCGGATGAAAACCCTTAAAAAAGGGGTTCCTCAGTCATAACCAGTGCGGCATACAGCGAATCCTTTGTCTGTTTCAGGCATCATTCAACACGTTCATCCACTGCAAAAAATGTTTCAGGCATCTTCCTTTCAACACAGTTGCGGGTGAGCTTTTTAGCGATTTCAAGTATCGGGGAGTCCTTCATGACCCGGGCATCCAGGGGACAGGCCTTGATACAGGCACAGCAGTGGATACAGCTTTCATCAACAGTGGCGTAACCGTTTTTTTCATCTATGGCGTTTTCAGGACATGCTTCCAGGCATATGCCGCAGCCGTCACAGTCGTCAGTGACCTGTATGAAAGAAAAGGGTTCCATTACAGGTTTTGTCTTGTAGGGAAAACTGCCGGGAACATCGACAGGGACCAGGTCTGTCGGTTGTTCCGTACGGCGCATCAGGTTCTTGATCTCCTTTCCAAAGGCATGGGCCTGTTCGAGATCTGTTTCATCAGGCCTGCCAGCGGCAATCTTGAAGTTACCATGACAAAATGAATGTTCTCCGATAAAGGCCGCCCCGGCCACAGGAATAAAACCATTGGCCACCGTAATGTCCCTGAGCTCCAGCAGGGCATCGTCAAAAGCCCTGTTGCCGTAGACTACCACGAGAACGGCCGGGGTTTCGAAAGCTGTCGTTGTTTTCAAATATCGGGACACATCCTCTGGCAGCCGTCCGCTGTATACCGGAGACCCGATAATCACCAGTTCGTTAGAAAACTCGAAGGGAGCCTGATTCCGAACATCGGGCCTTGTCATGTCAATTGCCTGGCCCACCGGTATTCGTATACTGGAGGCAATGCGCTCGAGAATGGTACGGGTTGTGCCGGTGGGACTGAAATATAAAAGTGTAACGGTTCCGGGTTTCATGATAAATCTCCATTTTGATCTGACAGGTTGCACCAGCAGGGAAGTTCCCTGATGGCTGTTGAATGCATAAGATAGGTTACACTCCCCTGCAGCGCAAGTTTACGGATAAACCGAATCCATTGAACAGGATGGCTTTTATCCGGTTTTGAGCTGGTGAAACCGGATACATATCCCCACATATGGTAAAGTGCGTTGACAAGGGCTGGCTCCGGTGGCGGAGTATATAAAAAACCGGTCATGCCGGCGGCCAGATCTTCAAACCCGATTCTCCGGTCTGCCACCTGCCGGCCGATCCTTTTATAAGCGTTATAATCCCTGGCCATGACGGAATATTTATGGCTTGCCCAAAGGGACAATGTGTTTGATGGTAACGGAATAGGCCCCTGTGAACGGGTCCTGTATTTTTCTTCAAGAATACGGTACTGTTTTCCTGGAGAATCGATCCACTCCTGAGGCATCAATACCGGATCGACCGGTTCTGCAACCGGGCTGCGGTGGTTGAACCCCCTGAGACTCATCTCTTCTACAAGCAAAGAATGCCTGAAGGACAGGGCATTGAGGCGGCCGGTAAAGCGAAGGGTTTCAGGGTGCCTTGAATACCCTTTTTTTTGAAACATGAGAACGGACATTATCCCGTGGAGTTCCCTGTGTTCTCCGAGCAGGCTTTTATCGTTCAGATAACCGGTACTTATATCCCAGATTCGCATATTTCTCACACACAGGTCAGTGCCACAATCAATTCAACAAGCCGATACGTTCGACTTTCTGCGGCACTTTTTCACCCGGCAGCCATTTGTGGTAAATTCGGGCAAAAGTGCCATCCTCTTTTATGGATTCAAGGGTATGAAGCCATTGACGGACAATCTTTTCATCAGTCCCCCGGGACAGGGCAATGTAAAGATGATTTTCCGATATTGTAAATACATTTACGACATCATCGATGGAAAACCCCGCATCTTCCAGGATGCTTGCGGCGGTCAGGTTTGCGTTGCACCACAGGTCGATACGGCCTGTCATGAGTTTTTTCGCAGACAGTACAGGCAAAGCTGTTGCATCGAGATTCGTAAAATTTTTTCCGGTCAGGATCTGCTCTTCGACAGCGCTTCGGTATACCCCTATCCTGTCAACCTTCCTGGCGTCGTCCAGCGTTGAAATTTTTATGTTACGGTCTTTTTTTGAATAAAAATTGGTGGTTCCGATTGCCACGGGTCCTATCATTGTAAAAAGCTTTTCCCTTTCATCTGTGCGGGTCATGGTAAACAAAACGACATTGGGCCTTTTCATGAATAACTCCCATGCCCTGGCCCAGGGCAGTACCTGTATTTTTTCCCTTGAATCGAGCCGCTTGATAATTTCCTGGACCACTTCTACACCTAAACCCTTGACCTTGCCGTTTTCGGAAAAACTGACGGGTTTCCATTCTTCTGTCAGGATCGTCAACGTTTGTGAATGAACCGGTAATGTGCTCACTGCCAGAATCGCCAGACCAAAAAGAAATAATATACAACTTTGTATAAACGTCATATTTTAAATCCAATCCTGCTTTTTTTCATCTTTATTGGCTCAGCACCTGGTTTACCTTGGTTGCTATATCTTTCATGGAAAAAGGCTTCTGTAGAAAATGCACCCCCTCGTCAAGAACTCCCTGGTGAGCAATGACATTGGCCGTGTATCCGGACATGAACAGGCACCTGAGATCAGGATAAATTTCTGTAAGGCGCAGCGCCAGATCACGTCCGTTCATCTCCGGCATAACCACATCCGTAATAAGCAGGTGAACCGGACCTGCATGGGATTGGGCCAGTCCAAGGGCCTCTAGTGGTGTGGATGCCTTCAGCAGGGTGTAATCCAGCCGCCTGAGCATGGTACTGAGCATTTCGAGAATGGCGGTTTCATCTTCTACCAGCATTATGGTCTGGCCCTGCCCGGATGGAATATCTGCTGATGCAGCGCCAGCAGGATCCTGGCCGGTTTTTCCCACATGACGCGGCAGATAAATATTAAAGGTTGTGCCAAGGCCCCGTTCGGTAAAGACCTTGATGGCCCCTTTATTCTGTTTGACTATGCCGTACACCGTGGACAATCCCAGTCCGGTACCCTTTCCCACATCCTTTGTAGTAAAAAATGGTTCAAACAGATTGTCCATGATTTCGGTATCCATGCCGCCGCCGGTGTCACTGATCGACAGCAGGACAAAATCACCTGGGACAAGTTCAGGGTCATCGTAACAATCAGCAGTGTGAAAAGTTTTCATACCGGTTCTGATTGTGATCTTCCCGATTCCGTCAATGGCATCACGTGCATTGACGCAAAGATTGGCCAGGATCTGGTCTACCTGTGAAGGATCTATCTTTACCTGCCACAGGTTTTTGGCTGGTTCCCACTCAAGCTCGATATCTTCACCTATAAGCCTACGAAGCATTTTGAGCATACCTCCGACCGTCTCGTTCAGATCCAGTGCTTTCGGGGCTACAGTCTGCCTGCGGGCAAATGCCAGCAACTGCCGGGTAATATCGGCGGAACGGGAGGCAGCCTTCAAAATCTGCTTGAGGTTGTGGTGCAGCTTCGAAGAGGGGTCTACAGCATCCAGGGCCAGTTCTGTATGTCCAAGGATCACGTTGAGCATGTTATTGAAATCATGGGCCACCCCTCCTGCCAGCCGGCCTATGGACTCCATTTTGCGGGTCTGGACAAGCTGTGCTTCCAGTGCCCGTTTTTCAGTTACATCCAGTAAAAAACCACGTATATGATCCAAATTGCCATGTTCGTCAAAAACCGCTGCTGCATTTTCAACCAGGTGAATCACTTTGCCGTCCATACGTCTGAAAGTTGTTTCATAGCCTGAGATTCGCTTTTTTTCAGCGATGTCCGCCAGGAATCGTTCCCGGTCATGTTGATTCTGGTAGATATCTGCAACAGCTGTATCCAGTGCTTCCTGGCGGTTCTTGAACCCGAAAATACGGACATATTCCTGGTTACAGGTAATCAGCCTGCCGTCCGGGCTGGAAATATACGATCCTGCCATATTTTCTTCAAAATAGGACCGGTAGCGTTTTTCACTTTCCAGTAGTGCGGCTTTTGATGCCTGGTGCTTTTCCACCTCGTTCTGCAGGTTTTCATTCAAATCGAACAATTCTTTGGTCCGATAGGCCACATGATTTTCAAGTTCCTGTTTTTCCTTGAACAATTTTATATTCAGTCTCAAAATCATGAAAAGCATTATCAGGACAAGCAGCAGCAGGATGTCAAAATAAATGGTGTTACAATACCAGACCGCCCTGATTGTACCGATCACCTTGTCATTGTATCGAATGGGCGAAGACAGGGGAACCTCATTGATCAGGTAAAGGTTTGAAAAAAAACGCTGCATGAGCCCCGGAGGTTCACCAGCTGCCTTTTGAAAAATGTTTCCCCTGGTATCCATCACGACAATGGACTTGTAATCATAGGAGCTGCAGGCCAAAGACAGATATTGTGCCGCACCCAGCGGGTTCTGGTTCCACAGAGCATTGGCCACGACAGCGGCATGGGTCTCTATTCCGGCATGAGCTGATTTTCTAACCTTGTGTTCATGGACAAACACGACTGTGCAGAACAAAAGAAGCAGCACAAAAGCAACCAGGGCTGTTTTGGATTTATATGTCACGGCATCATGCCCCTGTATTCTTCTTCATCGGTTTCATTATCCTGCTGGTGTTCCATGGCCCTGTCAAATTTTTCAATTATATAAGGGTCCACCTTGCGGTTGAATAAAAGGTACCGCCTGTTTCCCTTCGGGACATCGGTGAAACGGATAAAGGTGAAATCATCCGGTAAAAGCCCCGATGTCCGGACCAGTTCCACTGCTTCTTCACCGGAAATAAAAAAATAATCCGCCTGCCGGTCGTGAATCATTTTCAACATCCCGATGTTTCCGGCTGTCGTGACTTCCTGGACAGGATTATATCGTGAAATCATGTCATCGACAAATGACCCGTAGGAATACCCCTCTTTTCGCAGTAATACCAGCTCTTCATTTTTAAGGGTATCAGCCAGGGCCCTGCCAGATACCATGCGCTCATTGCCTGAACGGGCAAGGGCAATGGTAGGCCTGTCCTGGTAAATATAGCGGGAGTACAATGCAAACGTTTCCCGTTCCGGCGTTTTGAACCAGCCGATTATGCAGGTGTTTTGTCCGTTGAATTTCAGAATATCCAGTTGCCTTGCAGCAGGTGTTTTTTCCCATCTGTAGGTTATTCCTGCATCATTGAACGCTCTTTTAACCGGATCACAGACCAGGCCGTAAACTCCTAAAGGGCCGGTCACATAGTAAGGAGGCCGTTCATGGTAATGAATTACGATGTCGCTGCCTGGAGAAGACTTTCCGTCCAGGACCGGTATGGAAAGCGGATGAAACACAATAGTCAGGATAACCGGCTTGGCGTACAGCACCCCTGCGGCAATGATCAGGCATAAAACCGGGACCAGTGACAGGCCATTTTTAATATTCATCACATGTAACCCTGATGACAGTGTTAACTCAAAAAACAGGTGTATCGGATGGCTGTATCGATGCAGATAATAACACAAAAGAAAAACCAATATCAATCTTTGATTTTTGTTTTCACATTTCCCTTTGGTTCTCTTTTATCAGATGCCTTTGGCGCCCTTCCCGCCAAAGGTTAAAAAAAAAAGCGAATCCAACATTCCTCTTGACTCCATGTTGCCGGAAATACTACAATACTTGAAAAGCAGGGCAGATGAACTATTGAATCAAATTTTTATTTTTTATAAACTTCAGGAACCTGCATAGATCATAGGGAGGAAAACAATGAAAAACGAACCCAAAAAAATCATGTGTGCCATTGACTTCTCCGACTTTACCGGCATGATCCTGTCCTATGGAAAATTTTTGGCAAAAAACTTTGAAGCCAGGCTTTATCTTTGCCATGTCATTCCTGAAACCCCTATGATATCGAGCCATATGGCTCCCTATCTCATCTATGCCGGAACTGAAAGCGAACGTATCCAAAGTGCAAAAGAACGCCTTGAAGACCTGGCGAAAAAAGAGGGCCTTGACTGCGATATCGCTATCACCACCGGACACCCGGCAGATGAAATCAACCGTGAGGCCGAAGAAAACAGTATCGACATGGTCATTGCCGCAACGCATGGCGGATCAGGCATCAAACGGTTTTTAATAGGCTCGGTGACCAGCCGTCTTGTCAAAATCCTGACATGCCCGCTGCTGGTACTGCATACAACAGGAGACGAGGCGGACATACCGGCACCGGAACCTGCAGCATTGAAAAATATCCTGGTAGGATGTGATTTTTCAGAAGACTCAGACGAGGCATTTGACCGTGCATTCGGCTTTGCAAAAAAATTTAAGGCCCGGCTTCACTTGGCCCATGTCATGCGGCCGGAAAGCACGGCCGGGTTGAAAAAATCAGACTACATAAAGCTCCAGAGCGGGGAAAACCTGGGCTGGACTCCCTCTGAATACCTGGAACTGCAGCAGAAGGTTGCCGAAAAGGAGGCCGAGGACCGGGCTTTGATATCCAAGCGGCTTGAACGACAACTCGCGGAAATGGTGCCCGAGGAAAGCCGGGACTGGTGCACCCCGGTTACAATACTGCTTGAAGGTCAACCTTACAAGGAACTGCTTTCCTATGCAGAAAAAAACAGCATTGACATGATCGTACTGGGCATCCGGGGGCACGGACTTCTCGAGCAGTTCCTGGTAGGATCCACCACAGACCGGGTCATCAGCCGGGGCCTTTGTCCTGTGCTTGCAGTCCGTCACCCTGCCTGACTGCTGCAATCATTTCCCGGTATCGTTCCAGTATTTGACTCATAACAGGTTCAAGATCATCCGGCTGGATGACCAGCAGATCACCCTGCCGGGCTCTTGAAAAAATCGTATCCACAGCCTTGTCCGGCTCCGGAACGATTTCAATATTTTCTTTTTTGAAACCACCCTGGATCAATCCTTCATAAACCAGTTCCGGGGTTTCCCCAAGCGGTCTGTTCCGGGGATCGAAATCAGTCAGCAGGATATAATCGTAAACCAGGGCCAGGGCTTTTCCATAGTCAATGATTTGCTCTGTGGTTCGATTTCCCGTCCCATGACACAACGCAACTTTTCTTCCGGGTGAGAGCCTCGGTAACAGGCTGGCCATAGCACGGGCTGATTCAGGGTTATGGCCATAATCCAAAAGCAGTTTGAATTTCTGAAAATCAAATAAATTCATACGGCCGGGGTTCTGGTTCGGCGAAGGATAAAATGTCATAATTCCATTTCGAATCTGCTCAACGGGAATGTTTACTCCATGCAGAGCTCCAATACCGGCAAGGGTGTTTGAGATGTTAAAATCTATTATACCGCCAAAGGTAATGGGAATTTCTTCAAGCGTGCAGATAATGACATCGAGTTCCCTTTCCCTGATAATGACATTCCGGTCGACGACGGTGACAGCAGTGCCTCCATTTTCTATATGGTTTTTAAGATTTTTATTTTCCGGGTCTAAAGAAAATAAAATAACATTTCCCCGGGCTCGACCCTGAATTTCCATGGTCATTTTGTCATCCGCGTTTAAAACAGAAGTTCCTGTTTCCTTGACAACCTCTACGACAGTGGATTTTACCATGCTCAGGTCTTTTTGGGTCTCTATCCAGTCATTACCCAGGTGATCTTTTCCAATATTGAGCACGACACC
>CAYNHL010000040.1:0-26467 GCA_964397015.1 uncultured Desulfobacterales bacterium | reverse complement strand
CACCTACAGTAAAATGGATTACGGTGTGTCTGTTTTGGCCAATGCCGCGGAAACCATACTGAACGACAGGATAATCCATGTCTTGGGACCAGGCTGGATGTTTTTTCTGATAACAGCTATAGGCCTGATTTCACTTGTGTTTTATCACCCCGGGATTTCCCTTTTAAAGGGATTTTTCATACTGATCGCAATCCTGGCAGCCGTGGTTCTGGCAAGGCATATCGCTTTTTCTTCAAATGACCTGGTTTTCAGCACTGCCCCCCTGCTGGCCGTCGTCATACTGCAGTTCGTGGCCGGCGGGAGTGTCCAGGCAGTGTTTGCAAAGAAAAAGGCCGCGCGTATTTCAGCAATGTTCGGAAGATATGTGTCAAGGGGAGTGGCGGATGAACTGGTCAAGGGCGATATCGACACCCATCTGCAGGGATCCCAGCAGAACCTTACCATTTTGTTTTCAGACCTTCGAAATTTTACCGCCATTTCCGAACAACTCAGTCCAAGGCAGACCAGGCAGCTGCTCAATTCATATTTCGGGGCGATGATTCCCCTGGTTTTCAAATATAGCGGTACTTTGGACAAGCTGGTAGGGGATATGGTCATGGCTTTTTTCGGGGCACCGCTGCCGATACCTGATCACCCGGTAAAGGCGGCAAGGTCCGCCCTTGCAATGACCCGGGCTCTCGATCATCTGAGACAGTCCGGTAAAGCAGCCGGGATGGACATGCTCAGGTTCGGCATCGGAATCAATACCGGGCCCGTGGTGGTCGGCAACCTGGGAAGTGACGATTTTATCGACTATACGGTGATCGGGGACGCGGTTAACATCGCCAACCGGCTCGAGGGCCTTAACAAGGTATACGGGACACAGGTTATCATCAGCGAATCCACCTGTCTTGGCCTGGGCGACGAGTTCCTGGTTAGAAAGCTTGGCAGCGCAAAGGTAAAGGGAAAAACAGAATCTGTCGTAATTTTTGAGCTTCGAGATGCCATGGCTGAAGCTACGCAAACGGATATGGAGATTGTGAACTGGTTTGCAAAAGGGCTTGAAGCATACGATGCCAGGGATTTTGAAACTGCGGTCCAGGCATTTTCAAGGGTGCTGAACATCATGCCTGACGATGGCCCGGCAACGTTCTACATGTCACGCATCGAGGCATTAAACAGGCATCCTGCAGTTGATTCCGGTTGACGGTCCATGGTTTTAAGCAAACAGGGCCGCACTTTTTACAGCTGAAAGATCAGTCTTGCTATTTTGCCTGTGTTGTGGCATTTATAACCTTTTGCAAGGATTGACAATCAGCTGAATTTCAGAAGGACAGGGCAGTTTTTGAAAGGGGTTGCACAATGGATGAACAATATCATCCCGGAAAAGTGGAAGAAAAATGGCAGGAGTACTGGAAAGACCGCGGTCTTTTCAAGGTCGACGAAGATGAATCAAGGGAAAAATATTACCTTCTGGAGATGTTTCCATATCCTTCGGGTAAAATTCATATCGGGCATGTCAGAAATTACACCATCGGGGACGTGATTACCAGGTACAAACGCATGAACGGGTTCAATGTGCTTCACCCGATGGGGTGGGACGCTTTCGGCATGCCGGCTGAAAATGCCGCCATAGACAATCAGACCCATCCTGCGGCCTGGACCTATGACAATATAAAATACATGAGATCCCAGTTGAAAAGAATGGGTTTTTCCTATGACTGGGACCGTGAAATAGCGACCTGCCATCCTGCGTACTACAAGTGGGAGCAATGGCTGTTTTTGAAGATGCTGGAAAAGAAAATGGCCTATCGCAAAGAATCCTATGTCAACTGGTGCGAAAAATGCCAGACCGTGCTGGCCAACGAACAGGTTGAACAGGGATGCTGCTGGCGGTGTTCCAAGGTGGTAAGGCAGAAAAAACTGTACCAGTGGTATTTCAAGATCACCGATTATGCCGAAGATCTTCTGGTCCATTGTGACAAACTTCCGGGATGGCCTGAGAGGGTCACCCTCATGCAGAAAAACTGGATCGGCAAGAGTGAAGGCGCTGAGCTCCGGTTCGGCATAGACGGGCAGGATGACGATATAGTGGTCTTTACCACCCGGCCTGACACGGTTTTTGGAGCGACCTTCATGTGCCTGGCACCGGAACATCCCCTGGTCGACACATTGTCAAAAGGCACGGACCAGGAAGATATGGTCAATGATTTTATAGAAAAGGTTTCCTGCCAGGAAAGATCTGCCAGCGGGATTGAAAAATACGAAAAAGAAGGTGTATTCACCGGCGCATTCTGCATTAATCCGGCCACCGGTGAAAAAATACCGGTCTATACAGCCAATTTCGTTCTGATGGAGTACGGGACCGGCGCCATAATGTCCGTTCCGGCAGGTGATCAGCGGGATTTTGATTTTGCACGAAAATACGGTCTTGAAATCCGGGTGGTGGTCCAGCCGCCGGACCAGAACCTTGACGCAGAGACCATGGCGGAAGCTTATGCTGGAGAAGGTGTGATGGTGAACTCCGGTGAATTCAACGGCATGAACAACAAGGATGCCATGGAAGCCATCACCCGGTGGCTTGAATCAAAAGGCCGGGCCAAAAAGACGGTTTCATTCAGGCTCAGGGACTGGGGGATTTCCCGCCAGCGGTACTGGGGAACGCCTATCCCCGTCATCCACTGCCCTGAATGCGGGGTTGTGCCTGTGCCTGAATCGGACCTTCCCATTTTACTTCCTGAAGATGCAAACCTGTCGCCGCAGGGCGGATCGCCCCTTCCAACCCTTGACTATTTCAAGAACACCGTCTGTCCGCGGTGCGGATCAACTGCCGCAAGGCGGGATACCGACACCATGGATACCTTTGTGGAGTCTTCATGGTATTACCTGCGGTATTGTTCCCCGAAATATGACAAGGGCATGTTCGATCCCAAAGCCGTTTCCTACTGGATGCCTGTGGATCAATATATAGGCGGGGTGGAACATGCCGTTCTGCACCTTCTTTATTCCAGGTATTTCATGCGGGTGCTCAACACCCTTGGCATGATCGATTTTAAAGAACCTTTCACCCGCCTTTTGACCCAGGGTATGGTATGCAAGGAAACCATGACCTGTCCGGAGCACGGCTATCTTTTTCCGGACCAGGCTAAGCGGGGGGCCGGGGATGAAATGACCTGTACCAGGTGCGGCAGCCCGGTTGAAATCGGTCGGGTTATCAAGATGTCCAAGTCCAAAAAAAATGTGGTGGACCCCAACGAGCTGCTTGAAAAATACGGGGCTGATGTCACCAGGCTGTTCTGTCTTTTTGCATCACCCCCGGAACGGGATCTTGAATGGAGCCAGGACGGTGTCGAGGGCAGCCACAGGTTCGTGAACCGGGTGTGGCGGCTGGCCCGGGACTGCATGCCGTTGATTGACGGTATTGCTCCTTTTACCGGTCCTGCCGGGGACCTGCCTGATAATGCCGCCCGGTTGTATATCAAGGCAAACCAGACCATAAAAAAGGTGACAGATGACATTGAAACCAGTTTTCATTTCAATACCGCCATCAGTGCGGTTATGGAACTGGTCAACATGATGTATCAGCAGGACCTGGAACAAGCTGACAAAGAGACCCGGCAGGTAATGTGTTACTGCCTGGAAACCGTGGTGCTGCTGCTGTCTCCGATTCTGCCCCATTTTTGCGAAGAACTGTACTCATTGATGAAAAAGGCCCCGTCCGTTTTGGAACAGACCTGGCCCCAATACAGGGAAGACTCGCTGGTCGAGGATGAAATGGTTGTCGTGATCCAGGTGAACGGTAAGCTGAGGTCGCGGTTTACAACTTCAGCCGATACATCGAGAGACGTGATAGAAAAAAAGGCACTGGCTGATGAGAAAATTCAGAAACACGTGGGCGATGCCCCGGTCAAAAAGGTCATTGTCATTCAAAAACAGCAGACCCTTGTCAATATCGTGGTGTGATATGAAAAAAGTTTTGTTTGCCGTTTTCTTGATTGCTGCCGCTCTTGTGACCATGTTTTCCTGCGGATACAGGTTTTCGTCAGGCGGCCTGCTGCCCGGGAACACGGCCACTGTGGCAGTCAGGACGTTTGAAAACAAAAGTGACTACAGCGGGGCAGAAACCAGGTTTGCCAATGCCCTTGTCCAGGAAATCATGATCAGGTCAGATACCAGGGTGGTGGATCTGCAGGATGCCGATGCCGTTATTTCCGGCACCATAAGGTCAATCACCTTTTCAACACTTTCCAGGACATCCAGTGACCAGGTGCTTGAAAGGCAGGTAACGGCGCTCATAGATGTGAAAATGGTTGACAGTGAGGGCCTGACTGTCTGGGAGCTTCGAAATTTCAGAGGAGTCGAGGATGGATTTGTGTCTTCTGACAATACGTCTGATGAGTCGGGTAAAAAAGATGTGATTGAACAGGCCTTTGCAAAAATGGCCCATAAAATTGTTGCCGCCATGTGTGATGATTTTTAAGCGGGCGGCAGATGAAACCGGAGCATGCAGAAAACAAAAAACGGCAGGCTGTCATGTAACCATAACGCCTGCCGTTTCAGGTGTTTTAAACAGGACCGGTGGTTTAAGCGTTTACCAGACGGGTGAGCCTGGATATTTTCCGGCTTGCGGTTCTCTTATGGATAACGCCTTTCTGGGCGGCTTTCTGGAGCCTGGACTGGACCGATCTCAAAACGGCGGTTTTGTTTTCATCATTTTGTTCGACCGCACTGCGGAGGTTTTTTTCAAGGTTTTTGACAGCGGTCTTTACGGCCCGGTTTCTCTGTCTTCTGACAAGGCCCTGTTTTGCGCGTTTTTTTGCAGATTTGTGATTGGCCAACGGTTCTTCACTCCTTGTTTGAAATAGATAAAATAGTAATAATTGTAAAAATTGATATATAATTAATTTCAGGGCACATGTCAAGGAAAAGATGTGAAATCCCTTGTAAAAAATACTGTCATGGTAGGTGGATTGACACTGGTATCCCGGATTTTCGGCATGATCCGTGATGTGGTCATTGCTTTTGTTCTCGGGGCCGGTGCCGCCAGTGATGCTTTTTACCTGGCTTTCAGGCTGCCGGATCTGTTCAGAAAGCTCCTGGGAGAAGGTATACTGGGCCTGTCCGTTGTCCCGGTGATTTCACGGACCCTTGCTGCAAAAGGCCGGCGGCAGACAGCTGAGCTGGCCATGTCACTGTTGACATTGACCACGGTTCTCGTGATCATCCTGGGGCCAGCCCTTTTCTGGCTGGCCCCGGCCGGGTTCGGCCTGCTGTTTGAAGACCAGGCAGCCGCATCGTACTCCCGGGAGATGACCCTGTTGCTCTTTAAGCTCATGATCCCCTATATATGCATCGTGGGAGTGCTGTCCGCCGGTATGGGGATATTGAACGGGCTCGGACATTTTGGGGCTCCGGCCGCAGCCCCGCTTGTATTCAACCTGGTGGTAATCCTGTTTACCGTGTTAATTGCTTTTGGCATGGAAAATCCTGTTATTGTCTTGGCTGCAGGCGTAACAGCCGGGGGTCTTTTGCAGCTATTGATGCTGATACCTTTTCTGGGCCGGTTTGGCATGGTAAGGCTTCGGCGTTTTCCATTTTTTCACCCCGGTGTGAAGGCCTGTCTTAAAAACCTGCTGCCGGGCATGATCGGTTCAGGCGGATACCAGATCAACCTTTTGACAGGTTTTTTTCTCGCCTTTTTCCTGGAACAGGGCAACGTGACGTTTCTCTATTATGCCGACCGCCTGGTCCAGTTCGCTTTAGGTATTTTCATGGTGTCCGTTGCAACGGTCCTGTTGCCGCAACTTTCTTTGAAATCAGCTGCAAAAGACAGCACCCTGGCGATGGATTCGTTCATTGACGGGATAAAGCTGGTATTTTTCCTGGTTATTCCGGCCATGGCAGGTCTTGTGGCATTACGGTATCCGATTGTCGAGCTTCTTTTCCATCACGGGGCCTTTGACATGGAAGCTGTCGAACAGACCGCCGAATGCCTGCTGTACCTTGGATCCGGTATGTGGGCCTATGCCGGTGTCAGGCTTGCAGTCACATGGTACCACGGCATGCTCAGGTTCAGGTGGCCTGTGTATGCGGGCCTTGTTTCCATGGCGGTCTATGGTCTGTCTGCCGTCTTTATTTTCAGGCCTTTAACCCTGTTTGGCATAGCAATGGCCCAGGTGCTGGCCGCCGTGGTTCAGCTTTGTTTTCTGCTGGCCGGCATGAGAGGATCGCTGCGCCGTATTTTTGATCAAACCTTTTTGTTCATGGTAAAAACCACAGGGATATCTTTGGTGATGTATTCGGTCGTGATATATGCCGCAGCTTTGATATTTGAAAAAAACTGTGATAAAGTCTTCCTGGCAGCCGGTGTTGCCGGATGTATCCTTGCCGGGGCCTTTGTTTACCTTGTCCTTCAGCGCGTGCTGTCAGGCAGGGAATTTAAAATGATAAAACAACGCATGATGCCAAAGAAAAGATAATATGAGCCAGACGGAAAAACTCGGGGTCGTTTTCATGGTATTTTTCATCGTGGTGCTTTTGATCCTGATTGTTTTCGGGCCCAGCGGACTGATGGATTACCTTAACCTCAAAGACAAAGAAAACAAAATTCATCAGCAGACGGCCAGGATTCAGGTGGAAAACCAGAAACTTGCAAAACAGATAAATGATTTGAAAAAAGACCCGGAATATATAGAACATGTGGCCAAGCATTCACACGAGATGGTTACGGAAGATGAATTGATCTTCAAGTTCAAAAAGTCCGAACCATCCGATACCGGTACAAAGGAGCAGTAGCCGTGAATACCGAAATAAAAACACTTGAAATGGCAAGGCTTTTGGAAAAACAGTCCCATTACCGGGACGCTTTGGAAATTTACCAGGCGCTGGCAGCTGAAAACCAGGCAGATCCTGAAATTCAGGCAGCCGTTGCCAGGGTCCAGGGCCTTGTCGACAGCAAACCTGATGATGGCAGGGATAAAGGCGCCAGGATCGCTGTGTTATGTGAAAAATGGATCAGGCTGATTATACTGAAACACAGGTTCCACAATTTTCTGGCCATCAGGTCACGGTTATAGCGTATAGCGCTTCCAGCGGGAAAAGCTCAAGCGCGGGCTGTTCACTTTTCCCTGACAAGCCTGAAACCTAAACTGTTGCGCCTTGTTACGGGTTTATAATAGCTTCTCTGGGCGCTGCGAAGGTACCTGGGCTTCTGGTACCACCCGCCGCCCCTGATAATCCGGTGATCACCGGTTCTGCTCAAAGGATCGATTACGCCGTCTTGATAGGTATCTGTTTTGGCTCCGATTCTCCCGCGCCAGAAATCCCTCCACTTACAGGCATCCTGTACCCATTCCTGGACATTGCCGTGCATGTCGTAAAGTCCCCATGCATTGGGCCTGCGGGTCTTGACAGGATGGGGCCGGAATTCGCCGGCAGGCTGAATGGTACCGGAATTGCCGCAGTACCAGGCCATGTCAAACAGAGCCGGTTCCGGTTCGTTGCAGGAATCCACCAGGATGGGACCGCCGGCAAAGGCGGTCGCCGTTCCGGCCCGGCAGGCATATTCCCATTCAGCCTCAGTCGGCAGGCGGTATTTTCCGGTGCCTTCATAGCCGTTCAGGACCCGGATAAATTCAATGCATTCATTCCATGACAGGGTATCCACCGGGTAATCGTCCCCAAGTTCGTTAAAGGCCGAGGGGTTGAATCCCACAAGTTTTTTGAACTGGCCCTGGGTCACCTCGGTTTCCTGGATATAAAAGTCTTTTGAAATCGTCACCCTGTGGCGGGTTTCGTTCCATTGCCGCCCCATCTCGGTTTCAGGGCTGCCCATGAGAAAAGTACCGGCTTTGACCAGGATAAACTTCATACCTATGGTGTTGGTAAATTCGCGTTCCTGTGCCTGGCAGGGGGATAAAGAAAAAGGTGCATGAAATGCAATCAGTGCCAGGCAACAGATTAAAAACGCTTGAATTTTATTCATTGATTTTTCCTGCATTGTTAAATGAATTCCATGACCGCCTTTTGATGATACTATCATATACACCTGTACGGATTCAATACTGATTTTGTCGCGGTCCAAAGTGAATTTGGTATTGAAAAAATGACCAAGGATGATATTTAAGTAAACAGCGATCATTGGATTGAATGGACAAAGGGGTCACAAATTACAGGAGACTGTCATGAAGGAAAAAACCTCCCCGGACGACCGGGATAAAAAACGTGCAAAAACCCCGAACGTGAAAAGAGAAAAATCACTTGACAGCGCAGCAGGAATTCCGGGCGCCGGCCTGTTCAATAAAAAAAATGAATATGCCGTGATTTTTCTCGGGGCGGCTCTCCTGTCGGTGGTCATTGTATTCTTTTTCTTCAGGACGGGTGACAATTCCCCTGATCCGGCCCCTTCACCCTTGACACCTGAATCATCTGTGCAGTCATTTGAACAGCGCATTGACCATATTGAATCCATCCTCATGGAAAAACTGGGTTCCGGCACCGGTACCATTGATACCGGCCAGACCGGAACAGAGGGTGAACAAAGCGCTACAGAACTCGAGACCTACCGCCAGCGGATGGACCGCCTCGAGACTGCTTTTTCCGTCAAGTTTGATTCCCTGGCCGAGCGTATGGATACCCTTGAACGCAGCATGCAGGAACTTTCGCGTAAAATTCAAACCCGGGCTCCTGCAGCGCCTATGCCTGCGGCCGCTTCTCCTTCTGCTCAAACCGGGACTCCGGCGGTAAAAAAAACCTTGTCCACGAAAAAAGAGGCTCATTTTCATACTGTGCAGAAAGGCGAAACTCTCTGGAGCATCAGCAAAAAATACAACACCACAGTGGCCCAGCTTAGAAAACTGAACCAGCTTTCTGAAAACGAGGACATCTATCCCGGTACCAATATCCTGGTACGATAGACTTTGTCAGTATCGGGATGCGCCGGTCTTTCGGACGGTTTCAATGAAGTTTCTTATTTTCGGAATGCTTTTTATGCCCACCAAGGTTTCAACTCCGGATGAGACATCCACACCAAAGGGATGTGCCATGGTAATGGCTTTTGTGACGTTGTCCGCTGTAAGTCCTCCTGCCAGGACTACAGGGGGGCCGGCTCCTACATCGAGGCACTTTTCATAGGACCAGGGTTCGGCATTTCCGCCGGGCAGGCTGCCCATGCCGTATTCCACAAGCAGCATGCCTGCATTTGAAAAGGCCGTGGCCTGTGAAATCAGGGGAGCTCTGGCCGCAAAAAGGGCCTTGATGACAACGAGCCCCTGTTTGTTCAGGGCATCCACCAGGTCCGGGGATTCGTCGCCATGAAGCTGTACGGCCGTCAGGGCGCACTCGGATACGGTTTGCATGATATCTTCAAAAGAAGTGTTGACGAACACACCGGTTTTCAGGATCTTTTGCGGAAGGCTTTGGGTGATTTGCGCAGCTGTTTTACAGGAAACGTGCCGCGGGCTTTTTTCAAAAAAGACCATTCCAACGGCATTTGCGCCCATGTCAGCGCAGGCCTTTGCTGTCACGGGATCGGTTATACCGCAGATTTTAATGAAAGTATCCGGCATGTCAGGTATCAATTTTAATCAGAAAATGGTGTAATCAGAGACTGGATGAATTTTTCAGGATCTTTGGCTCTCACGATGCTCTCTCCGACCAGAAAATTGAAGAATCGTGCCTCGATGCCTTTTTCAATATCCTTTCTCGAACCGATACCGCTGGCTTCCACCCTGATGATTTCTTCCGGGATGAGCCTTGAAATGCGCCTGGAAACTGTTGTATCCACAGCAAGGGTTTCAAGATTCCGGTTGTTGATCCCTATGATTTTGGCATCTGCCCTGCATGCAGCCTCCAGCTGTTTTTCACAGTTGATTTCCACCAGTGGTTCAAGGCCCAGCTCCCTGGACAGCATGATATATTCGGCCAGCTGTGATCCGGACAGCACAGGGGTGATAAGAAGGATGGACGAGGCCCCGGCCCGCCGGGCCTCGTATACCTGGTAGGATGTAACGACAAAATCCTTGCAAAGTACCGGCAGGGATGTAGCCTTGCAGGCAGTTTCCAGGTCCTTTAAGGATCCCTTGAAATACCGGGGCTCCGTCAATACGGATATGGCGCAGGCGCCTGCCCGGGTATAGGAGGCGGCATATTCTGCCACATCGAGGGTAAGTCGTATATCACCTCTGGAAGGGGAGGCCTTTTTTATTTCAGCTATGATGCCGGGCCTCTCGGGCGTTCTTCCGGCCAGCGCATCCTTGAAACTTGCAGGCAAACTTGTTTGCTCCGCCTCATTGCGAACGGCCGCTGCCGGCACCTTTCTCTTTACGGCCTCGATGTCCACCTTCCTCTCTTCGACCACCTGCCTGAGAAAACCTTCAATTGCCATGGCTATTGGTTCTCCGTGGTGAATGCCGCCAGCGCTTCAAGCTTTTCCAAAGCTTTTCCGGAATCTATTGCTTCGGCTGCGCGAACCAGGCCTGAAGGAATGTCGGGCACGGCATCGGCCACCGTCAGAGCGGCTGCCGCATTGATCAGGACTATGTCGCGCCCGGGGCCTTTTTTGCCATCCAGTATATCCCTGATGATCCGGGCATTGGTTTCAGGGGCTCCCCCCTTGAGGTCTGACATGGCTGCATAATCATCGAAATACATGAGCGGGTCCAGGTCCCAGGACCGGATCATGCCGTTTTTTAGTTCCGATACCCGGGTCGGTGCCGTGGTCGTGATTTCATCCATGCCGTCGTGGCCGTGAACCACCATGGCCCTGGTGACCCCCAGCATTTTGAGGGCCTGGGCGAACATCTCCGTGAGCTGCGGGGCATAGACCCCGAGAAGCTGGCAACTGGCGGCCGCAGGGTTTGTCAGTGGTCCCAGCATGTTGAATATGCTCCTGATGCCCACATCCTTTCTGGCCTTGGCAGCGTATTTCATGGCCCCGTGAAACCGGGGGGCGAACAGGAACCCGATTCCGATCTCATTGACCGCTTCTTCAACGATTTCCGGGTCAGTATCGATGTTTACTCCGAGTGCTTCCAGGACATCCGCGCTGCCGCATTTTGAAGAGACGCTCCGGTTACCGTGCTTGGCCACCGTGACACCGCATCCGGCCACCACCAGTGCCGTGGCGGTGGAAATGTTGAAAGATCCCGACATGTCACCGCCGGTACCGCAGGTGTCAATCACTTTTGAAGAGACCGCCTGGATCCTCGCGGCTTTTCTGCGCATGGCCCTGGCGGCACCTGCCAGCTCCTCCACTGTTTCTCCCTTGACGGCAAGACCGGCCATGAAAGCCCCTATCTCTGCTTCGGTGATCCGGCCTGAAAAAATATCGGTTATCATTTCTGCCATGCGGTCCGCTTCCAGGTCTCTTCTCTGGATGATCCTGTTCAAGTTGTCTTTAAATGTCATTTACTGCACTCCATTGATAAAGTTTCTGATTAACCGTTTACCGGCCAGGGTCATGAAAGATTCCGGGTGAAACTGGACTCCCTGGGTGGGGTGTGATTTATGGCGCAGTCCCATGATTTCACCCGACTGTGTCCAGGCCGTTATTTCCAGGCAGTCGGGCAGGCTGTCACGGTCGACGGCAAGGGAATGATACCGCATCACGGCAATGGGCCTGGTGATGCCGGAAAAAATCTGCCTGCCGTCCGTGGTTATCATGGAGGTTTTACCGTGCATGATACGGTCGGCATGAACTATTTTTCCACCAAAACTCTGGGCGATTGCCTGGTGACCTAAGCATACCCCGAGTATGGGAATTTTTCCTGACAGCCTAGATACCACTTCCAGGGAAATTCCCGCGTCATCAGGCCGTCCCGGCCCGGGGGAGATGACGATGGCATCGGGGTTCAGCTCAAAAAGTTCGTCCGTTGTGACCTGGTCGTTCCTGAAGACCTCGGTCTCGGCGCCGGCATGAAGAATATAATGAACCAGGTTGAATGTGAAGGAATCATAATTGTCAATTACGGCTACGCGCATAAATCCCCCCTGTTTGTATTGGATGCGGCCAGCTGCAGGGCGGTTTCGACACTCCTGGCCTTGTTGATGCATTCTTCAAGTTCCTTTTCAGGATCCGAGTCATGGACAATTCCCGCCCCGGCCTGGACCGTCAGTTTACTGTTTTCCATCACGGCGGTCCTTATGGTGATGGCAAGGTCCATGTTGCCGGTAAACGAGATATATCCGGCTGCGCCGCCGTAAATATTTCTGGGCCGGTTTTCAAGCGAGGCAATGATCTCCATGGCCCTGATCTTTGGAGCGCCGGAGAGGGTTCCTGCCGGAAAAGTGGCCTTGAGCAGGTCAAAAGCGTCGTATTCTGGTTTCATGTCACACACGATATTGGAAACCAGGTGCATGACATGGGAATAACGCTCGATGACCATGGTGTCGGTCACCTGGACCGAGCCGGGTTCGGCCACCCTTCCTAAATCGTTGCGGCCAAGGTCGATGAGCATGACATGTTCTGCTTTTTCCTTTTCGTCATTGAGCAGTTCATCTGCCAGGTCACGGTCCTGCTGCTCACTGGCGCCCCTTGCCCTGGTTCCTGCAATGGGGCGTAATACGGCTGTATTGTTTTCAAGCCTTACCATGGTTTCAGGAGAAGACCCGGCAATTACCAGGTGTTTGAAATTCATGAAAAACATGTAGGGCGAAGGGTTGATGTACCGCTGGGCCCGGTAAATGGCCACAGGATCGATGTCAACCTGACAGGAGAAAGGCTGTGAATATACGGCCTGGAAAATGTCCCCTTCAACAATATGGCGTTTGATTGTCCTGACTCCGTCCCTGTATTGTTCAGGCGGGACTTCATGCTCGAGACTGACCTGGTGCAGGATTGCGGGGAAAGCCTCTCTTTCCGGGGGGGTGTTGATCCTGGTGATCATCCGGTCAAGCTGCAAAAGGGCGCTGTCATAGGTTGCTCCTGCATCAGTGTCCTTTTCCATGTAGCAGATGACGATACAGGTCAGGGTCTGCTTCACGTTGTCAAAGACAATGAGTTTGTCAGGTATGATAAAATGGGCATAGGGCGTATCGTCCGGCAGAAAAACCGGTATATTTTCAAAAAAGGACACTGCCTCGTAGGTGATATAACCGGTCAGTCCTCCCCAGAATCTGGGCAGGGCTTCGATGTCGGCAGGAACATAGGCCTGGATCAGCTTACGTATCACACCAAAAGGATCTTTATAATGGGGAATCTTTTGTTCCCGGTTTCCGGTCACGATGACAACCTCGCGATTGAACACCTTGACATGACCATGGGCGCCAACTCCAAGAAAACTGTAGCGCCCCCATCGTTCCCCGCCTTCTACACTTTCGAGAAGAAAGGATTCTTCAGCTTTGTCATAGAATTTGTTCAGGATGGATACAGGGGTTTCAAGGTCGGCCAGGATCTGTCTGCAGACCGGTATGACATTGCCTGATGAACAAAGGGATAAAAATTCTGGTTTGTCAGGAAACTGGTTCAATAACATTGTGGTTGTCCCGGTGGTTGATGTCAAATAAAAACAAGATGAATAGACAGCATCAGCAGCCTTTTAAATAAAAAAACACGGCTTGTCAAGAAAAATGTTTCTATGTATAGAAACAAATTACGGGCTCCATGGTGTAAAAAAATATATAATATGTTATACACCCGGTGAAAGCAAAACAGATTACCAGAGGAGTGCAAAAACACCATGATATTGATTTTTCCTCCGGTGGCCAAGCCTTGTGAGCCGCCGGCAGGAGTTGCCCTGCTCAGCGGTGCACTGCGGTCACAGGGCATTTCATGCCGGGTATATGATGCCAGCATGGACGGGTTGATGTGGCTGGTGGAAAACTGCATGACCAGAGAGACAGATGCCTGGACAAGGAGGGCACTCAGGCAGAAAGATGCCATGCTGGCAGAACTGAAGACACCTCGAGGATACTGTAACCTTGACCGCTACCGCCAAAAGGTGTTCGATCTCAATCGCCTGGTATCTGCTTCAGTTCCGAAAGAGCGGTTCAGGATCACCTTGTCCGATTACAGCGACAGGAAGCTGAGCCCCCTTAAAAGCCGTGACCTTCTGACCAGCGCCCGGCGTTTTTCAGACAATCCTTTTTTCAATTTTTTTGAACAGGCCCTGGCCCCTGGCATTGACACCTTTGCATCCGAATATGTGGGCATATCCCTTTGTTACCTGAACCAGGCCCTGGTAGCCTTTGCCATGGCCGGATGGATCCGGGCCCGGTTCCCGGGGAAAAAAATCCTGATGGGCGGAGGGTTGATTTCATCATGGATGCGGCAGCCGGGCTTTGACAATCCTTTCAAGGGACTTGTCGATACACTGGTTGAAGGAGAAGGTGAAAAAGCCCTTCTAAAGCTGCACAAAAGACCTCTGGCCGATACACGCCAGGTGGCGCCGGATTATGATTTTGCACCATGGGATTCCTATATCGCTCCTGGGAAAATCCTGCCGTTCAGGGCCTCCATCGGCTGCTACTGGTCCAAATGCCGGTTTTGTCCGGAAAAAGCCGAGGCCCGGCCCTATAGATCCAGCAGGGCAGGCCGGGTCATGGATCAGCTGAAAGTGCTCGAGGAACTCTACAGGCCTGAATATGTCCACCTGATCGACAATGCAATAACTCCTGCGATGCTCAAGGCATTGAGCAGGACAGAAAACAGCTTTCAGTGGTATGGATTTGCCCGTTTTACCAAAGAACTGTCGGACAAAGCTTTCTGTGAGCGGTTAAAGCAGTCCGGCTGCAGCATGCTTAACCTGGGGCTGGAATCCGGTGACCCAGAAGTTCTGGAAAAAATGAACAAGGGCACGGATCTGGATCTGGCATCCGGCGCCTTGAAAGCCCTGCATGATTCAGGTATAAAAACATATGTCTACCTCTTGTTCGGCACGGAGTTTGAAAACAGGGCCGCGGCAGACAAAACCCTGGATTATGTGACGGCGCACCAGGATTATATCGATTATTTGAACCTGGCGGTTTTCAACCTGCCACGGTTCAGTGACGATGCAAAGAACCTTGAGACCCGTGCTTTTTATGACGGTGACCTGTCTTTGTATGTCAATTTCAACCATCCTGAGGGGTGGGACAGAAAACAGGTCAAGTCATTCATTGACAGGTCTTTTAAAAGAAACAGGACCATGGCCCGGATAATTAGAAGGAACCCCCCTTTTTTCACTTCAAATCATGCCATGTTTTTACCGGCTGGAAAGGATATTTCATGATCACACAGATTCTGTCCACTGGCGACGAAATACTGTACGGCCAGATTTGTGACACCAACGCCGCATTCCTGGCATCCCGGCTTACAATGATGGGGATCAGGCCCTGCAGGATCCAGGCGGCAGGTGATGATAAAGAACCGCTGGTTGAACTGCTCTCCCAGATGGCGGCGGAATCAGACCTTGTGCTGGTTACAGGCGGCCTGGGCCCTACAAACGATGACAGGACCGCTCTTGCGGCATCCCTGGCATTCAACCTGCCCCTTGAGCTTAACCCAGAGGCGCTTGAGTCAATGACCGCCTATTTTAAAAAAAGGGGTTTTGAATTGACAAAGGCCAACGAAAAACAGGCCTGGCTGCCCCGGACAGCAAAAGTCCTGGTCAACGAAAACGGAACTGCCCCCGGCTTTTGTGTTCAATCCAACAAGTGCCGTTTTTTTTTCATGCCGGGAGTGCCGTCAGAGATGAAGCAGATGTTTTTTGGTCAGGTACAGCCTGTGATAGCCGCAAAGCAGGGCATGCAGGGCCGGATTCACATGGCCCGGGTGTCTGTTTTCGGGCTGCCCGAGTCCAGGGTTGGAGAACTGCTCAAAGGGTTTGATGAGCGGTTTGAAAACATGCGGCTCGGGTTTCGTGCAAATTTTCCGGTCATAGAGGTCAAGATAGTATGTCATGAAGATGAAAGCAAACCGGAGAGCCTTGGTAAGGACATTGAAAAAAACGTGGACCAGGCCCGGCAGTGGGTGATATCAAAGCTTGAAAACAGGGTGTATTCAGATACGGGCCTGTCTCTTGCAGCTGAACTCGGCCGGGAGCTATCAGGCAGAAATCTTACCCTGGCCGTTGCCGAATCCTGTACCGGCGGGTTGATTGCAAGCTCGATCACGGACGTGTCCGGAAGTTCAGGTTACTTTCTGATGGCTGCAGTTACCTATGCCAATGCTGTAAAGACCGGCTGCCTGGGGGTCGAAGACAAAACACTGCAGGACAAAGGGGCTGTAGATGAGGCTGTCGCCCTGCAGATGGCAAGGGGAGTAAGAACAAAATCCGGGGCCCATGTGGCGTTGTCCACTACCGGTATTGCCGGTCCCGGCGGCGCAACCGACACGAAACCCGTGGGCATGGTCTGTGTGGCTGCCGTAGGGCCGGGGTTTTCAGTGACCAGGACCTATTATCTGGACACAGGCGACCGGCTGAGGACCAAAGCCCTTTTTGCAGCTGCCGCCATGAACCTGCTGTTGAGACAGATCAAAAAACTGGAGTGATGGTTTAAAAGCATTCCTTGAACCAGCGCAGCGTCTTTTCTTCAAAATCCTTTTGATCTGCCCGGTCACTCATCTGGTGATCCCCGTTTTCGTGGATGACCAGTTTTTTGGGCTCACGGGCGCTTTTATAAAGATCATGGGCGTTTTGAACCGGGACCACCTCGTCTTTATCTCCGTGGAAAACCAGGATATGGCTTATGGCCTGTGCATGATTCAGGATATCGAAGACCAGGTTTTTTTCAAAGAAGCTTAAGGGCAGGGCACCGCGGTTTTCTGTAGGGGCTGCCGGAATATTGCTGATGGTTCTTGACCGCACAGGGGCGGAACATACCACAATGCCCCTGACGTCGATACCCCGGCTCCGCAATGTTTCCACGGAGACAATGCAGGTCGCCCCGCCAAGGCTGGAACCGAAAAGGCCTGTCTCAGGGGTGGTAAGACCTGATGCCAGGACCGTTTCCACTGCCCGCACAAAATCATGGGACCTTTTTTCAATGGAGGTCTGGGTCAGAAAATTGCCCTGGCTGGTTCCGCAGCCCCGGTGGTCAAACCTGAAGAACGCAATTCCGTGAAGGGGCAAAATACGTGACAGCGCTCTTTGTTTGGCAGATTCCATTGATCCCTCGAGTCCATGGGACCCTATTACAACAGGTGCTTTTTTTCCGTCCGGTACGTGCAGTATACCGGAGAGTTCAAGGCCGTCTGAAATAAAGGTGACAGGATGTGCTCTTGCAGTCATGCTTGTATTTATCTCATTTAAAGGCTATTATGACAAGCTGTTTTGACACGGATTTCAAATGGAAAAAAGATAACTGATGACCATTAAAAAACGAAAAACATACGAGCTGGAAATTATCGATCTTGCACCCGGAGGCAAGGGGCTTGCAAAACCGGATGGTTTTCCTGTGTTTGTGGAGGGATGCCTCCCCGGGGATGTCGCCTTTGTAAAGATAACACGGAAGAAAAAATCATGGGCCCAGGGCAAACTGATCAGCCTGGTATCCCTGTCTTCGCTGCGGCAGGATGCCAGGTGTTCCTATGCAAGGTTCTGCGGGGGATGCAAGTGGCAGGAACTGCCGTATGAAACCCAGCTTGCTTACAAGAAACAGCATGTTGAAGACGCTTTGCGGCATATCGGCAGGTTGTCGGATGTACCGGTGCACAATGTTATCGGGTCCAACAAGGTTTTTGAGTACCGGAACAAGATGGAATTTTCCTGTTCCACTTCCCGCTGGCTTCTGCCGGAAGAACTGGAAAACCCTGAAATCAAAAAGGATTTTGGTATCGGTCTCCATGTGCCCGGTACTTTTGACCGGGTCATCGACATTGAGTTCTGCCATATCCAGCATCCACAAGGCAATGCGATCCTGGATGCCGTCCGCAGATTCATTCGATCTTCAAGGCTGCCGGTCTATGGGCTCAGGTCCCACGAAGGGTTCTGGCGTTTTCTGATGCTCAGGCACTCTTCTGCCTTTGACCAGTGGATGGTCAACGTGGTTACCAGCACTGAAAACAGCGCCGTCATGGCCGAGCTGGCAAAGGAACTTGTCCACAAGTTTCCCGGGATTCATTCCGTTGTCAACAACGTGACAAGTTCGAAATCAGGAGTTTGTACCGGTGAATATGAAATCCTGGTTCACGGCCGGGATCATATCCGGGAAAAACTGGGTGAGTTTGTGTTCGAGATTTCTGCCAATTCCTTTTTTCAAACCAACACCCTGGCCTGTGAAAAACTTTATGGCGTAGTGGAACAGTATGCGGATCTTACCGGCACCCAGCATGTTCTGGATTTGTATTCCGGCACCGGAACGATTCCCATCTGGCTGTCGCAAAAAGCCCGATTTGTCACCGGTATCGAGATTGTGGAGACAGCCGTGGCCGATGCCAGGAAAAATGCTTCTTTCAATAAAATTGACAACTGTGAATTTCTGGCAGGAGATATCCGCCATACCCTTGGCGGTTTGGATGTGGCCGCCGATGTCGTCATTATCGATCCACCCCGTGCCGGCATGCACAAGGATGTCATTCCACAGGTGCTCAACCTGGGTGCTGACCGGATTGTCTATGTATCATGCAATCCTGCGACCCTGGCCAGGGATCTCGAGTTGCTGTCCCCCGGGTACGCGGTGACAGCTGTCCAGCCGGTGGACATGTTCCCCCACACCCCCCATATTGAATCCGTGGCCTGCCTTGTCCGCAGGTAAAGGGGTCTATGCTGTTGTTTCCCGGGGTTCTGAAAACAGGCAGCTTAAAACCAGCATTTCTTCTTCCTGCTCGGTTTTGACCTTGTAGGGAAGGGAGTTAAACAGGCGTATCATGCCCTGGTTTTCACGACCGGTATAGGCAACCAGACCCTTGATGCCGTTGTCCTCTGCCGCTTCAGCCAGTTTTTGCTGCAGAATCCTGGCAATGCCCATTCCCTGGTATTCCCGGGATACTGAAAAAGCGATTTCCGCCATGTTGACAATGGCGTTACGGTAGTACTCTCCCACGGCAATGATTTTTTCAAACCCTATCTCTCCGATGACAGCTACAATGGTCAGGTCATTTATATAATCTATCTCAAACGTGGTCTCGATCTGGTCGTGAACAAAACTGGTTTTTTCATGAAAGAAACGGGATACTATGTCTGAGCGGTTCAGGTTGTAGTAATGCTCCTGGATACCTCTTTCATCCATGGGTTTGGCCGGCCGGAAAGTGACGGGAATGTTGTTGATAACGATGGTCTCTTCGTATTTGAGCGGATAGACGCCCTTGATGGATTGCTTGAATTTGCGGTCGATATCGATGAGGTCCAGTTCCTTTGCTCCTGAAAACAGCTCATCCCTGAAATCCGGGTGGGCGATGGAAATCAATGCCATGGCCCTTTCCTGTATGCTTTTGCCAAACAGGTTAACAACTCCGTATTCCGTGACCACAAACTGTACATCCGCCCGGGGGACCACGATGGGAATATCTTTTAAAAGCGGGACGATACGGCTGCTTCGACCGCTGTTGGAGGTGGATGTCAGCATGAGGATCGATTTTCCGCCCGGGGCCATGGCGGTTCCCCTTATGAAATCCACCATGCCGTTGATTCCGGAAAAATGGTTGTAGGGCAGGGCATCGGCAGCCACCTGTCCTGTCAGATCGATGGCCATGGCCGTGTTCATGGATACCATCCTGTTATGGCGGGCAATGATACCCGGATCGTTTACATAATCCGACGGGTGGAATTCAATGGAAGGGTTGTCGTCAATGTATTCATACAGCAAAGAAGATCCGGCCGCGCTGCTTGCCACAAGCTTGCCGTTGTTGAACCCTTTGCGGTTGTTGGTGATCACGCCTAAAGAAACCAGGCGCATGATGTCATCGGTGATGAACTGGGTGTGGATGCCAAGGTCGTTTTTTTCAGACAGGCACAGCATGGTGGCCTGGCTGGTGGTGCCCATGCAGGTTTGAAGCGTGGAGCCGTCCTCTATCAGTCTTGTCATGTGCTTGGCGATCATGTTGGCCGCCTCTATTTCCGGCAGGTGGCTCATGGTCAGCAGTTCTTCCTCATGCTCGATGATGTACTGGACATCATTGACATGGATGAAGCTTTGGCCCAGCACCCGGGGCATGTTCGGGTTCACCTGGCAGATGACCGTCTTTGCGGCCTCGCATGCCGCTTTGGTTATATCGACTGATACGCCAAGGCTCATCCACCCGAAATCGTCGGGAGGCGATACCTGCACAAGGGCTGCATCCAGGTCGATATGTCCGGTTTTGAACAGCCTTGGAATGGCGGAAAGATTTATCGGGGTGATGAACCGTTGATTCTTGCTCAGTGTTTTTGACCAGGCCGAACCCGGATAAAAAGACCGGATTGAAAAAGCCTGTGAATGTGAACGGTTGGCGATCAATGTCAAAGGCGCGCTTTCAAGGGCCAGCAGCCTTACAATTTCCAGGTCCGTGAACCGGGCGGATAAAAGGGAAAGGGCTTTGACAAGGTGCTGGGGTTCACCGCAGGACGATCCTATGAATATCCTCTGGCCGGGCCTGATGTGCTTGAGGGCCTCGTGGGCTGTGCATAATTTTTTGACATAATTGTCTGCCCAGTAATTTGACTTGCTCATTTGCATTCTCCGCATTATACTTGCAGGCATCATACATTAATATACATGCAAGCGGTTGAATAGTCTGGTATAATACCATGAACCCGGCTAAATTCATATATCCAAATAATGAAAACAACCTGTATGGGGGGAAATGATGTCCTATTTTGATTTTACGACATTCGGAAATGCTGTTTACAATTACATCAGGTATGGACTGGGGAAAAAAAAAGAGGAGGCCAGCACCGAAGATCTGTTTTTTGCCGTTTCTTCTGCGGTGAACCGCTTTGTTATTGATATCGGACTCGATACCCGCAACCGTTATCAGTCACAGAATCCCAAGCGGTTATATTACATGTCCATGGAGTTTCTCATGGGGCGCCTGCTGTCCAACAACCTCTTGAACCTGGGTATTCTGGACAAGAGTCGCCAGTATATTTCACAAATGGGATGGGATTTTGACAAAATCGTTGAAAAAGAAAATGATCCCGCACTTGGAAACGGCGGACTGGGCAGGCTGGCGGTCTGTTTTCTGGATTCCATGGCAACGCTGGACATGCCTGGTTTCGGTTATGGTATAAACTATGACTACGGGTTGTTCAAGCAGCGGATCGTGAACGGGTATCAGAAGGAAAACCCGGATTACTGGCCCAACCGTGCGACAAACTGGCTGTTAAGGCAGTACGGGCACCGCATGCTCATTCCCATTTACGGAAAGATCGAAGACACAAAGGACATCGACGGCGAGTATAATCCCATGTGGACAGGCTGGAACCTGATTGTGGGCCGGCCCCATGATATGTATATCGCCGGATGGGGTGGGAAGACGGCTATCCGGCTCAGGCTGTTTTCCGCATGGGCGTCGGAGGAATTCGACATACAGATTTTCAATGAAGGCGATTATTTCAAGGCGGTTGAAGACAAAATCAAAACAGAGAGTATTTCCAAAATTTTATACCCGTCTGATTCCCAGGAGGCTGGAAAGGAATTGCGGCTTGTCCAGGAATACTTCCTGGTGGCCTGCTCCGTTCGGGATATCATCCGTGTTTATCAAAAATATCATGATAATTTTGATGCCTTTCACGAGAAAGTGGCGATCCAGCTCAACGACACCCACCCGGCACTGACTGTTGCAGAACTCATGAGGGCACTGGTGGACGAGCAGTCCCTGCCATGGGAAAAGGCCTGGAAAATCACCACCCGGTCGCTGGGCTACACCAATCATACCCTGTTGCCCGAGGCCCTTGAAAAATGGCCCCTGGATATAGTCAAGAAAGTGATTCCCCGCCATTTGCAGATCATTTACGAGATCAATCACCGGTTTCTTGACATGATCAAAGAGATTGAGCCCCAAATATCCCCGGAAACCATTTCCAGGCTGTCAATTATTGAAGAAGGCGAGCCGGGACAGGTCCGCATGGCCAATCTGGCCATTATCGGCAGTCACTCTGTCAACGGGGTTGCAAAAATTCATTCCGAGCTTGTAAAAACAAACCTGGTACCGGAGTTTTATGCCCGGTTTCCTGAAAAATTCAATAACAAGACAAACGGTGTCACCCCCCGCAGATGGATCGCAGGATGCAATCCGGAATTGAGCCGGCTTATCACAGGGGCCATCGGCGAAAGATGGATAAAAGACCTTGACCGGCTCAGGGAACTTGAGACATTTGTTGACGATACGGCATTTATCGAGCGGTTCATGGCAATAAAGCACAGGAACAAGGAAAAACTGGCAGCGCTTGTAAAAAAACTGGCCTATGTGACAGTTGATCCGGATGCCATTTTCGATATCCAGGCAAAACGTATCCATGAATATAAACGCCAGTTGCTGAACGTGATGAACATCATCCACATGTACCTGTCCATCAAGGAGGATGGCCATATCCTCCCGGCTCCCAGGGTCTTTATTTTTGCCGGAAAGGCGGCCCCGGGCTACAAGGCGGCAAAACTTTCCATCAAGCTGATCCATGAAGTGGCCAATGTCATCAACAATGATCCTGACATAAACGGCCAGATCAAGGTGGCTTTTATACCGGATTACCGCGTGACCCTTGCCGAAAAAATCATACCTGCGGCAGATGTCAGCGAACAGATTTCAACGGCCGGTATGGAGGCCTCGGGAACAGGAAACATGAAGTTTGCCATGAACGGTGCCTTGACCATCGGTACGCTGGATGGTGCAAATATTGAAATCCGCGACCAGGTGGGCCCTGAGAATATTTTTATTTTCGGAATGACGGTTCAGGAGGTTCTGGCATTGAGACCCGGATATGATCCTCTGGCTTATATGAACGGCAATCCTTTGCTCATGAGGGTCATGGATACCCTTAAATCCGATTTTTTCTGCTCTGCCGAACCCGGGCTGTTCAGATTTCTGTACGAAAACCTGGTCCGGCCCGGAGAATATTATTGTCACCTGGCGGATTTTGAATCCTATGCCGCAGCCCAGGAAAAAATTTCCAGGGCCTATACCGACACTGCAGGGTGGGGCAGGAAGGCTTTATTGAATACAGCACGCACCGGCTATTTTTCAAGTGACCGTACCATAAAAGAGTATGCCCGGGATATCTGGGACATTCATCCTCTGGCATAGTCCGCGGTCGAACCGCAACGAACAGGGATTATCTTTTGCTTGTGCTTTTTGTCATATCGCGGTATTTTGCTGTTCATTAATTTATGAACAAGATTCAAAAAATAACGGAGGAGGATATGGGAATTGCGGAACGCAAACAGCGGGAAAAAGAACTCAGGCGGGACCAGATTATAAATGCCGCAAGAAAAGTGTTTTCCAGCAAAGGGTACAATACCGCCACCATGGAAGAAATTGCCGACCAGGCAGAGTTGAGTCCGGGTACCCTGTACCTTTATTTCAAAAACAAGGAAGAGCTGCACACCTCTTTGTCCATCGAGATTCTGGAACATTTGACCCGGAAGGTCAAGAAGGTCGTAACCCGGGACATATCGGTCGATGAAAAGCTTGAGCAGCTCAAAAACGTATTTATCGAAGTTTATGAATACGATTCAATGATTTTGATCAACCTGTTTCATCTCCAGTCCGGGGAAACTCTCAGAAATCTTTCATCCGACGTGCTCCGGCGGCTTAAAAAAGCTTCGTCCCAGGCCCATGGTGCCATTGTCGAAGTGATCCGGGAGGGCATCGAGAAAAAATATTTTATCGACGTCCACCCGGTGGCCCTGGCAGATGTTGTATGGGCCACCTTTTCAGGAGTGATCCTGTGGGTTGACAGCAAGCGGTTTTTAAACAACAAAAAGGATTTTGTGGTTCCGACACTGGAAACCGCTTTTGCTGTCCTTGTCAATGGTCTGCGTCTGCGTCAGGATTATTTGCACAACCGGTGAATCGTCTGGGCGTGCCAGTCTCCCCTGCCGGAGAAAGTCGGGATTCCCTTGTCTCTCAAATATTCTGCAATAACGGAAAACGTAGTGCCTTCCTTTCGCATGGACCTTATCAGTTCTATCACCTCGCCTTTTGTATAACGGTTCCCAATGGTGTAGCCGGTGGCATTGGGATTGGATGGCGGAGTTTGAGCCCTGTTGATCAATGATGAAGGATTTTCACCGAACAAGAGCAGGTTCAGGTTGTCAAAAAAGCTTGCGATGGATTCATTTACCTTGACCCGGGTCTTGGAGACATCGTCAATGGCCTCGATATACTGGTCCATGGCAGAAATGAACGCAGAGCAGTTTTCAGTGAGCACCGGCAGGATTTCGTTAAGGTTTTTGGAAAGTTCATCCATGTTCTCGGAACGGCGGTCCACTTTTTTCTTCCGGACATCCTTGTGGGGGTAGAAGTGGCCATCCATATTCTTGCGCTGGTTACCGCTGCTTTTCTGCTGGGTGGTTCTTAGTTTTTTCAAAAAATCGTTCATGTTCAAATCTCCCATAAATAAAAATAAACATATTCGTCAAAAAAATATATACTCGATCTCATTATTTGGCACAAGTGATGAAATGGTATATTATCAGGAAAAACTATTGGTTAACATTGAATGTAACATTGTTTCGCACATCAAGTCAAGCATGAAAATTCATCAATTCAATACCCGGTGCCTTTATGGCCAAAACAGGGGAAAAGGGCCTGGTTTGATAAAAAAAACTTGACTGAAATCAGGTCATTATGTTATTTAGAATGGTTTTAATTCAGCTTGCTCGAATGGGCGGCTGGATGATGATTAATCCTTGCTCCGGCTCTTTTGGTTTTTAATAAAGCCTTATGCCGGGGCTCTATTATCCGTGAGGAGAGAACATGAACAAGTATGAAACTGTTTTTATTGCTGATCCGGATCTGCCGGATCAGGCGCGCAACGCCCTGTTCGACAAAGTCAAGAGTATCATTGCCGGAGAGAACGGGCTGCTGGTCGATCTCGATGAGTGGGGAAACAAGAAGCTGGCATATGAAATCCGCAGGAAAAATCGCGGGCATTATGTCTGTGTTACCTATGGCGGTACCGGGGATCTTGTCCGCGAACTCGAGCGTAATTTCAAGCTTACCGAAGATGTGCTGAAATTCATGACCATTGTATTGTCCAAAGATGTGGATGAAACCCAGTTGGCAACAGAAGCACAGGCCGCGTCGGAAAACCGGAAAAAAATGGCTGAATCCGCACCTTCCACCGGGAATGCCGATGTGAATGACGGCAGTGAAAATGAAGATGACAGCACTGACGATGACAACAGTGATGATAAGCCCGAATCCCGTGAGGCGGCAACACAAACAGATGATGAAGACAACGGATAGGATATCCGCACAGGAGAACTGATATGAATAACCGTAGAGCACCCCAAAAAGGCGGCAGGAATAAATTTTACCAGAGACGCAAAATCTGCCGTTTCTGTGTTGATGCTGAAATCGAGATCGATTACAAAAACCCCAAGGCATTGCGCCAGTTTATTACAGAGCGGGGGAAAATTATTCCCAGGCGTATCACGGGCACTTGTGCCAAACACCAGCGCAAGCTTGGTCTTGCAATTAAACAGGCCCGCCAGATAGCTCTTTTGCCGTTTGTCGGCCGGGCCATGCATTGATTCCCATAAGGAAAACCCAATGACCACACCGGGGTTCATGCATACCATTGCCGTGAAAGATACTGCCGTAGGCATTATTTCATGCCTGCTGCTCTTTCTCGTCTCGATCACGTTTCCGCTGATTGGATTCGTGGCCGTTGTGTGGCTTCCTTTCCCTGTTCTGTTCTACCGGCTGAAACTGGGACGGAAAACTGGTGTTGTCATTCTTGCAGTGAGTCTTGCAATCATGTCGTTGATCACCAGCGGCATAATGGTGGATATACTTTTTTACGGGGCAATGATGCTGACCGGGTTTTTCCTGGGGGAATGCATTGAAAATCACCTGCCAATTGAAAAGATCTTCATGTTTTCCTGCTTGGCAACCCTTGGTGTCTGTGCTGTTCTTGCAGGAGCCTGGGCCCTGGTCAACAACATGAACCCGGTATCGATGGTCTCTGGCTACCTGTCAAAAAACATGGAGCTGACACTTGCCTTTTACAAGGATATCGGAGTGGCACAGGAGACCATTGACACGATCACCGAGGCGCTGCCCAGGATCCATTATATAATGGTCCGGCTGCTGCCGGCCTTTTTTACCATATTGCTCATGCTGGTGGCCTGGTTCAATCTGCTTTTGATGAAGCTGGTTCTGACCAGAAAACAGATCAGGGTGGCAACCCTGGAAAAGCTCAACAACTGGCGTGCGCCGGATGTCATGGTGTGGGTCGCCATCGGGACCGCTTTGCTGCTGTTCATCCCCATTGCCGGGATACGGATGGTGGCGGTCAATGTGCTTATGGTTCTGGTGGTGGTTTATTTTTTCCAGGGAATCGCGATTGTCTCGTTTTTTTTCGAAAAAAAAGGGTTTCCCTTTTTTGTCCGCCTTTTTTTTTACATGGTGATCACCATTCAGACCCTT
>CAYNHL010000039.1:0-26662 GCA_964397015.1 uncultured Desulfobacterales bacterium | reverse complement strand
AAAAACACACAAATTCTTGACATTACGAAAAAGGTTTAATACAATTTTATTATATTGGCTGTCGATTTTCTCAGCACACCATGCTGCTGACACAATACAAACCAATTCAATTACATTTTGCCAGCGCTGTCAAAAAGCCCTTTTTATGCCACGAGAGGCATATCATTTAATATTGTCACAAGGAGCAAAAGAGTGAAACCTGTTCAAGGATACCTGGAAATAATGGATCAGGGGTATGGATTTTTGAGGGATATCGACCGGAATTTTCAACCGGACAAGGACAACATCTATGTTCCCAGCAACATGATCACAGACCTGGCTCTCAAGGAAGGCAGTTTAATCGAGGGACTGGGAGACCATCTCATCCCGGGCAACAAGAACGCGGCACTGGTAAAGGTTGAAACCGTCAATGGTTTTCAAGCAGATGAAATGCCCGAAATCCCCTATCTCCAGGACCAGGTCAGCATCAATCCCTATGAGCGATTGTTTCTGAGCCAGGGCCCGGAGGACGTCACCGGAAATGCCCTTGACGCAATAGTCCCCATCGGTTTAGGACAGCGGGGCCTGATCATCGCACCGCCTAAATCCGGTAAAACCATGATCCTCAAACACATGGCCAACTCCCTGACTATCAATCATCCGGATACTAAAATATTTGTCCTGCTGGTGGACGAGCGGCCTGAAGAGGTTACTGAATTTCAACGGGGATTAAAAAACGCCCATGTCCTTTATTCATCGGCCGACCAGCAGATTGCCCAGCACATGAGAATGACCCGGCTGGCCATCCACACGGCTATCCGCCATACTGAAATGGGACAGGATGCCGTGGTGTTCATTGATTCTTTGACCCGCATGACACGTGCATTCAATGCAGATACCGACAGTCACGGCAAAACCCTTTCAGGCGGACTTGGAGCCAACACAATGGAAATTCCCAGAAAAATCTTCGGAGCTGCTCGCAAGCTGGAAAATGGCGGATCACTGACCATTATTGCCACCATTCTCGTCTCGACCGGCAGCCGAATGGATGACATAATATACCAGGAATTCAAGGGCACCGGCAACATGGACCTGGTTCTGAGCCGGGAATGCGCTGAAAAAAGAGTATGGCCCGCCATCAACATCAATGCCTCCGGCACCCGTAAAGAAAGCCTGCTGATGGGAGAGGACGACTACAGCCGCATGATCGATCTGCGGCGAAAGGTCGCGGACATGGAAGAAGTTGCCGCCATGACCAGGTTCATCTCACTGCTTGAACAAAAATAATTTCACACACTTTCAGCAGAAACCCATCCCGGGCCCTGCCGTTATTTCAGAACTCTATCCTTTTCGTATAACACCGGCAAACCAGAAAAGATGTGACGAACCGGGCCTTTTGTACATACCCGCCTTTCAAGCGAAAGGTAAGTTTTTTTTAACATATTGACTTCCATCATTAAATCCCATATGTTAATCATTTCCAAAAAATGCATGACCTGCAAGTTAGGAGAACCAAGATGTGCCGACTGTTTGCGCTGACAAGTGAAGTCCCCCAATCGCCCATGACAGCCATCAAAGCGCTGGATGTCATGAAGGAAGGGCATGACGGGTCCGGTGTCGGAATACTTCTAAGGGATCTTGGCGGACCGTTTGAAGACATGAAGGAGGCGCCAATCCTGTCCGGCATTTTCAGTGAACAGGGAATGCGCCGCCTGGACCTGTTCATGATGGACCAGGGTTTCATGACCAAGTATAAAATGACCATCAAAGTCCCTAAAAAACCCCTGCCGGACGTTCCAAGAAGGGGAATGTACCTGATCCGTGCCTATGAATACCCTGAAGATTGGGAAGGGCTTGATAAAAAAGAGATCGGCAGGCGGCTGCTGGAAACACGGCTGCAGATCCGTGACATGGGGCGGGAAAAAAAAGACATGATCGTTTTTTCCTTCTGGCCCGATACCATCATGATCAAGGAAATCGGGGATCCTCTGGCCATAGGCCATTACCTGGGACTTGACAAAAGCGAACTCTATGCCAGGATCATAATGGCCCAGGGACGGCAGAACACCAACTACGCCATCAACCTTTACGCCTGTCATCCTTTTTTCATCGAAGGGTATGCCACTATGACCAACGGAGAGAACACGGCATTCATCCCCATAAAGGACTTTCTGTCGTCCAGGGGATTCGCCGGATACCAGGGGTATGAATCAGATTCCGAAGTGTTCTCTCATATCCTTCACTACTGCATGACCGGCCTGAACCTCGGCCTGGACAGCTACAAGCACATTATCACGCCGCTGCGTGACATGGACCTTGCAGGTCATCCGGACGCGATGTTTTTAAGTCACCTGAAAAAATCCTGCCGCCAGTTGATCATAGACGGACCGAACTGCGTCATAGGCAACCTGCCGGATAACACCGTCTTCATGGCGCAGGACCGAAAAAAACTCAGGCCCGGGGTAGTCGGAGGAAAACCCGGCATGTACGCTTTGTCCTCTGAAATCTGCGGACTGGATGCCGTTATTCCGGACAGGGATAAAACAAAAGATATTCAACCAATGCACCTTGATACTGTAATTGTCGGTCCTGACCGCCAGGAGGTAACGATATGTCCTCAAACGCAAGCATTAACCCTTCCTCATTGAGCAAGTGTGATCTGCCCTGGCAGATCAGGTGGAACCAGTCCCAGTGCACCCTTTGCGGGCAATGCACCGCAGTCTGCCCGGTACGCGCCATTGAAATGAAGGTATTCAGAAAAAAGAAGTTTTCCACATCCCTTAAACCGGGACATGTCCAGGGCCGGCATTATGAGATATTCTACGGAATAAGCCAGAAAACAGGGGTAAAAAACGCCTGTATCGGATGCGCGATGTGTACCCTGGTCTGCCCCAACGATGCCATTGCACCGGAAAAAAACACTGAAAAAGACAGGCTCAAATTTCATGTCAACCAGGCTGGCGAACCCCGGAAAAGGGGCGGCAGAAGAAACGCCGAAGGCTCTATCCTGGACAGGATCAAGTTCATCCGTATCTCCATGCTGACCGATCCGGCCCTGGATGCCGGCCGTCATGAATTTGAACTCAGGACCCTTCTTGGACGTATCCTTTCCCCCGAAGAAAACATGAAACGCCTCAAGAGCAATGGATGGATTCCCCCGGTAAGGGAGATATATCCACTGGTTATTGGCGGAATGTCTTTTGGTGCCCTGTCGCCCGCCATGTGGGAGGGTCTGCAGATGGGGGTGGCATACCTGAACGAAGAACTGGGCATGCCGGTTCGCATGTGCTCCGGCGAAGGCGGCTGTCCCCCGAGACTGCTGAGATCCAGGTTCCTCAAATACATGATCCTGCAGATCGCCTCCGGATATTTTGGATGGGATGAAATCATCCATGCCATCCCCCACATGAAAGAAGATCCCTGCGCGATTGAAATTAAATACGGGCAGGGTGCCAAGCCAGGGGACGGCGGACTGCTCATGTGGCACAAAGTCAACAAACTGATCGCCGCCATCCGCGGAGTTCCGCAGGGAATCAGCCTGCCGAGCCCGCCCACCCACCAGACCCAGTATTCCATCGAGGAATCCGTGGCCAAAATGATCATATCCATGTCAATGGCCTGGGGTTTCAGAGTGCCGGTATACCCCAAAATTTCGGCATCATCCACCTCTCTGGCAGTATTGAACAACCTGACCCGGAACGATTACGCATCGGGCCTTGCCATTGACGGTGAAGACGGGGGAACGGGAGCGGCCTATTCCGTTTCCATGGATCACATGGGCCACCCTATCGCATCATGCATCCGGGATAATTACCTGAATCTTGTCAAGGTCGGCAAGCAGAATGAAATTCCGTTGTTTGCAGGCGGGGGGATCGGCAAAAACGGCAATATCGCAGCCAATGCAGCTGCATTGATAATGATGGGAGCCAGCGGCGTCCAGGTGGGCAAGCATATCATGCAGGCGGCGGCCGGGTGCATCGGGACTGAAAATGACCGCTGCAATGTATGTAACATAGGCATCTGCCCCAAGGGCATCACTTCCCAGGACCCAAGGCTCTATCGCCGGCTGGACCCTGAACAGGTGGCCCAGCGGGTCGTGGACCTGTTCGTGTCTTTTGACACTGAATTGAAAAAAATTGTCGCGCCCCTTGGCCGCTCCACATCACTGCCCATCGGAATGTCCGATGCCCTGGGCATCGATGACAAGGCAGCTGCCGAACGGTTGCACATCAAATACGTGGTTTAGGAGTCAGCCTGATGACAGAAACAAAATATCACACCATACCTGGATTAAAAGACGGACGACGTATTCCATCACGTGTCCTTGAAGAAATCATCCAGCAGGAGATTGAACAGGGCCGGCACCATCTTGAGATCGAAGCCTATGGACAGCATGGCATCGGCGGGCGGCTCTGGCGGGCCGGAGATGAAAAAATCCATATCCGGATAACCGGCCATTCCGGTCAGCGGGCCGGATCACTGGGACTGGCCAATACTGAAATTGATATCATGGGGCCTGCATCGGACGATGTGGGCTGGCTGAACGCCGGAGCCACCGTCACGGTCCATGGAGATGCATCCAACGGTGTAATGAACGGCGCCGCCCAGGGAAAGGTCTACATTGCCGGCAGCATCGGTGCCAGGGGCATGACCATGACCAAACACAACCCCCGTTTTCTTCCCCCGGAACTGTGGGTGCTTGGATCTGCCGGGGACTACTTTGGCGAATTCATGGCCGGAGGCATTGCCGTAATCTGCGGTATCAACCCGAAAAACGACCCGGTGGCTGGTTTTCGCCCCTTTGTCGGCATGGTGGGCGGCAAGGCGTTCATCAGGGGAAAGCTCAATGACTACAGCCAAAAAGATGCCACTGTTGTCCGCATCACCAGCGAAGAATGGGAATGGCTGAGTGCCGGCCTTGAAATTTTTCTGAAAAAAATCAACCACTCCGGGCACCTCAACACTCTTCTGGACCGATCCCAGTGGCACCTGCTCAGGGCATTGACCCCCCGGGAACGGACCACTTCAGTATCCTCGACCCCGATGGCACGATTTGTTTGTGATGTCTGGGAAAAAGAACTTGGAAAAGGCGGATTGATCGGGGATCTACAGGAAACGGAAAAAGGGTCGATCCCGTTGATTGCCAGGGGAGATTTAAGACGGTTTGTTCCGGTATGGGAGCAGAACCAGTACAAAGCCCCCTGCCAGGCCGCCTGTCCCATAGGCATACCCATACCGGAACGTTGGAAAATGGTACGGGACGGCAATATAACCCATGCGGTACAGCTCGGACTTGAACATACCCCCTTTCCGGCGACAGTGTGCGGATACCTTTGCCCGGGCCCCTGCATGGAAGCCTGCACCCGCAATAGGGCATACATGGCACCAATAGACATACGGCCCATGGGCCGGGCATCTGAACAGGCCAATCCCCCGGTACCGGTCAACAAAAGCAAAAAGAAAATTGCAGTTATTGGTGCCGGTCCGGCAGGAATTTCCGCGGCATGGCAATTGACCCGCATGGGCCATACCGTATCCATCTTTGATGAAAACAAAACGCCAGGGGGCAAAATAACCTCGGTGATTCCAGGTTCCAGGATTCCTGCCAAAACCCTTGAAAAAGAGATTGCCCGCATTAAAAAGCTGATCCCTGATATCAAGCAGGGCCAGGTCGTTACCAAGCAGGATTTTTTAAAAATAAAATATGATTATGATTTTACCATTATCGCTGGAGGTGCGAAAAAGCCCCGGACACTCCTGGTTCCTGGAATGGATCTTGCCCTACCGGCCAATGAATTTCTCGCAAAAGCCAAGACGGGTAAAATCAAGGTTCCCGGCACAATTATAATTATAGGTGCCGGCAATGTAGGATGCGATGTCGCCACCGAGGCCCACCGCCTCGGTGCAGAAAAGATTACCCTGATCGACGTCCAGAAGCCTGCTGCATTCGGCAAGGAAAAAGAGGATGCGGTAAAAATCGGTGCCAGGTTCAAATGGCCCTGTTTTACCCGGAAAATTACCCCGGAAGGTGTGGTGCTCAAGGATGACACCCTGCTCGAGGCCGGCATGGTGATTATATCCATCGGTGACCTGCCGGATTTGCGGTACCTGGACAAGGACATTGTCATTGAAAACGATTTTGTAAAAATCGATACCGACTGGCGGACATCCGATCCAAGGGTGTTTGCCGTGGGTGATGCAGTCAGACCCGGGCTCCTGACCGATGCCATAGGTGCCGGCAAAAAAGCGGCAATGGCCATAGACAGGATAATCCGGGGGAAAACCCCCCGCCAGAATGATCCCAGGGCAGCCATAGACACCGACCGTATCAGCCTGGAATATTTTGATCCCCATGCACCATGCGACACCCTTGAAACCTTTGCCCAGGAATGTGCTTCCTGCGGCAAATGCCGCGACTGCGGCATATGTGCAGCCATCTGCCCGGAACAGGCTATTTTCCGGGTGGAAATCGAGGGTAATTTCGGGTACCAGTCAGACCCGGAAAAATGTATTGGATGCGGCTTCTGTAAAGCCGCCTGTCCATGTGGAATCTGGAACCTTGTGCCCAATGAGGCATAAGCAACAATTAATCTAAAACCCAATTTATGGAGAATCAAATGTCAAACAAGATAACAGCTGTCATGGAAACAAGCAAAGGCACCATAAGACTGTCGCTGTTTCCCGAACAAACCCCGCTGACCTGTGGAAATTTTATCAACCTTGCGCAACGGGGATATTATGACAAACTTAATTTCCACCGGGTCATCTCCGACTTCATGATCCAGGGAGGCTGTCCCCATGGTACCGGTACCGGCGGTCCAGGATACAATTTCGAAGATGAATTCCATCCCGACCTCAAACACGACAGGGCAGGCATACTGTCCATGGCCAATGCCGGACCTTCCACCAACGGCAGCCAGTTTTTCATCACCCATGGCCCGACCCCCCACCTGAACAATGCACATACAGTATTCGGCGCTGTGGAATCAGATCAGGATCAGGCGGTCGTAGACAGCATCACCCAGGGTGACACCATTGAATCAGTCACTATTGAAGGTGATACCAGTACAGTGCTTGAACAGATCTCCTCCCACCTTGAAAAGTGGAACAAAGCACTGGACAAGGCTTTTCCGGATCGCCTCAAAAAAGCTTAAGATCTTTAAAAAAAGCAAACATCGTCATGAAAGCCCATAGCCGAGTTATCACCATAGGTTATGGGCTTTTTTTACGATTCAATATCCAGGATCAAAGGGATTATGTGAATATCTGATGACTTCATGCGGGTGTCTCCCAGGCGCCAGCCTGTCACCCGGCGACTGCTGCCGAGCCGGCGGTCGATCTGATCGACAAGGCCCTTGATATCAATGACTGGATGACGTAAAAATACGTTGGGCAGACCGAATGTCAGGCTGCACACCAGGCATTTTCCCGGCCGCACATTGAGCTGGAATTCAAGTTCGATTTGGCTGCTGCTGCTATGCACAAATCCGAGCCGGATATCATACGCCCCTTCAGATGCATCTGCGAACAATGCCTCAAAAAAAGCGTCTGCCCGGTCCGGGGGAAATACGCTGTCCAGAAATTCAGGGGACAGGATGTCAGAAAGCGGTTCGTCTGTCATACCGAAAATGATTTCCTTGTGAATTGACTGTTTTGTGATGCCGGTGACCTTGCCGTATCTTCAGGTGTCTTAATAAAGTCTGGTGTCAAAATCAAGGAAAATCGCACGCCGCCCACTGTATTTTTCATTAAAAGAAACAATTTTAAAAGAATGGTGATTGAACACAACAAAGGTTATGTGATACTACTCTTTAAAAAAACACTTTTTAAAAAAGACAGGCATGAATCCCGTATTCTTAGGCAAACCCCTCAAAAACACTACAGTACTGGCTTCCGGCATACTGGGCAACTCCGGTGACATCCTGGCACGTGTTTTTGAAAACGGCTGCGCACTGGTTACCATGAAATCCATAGGCCCGGCCCCGAGGGAAGGACACAGGAATCCGACAGTAATCGATCTGGGCCATGGCCTTATCAACGCGGTGGGTCTTCCCTCACCCGGATACATGGACATGGAAGAGGAATGGGCCGGCCTTGCATCCCGCACTTTTCCCCTGTCCGCCAGCATTTACGGTGGATCGACGGCAGAATACGCAAAGGTGGCCGAGTTTGTAAACGATAAAAAACCGGATTTCATCGAGATAAACATTTCCTGCCCCAATTCTGAAAAACACGGCATGCTTTTCGGCATCCACAGGGAATCCGCTGCTGATGTAGTGGCAGCTGTCAAAGCGGTTATCTCCGTGCCGCTGATAGTCAAACTGACCCCCCAGGCCCCCGATATCGCCGATGTTGCCAGGGCCTGCGAGGATGCGGGGGCTGATGCAATCTGCGCAATCAACACCGTTGGCCCCGGCATGGTGATTGACATTGAATCCGCACAACCGGTCCTTGCGTTCCGGAAAGGCGGCCTGTCAGGTCCCATGATCAAACCGGTGGCAATCCGCTGTGTCTGGGATATCTTTGAGGCGGTGAAAATCCCCATTATAGGAATGGGGGGGATTACGACAGGCCGGGATGCCATTGAAATGATCATGGCGGGCGCAACCCTCACCGGTATAGGCAGCGCTGTCCGGTACAGAGGCGTGAGTGTTTTCGACAAGATCACCCGGGAGATGAACCGGTGGCTGGCTGAACACCGGCTTGATCTCGATGACATCAAGGGCGCAGCCCACAGGAACAGGTAATTCCCGATGACCCGACCCCATACCCATACAATGCTTGAGGTGGCAGGTAAAAAAGATGAAGCGACCGGGTTCGCCACCCTTTATTTCAACCATCCGCTTCCGTTCAGGCCCGGCCAGTTTGTCATGCTTTGGATCCCTGGCTTGGATGAAAAACCCTACACTCTGTCATCTGTATCTGACAGGCAATTCGGCATAACCATAGAGGCCAAGGGTATTTTTTCTAAAAGGGCAGTCTCCCTGCAAAAAGGAGATCTTGTCGGCATCAGGGGACCCTTTGGCAACGGATTCACCCTGCCCGGCCCGGACCAGACCAGTATCCTGGTTGCAGGCGGCTGCGGAATGGCCCCCCTTGCCCCGCTGGCAGACGGCTTGATCCCGGGAGCCACCCTTATCCAGGGAGCCCGTTCAAAAGAATACCTTCTATATCCGGACCGGTTTGATTTAAGGCACCTGTTGTGTACGGATGACGGAAGCATCGGCCACAAAGGCTTTGTGACAGAAATCCTTGAAAAAGAACTTGCTGCAGGCCACACTGTTGACCGCGTATTTGCCTGCGGCCCTGAAATCATGATGTACAAAGTGTATGAGATCTGCCGAAAATACAAAATTCACTGCCAGGTATCACTTGAGCGTTACATGCGCTGCGGATTCGGGGTATGCGGGGCCTGTGTCTGCGGCCGGGAAGTCGTATGCACGGACGGGCCGGTCTTTGGATCACAGAAACTTGAAAACATGACGGATTTCAATGCCACCGCCCTGCTCAAATCCGGCAAGGCAGTGTCACTGGCTGAATACACGGAATGGAGACAGTCTTAAATGGGGACACAATGACATACAAAGAAGAATTCATCCGCTTCCTGGTGGAATACCAGGCACTTTCATTCGGCAGTTTTAAATTGAAAAGCGGCCGGATAGCTCCTTACTTCATAAATACCGGCATGTTCAATACAGGGTCCGGGATCAGGAAACTGGGACATTTTTACGCCCAGGCCGTCAGGGAACATTTCGGTACCGGGTTTGACGGAATATACGGCCCAGCCTACAAAGGCATTCCCCTGTGCATATCTGCATGTATAGCCCTGGAGGCAATGGGCATTGACAAAGGCTATGTGTTCAACAGAAAAGAGGCCAAAACATACGGGGATTCCAGCACTGTCGTGGGCATGCCACTGACCTCGGACAACCGGCTGATACTCATCGACGACGTTATCACTTCGGGCAAGGCCATCAGGGAATCTTTGGATATTCTGGCGGCCAACGCCTCCCCTCGGGTCGAAGGTATCATTGTCAGTGTAGACCGCCAGGAAAAAGGCAGCAGTGAAAAAAATGCCCTCAAGGAAGTGGAGCAGGCCCTGAATATACCGGTTTTGGCCATCACCACCATTTTTGAGATCAAATCCTTTCTCCACAACCGTACCATAAACGGCAGGGTTTACCTGGACGATGAAATGGCTGACCGGATGGATGCCTACCTTGACCGGTACGGCGCGACTCAATAGCTTTCAGCCTCCGGCAGCCTGAATGAGAAGCCAGAGAAAACGACAGCTGCTGCATTCAAAAAAACCTTTGAAAACAAGGAGCCTACATGACCAGGCGATTGATTATAGGAATCTGCGGCGCAAGCGGTGTCATTTATGGTATAAGGCTGCTCGAGGTTCTCAAAAAAAGTGATATCGAAACCCACCTGATCATCTCGGATGCCGGAAAACTCAATATCCGGATCGAGACCGGCTACGGGGTTAAAGACGTTCTTGCCATGGCAGACGTCACTTATGCCAGCGATGATATCACAGCCGCCGTGGCAAGCGGGTCGTTTCTCACCATGGGCATGGCAGTGGTGCCGTGCACGGTCAAAACCCTTTCGGGCATTGCCAACTCCTATACTCAAAACCTTTTGATCCGGGCCGCAGATGTCCAGCTCAAGGAAAAACGCAGGCTGGCGCTGATGTTCAGGGAAAGTCCCCTTCACAAAGGCCACCTGCGCCTGCTCACACTCGCATCGGACATGGGCGCCCACATTGTCCCGCCGGCTCCTTCATTCTACAACCGCCCCGAAACCGTTGACGACATTATCAACCAGTCTGTCGGAAAAATCCTGGATTATTTCGAAATACCCCATGAACTGTCCCGGCGCTGGGACAATCGTGTGCTGGACAGACTCAAGAGGCAGCCTGGTCAATGATCCCGGCGGCCAGCTCCCTTGCCTGGTCCATTGCATCCCGGCCAAGCGCCTCGGGTGTTGAACATGGTCCGACAAACAGTTCACCCGCTTTTACAGTCTTCCAGGGAACCTGCATCCGGTCGAAAGCGGTGAAAACCGGCTCTGCATTGTCTGAAAACCCGCCTCCTCCGGTGACCACCAGAACAGTTTTCCTGCCTTCGATCAAAGAAGTGTGTCCAGGCTGATGGTAACGGTTATACAAACTGTATGTCCGGTCGATGATCGATTTCATCTGTGAGCTGAACCCCCAGAAATACAAAGGGGAGGCAAAAATGATAAGATCGGATTTGATCATGGCGTGCAGGATGTCCGGCGCGTCATCCTTCTGGACGCAGGCGATCATATCTTCTTTTTCCTTGCATCCGGCACAGGCCAGGCAGCCTTTTATACGTTTTTCATTAAGATAGACAGTCTCGATTTCATGTCCTGCAGCCAGCAGGTCATCTGTAATCCATGACAGGACTTTGGCCGTGTTGCCTTTTTTGCGGGGACTTCCCATAAGAACCAGTATCTTCATAAAAGGGCCATCCTTAATTATCTGATATTTACATTCCAGTTACTACCAAGTTTCTACCATACTCTGAACCATCCGGTTTTTCAACACTGTAAAAATAAGGTAAAAGGCAAGATTGCAGATCATTTCCCCGCCGAGTGTATGGCCGACGAAATGGAACCACATGTTTGTCATTAAAAAATTCCAGGGAGGTTTGAAAGGACTAAAAAAAGCTGCTTGTCTGCAATCGATCAGGACAATTGACGGCAGACGCCCGGGTTTTATGAATGAGTCATACTGTGGTTGTCAAAAGATGTAAAATAATTTATACATGCAGGTAATCTTTTGATTTTTCAAGATCATTACCCCGGGCAATTCCAGTATAATTTAGATTTTTTTTCACAGCGGAGGTAATTATTTGCAACAAAATTTTTTGAAAAAAATATTGATGAAAGAAATTCCAGGATTTTTGGACAAAACAATTAAAAAAAAAGCTTTATCAGCATCCCTGAGAATTGTTGTTCCTTTGTATATCACCTATGCCTTATTTGTTCTGATCATTTTTACCGTGTTTCTGCCCAGACTGGAAAACCATTTGATGGAACAAAAAAAACAGATGATCAGTGGACTTACCGACACCACATGGAGCCTTTTGTCAGACTACCATAACCGGGTCACTAAAGGTGAATTGAGACTGGAGAAAGCCCAGCAAATGGCTATCAGTCAGGTGCGAAACCTTCGCTATGGGGATGAAGCCAAAGATTATTTCTGGATCATAGACATGCGATACAAGGTGCTAATGCATCCTTTTGCTTCTGATCTTGAAGGCAAAGATCAAGCAAATTTAACTGATTCCACTGGAAAACATTTTTTGGTTGATTTCGTTAAAACAGCAATTGAAAAGGATTCCGGTTATGTGGATTATATGTGGCATTGGGAGAATGGTATCAGCCGTGTTGTTCCTAAACTGTCATATATTAAAAAATTTTCTCCCTGGAACTGGGTGGTAGGAACTGGATTGTATGTCGATGATATCAAAAAAGAAATAAATGCTATTTCACAAGCGTTTTTGAAGATTTTTCTGGGGGTGCTGGGTATAGTTCTTCTGATGTCTTTTTATATAACATGGCAGACTTTGAAGATCGAAAAAAAGAAAAATATTGCAGAAAAGGAAAAATATCTGGATGATTTGCGGCTTAAAAAATTACTTGAATTAAGCCGTATGACAGAGGCTTCTTTAAACGAACTAACGAAATTCGCGTTGGAAGAAGCCATCCAATTGACCCAAAGCGAGATAGGATACCTGATATTTTTAAGTGAGGATGAAAACTTTTTGACAATGCACACATTCTCGAATCAGACAATGCAACAATGCGAAATCAAAGACAAGTCTGTTCTTTATGATACTGAAAAAAATGGGTTGTGGGCAGAGGCTGTGAGAAAACGGGATGCTGTCATTATCAATGATCATAAAGCTTTGCAATCCAATGACAAAAAAGGATATCCCCAGGGTCATGTTGCCATTCGCCGGTTCATGAGTATTCCCATTTTTAATGGTCTGAAAATGGCAGCCATTGCAGGTGTTGGAAATAAAAAACATAAATATGACAAATCCGATTTACGCCAGCTTAAACTTATAATGGACGGGATGTGGAAAATTATTGAACGAAAACAGGTTGAAGACAAATTGCGTGACAGTGAAGCCCGATACCGGATAGTGGCTGAAAATGCAGCTGATAACATATGGATACTCAGGCTTTCCGATCTTACATTTTCTTATATGAGCCCCTCTGTGAAACAGATACTCGGATATTTACCAGAAGAAATTATCGGTAAAAAAATCGGAAGCAATATGACGGAAGCCTCTTTGAAAAAGACGATGTCCTTCATTTCTGAAGAACTTATAGAGAATCTGGAAGAAGACAATGAAACCTCACAGTCCCAGAGATTTGAACTAGAACTGATTAGAAAAGACGACACTAGAATATGGGCAGAGACCACTGCTCGAATTCTAAACGACAATAATGGAAAACCCGACAGGATACTGGGCATAACCCGTGATATCACAGAACGGGTTACCATGGAGAAAAGACTTCAACAAGCCCGAAAAATGGAGGCCCTTGGAACTTTAGCCGGTGGAATTGCCCATGATTTCAATAACATTTTATCTTCCGTACTGGGATTTGCTGAACTGATAAAATTGAATGTTTCAGGGGATGTTGAAACAGAACAAAATCTGGACCAGATATTGGCAGCTGGGATAAGGGCCAGGGAGCTTGTAGGGCATATTCTGACCTTCAGCCGGAAATCAGATGTGCAGAAACATCCCCTGCAGATTACTCCATTGATCAAAGAGTGTCTCAAATTCATAAGGGCTTCTTTACCATCAAACATTGAAATCAAATATTATTGTAATAGCACAGATGGCCTTGTTATTGCCGACCCCACGCAGATTCATCAAGTTCTCATGAATCTTTTTACCAATGCTGTACACGCAATGAAAGACAAAGGCGGCCTCCTTGATGTCAGGTTGGAATCTGCCGATATCCAACCAGATCAAAATTTCCAGACAAAAGAATTAAACCCGGGCAGCTATCTTAAATTGACTGTCACTGACACGGGATACGGTATTCAAAAAAAGATAATGGACCGTATTTTTGAACCTTTTTTTACCACCAAGGAGCGTAATGAAGGAACCGGAATGGGTCTGGCCACCGTTTATGGAATCATCAAAAGCATGAAAGGTACTGTTTCAGTTAATAGTGAGCCGGGAATTGGAACAACCTTTCAGATACTGTTTCCGGAATATCAAGGAAAGCTTTTGGCAAAAAATGGTGCTATTGATTTTTTCAGCCTCACTGGAAAGGAAAAAATTTTATTAGTCGATGATGAAGAATCCTTTGTGACCTGGACCAAACAAATGCTATCAAAACTGGGTTATGAAATTACCAGTATGACCCACAGTGTCAAGGCTTTTGAAAGATTCAGACATAATCCGGATGAATTCGATCTGATATTGACAGACATGACTATGCCCCAAATGAACGGTCTTGAATTATCCAGACGCATCTCAGCAATGCGACCGGATCTTCCGATAATCCTCTGCACTGGATTCAGTGAAGGGTTGACATCCGATATCATTAAAGATAACGGTATTTTGGATATGATAATGAAACCTATGATTGCAACAGAACTTGCCTTAGCTGTCAGCAAGGCATTGGGTAAAAAAGTATAAGAAAGCATATGATAACTATATTGGTTATTGATGATGATCCCGGTATATGTTTGTTTTTCAGCAAACTGTTCGACCAGATGGGACACAAAACTTCTGCTGCTCACACTATTAAAGACGGTCTTGAACAGGCCCGAAAAAATTCGTTTGATTTGATTCTTCTGGATCTGGAGCTTCCAGATGGGAATGGGCTTGAGATAATGCCACAATTGACCAAACTGCCCTCCAGCCCCGAAATTATTATTATTACTGGGACAGGAGATATACGTGGTGCAAAAATGGCCTTTAAATATGGTGCATGGGATTATGTACAAAAGCCATTTCTTTGGGAAGAAGTGTCTCCTCCCATCACCCGGGCGATAGAGTATCGGAAAGAAAAAAAAGCTTCAAAACCGCCCAAGCCCCTTGTCCGGTCAGACATTGCGGGAGAATCCGATGCGCTAAATAAAAGCCTTGAAGATGTTGCGAAGGCAGCTGTAACAGACGTCAGCGTATTGATTACCGGCGAAACCGGAACCGGAAAAGAATTGTTTGCAAAAGCCATTCATGAAAACAGCAAAAGGGCATCAAAACCTTTTATTGCAGTGGATTGCGGAGCGTTGCCGGATGCACTGGTTGAAAGTCTCCTGTTCGGCCATGAAAAGGGTTCTTTTACTGGAGCGGAAAAAAAGCAGGAAGGATTAATTATCCAGGCTGATGGTGGAACCCTTATGCTGGATGAAGTCGGTGATCTGCCATTGTCGGCGCAAAAATCCTTTTTACGGACCCTTCAGGAAAAATGTGTCCGCCCCATTGGCGGGAAATCTGAAAAACCGGTCGATTTCAGGCTGGTGGCGGCAACTAACCTGGACCTTGATCAGATGGTTAAAGAAAATAAATTCAGAGAAGATCTATTATACCGGATTCGTGCCATAGAAATAAAACTCCCTCCTTTAAGGGATCGAGGCAAGGACATCGAACAAATTACCATTAAAAAGAACCATGAACTTGCCCAGCGGTACGGGATGGATACAAAAGCTATTTCTTCGGAATTTTTCAAAGTTCTGGCTGCCTGTCACTGGCCGGGTAATATTCGAGAATTGATTAATGTTTTGGAGTATGCAATGGTTACTGCAGAACAGGATCCGACCCTTTTCCCTAAACATCTGCCACCGGAATACCGTGTTGCCGGACTTGATTTTGATTCGATTTCGAATGCCACATCCTATAGAGAAGTTGGCCAAACGACGGATAAAGCAAATGATCTTCCCTGCCTGCGCGAATATCGAAACCGTATGGAAAAAAAATATTTAAAAATGCTATTGAATAAAACCAACGGAGATCGGGATCAGGCAATTCTAATTTCAGGCATTTCCCAGTCAAGGCTGTATGGTCTGTTAAAAAAACATAATTTTTCAGGATTCGGATCCCCCTCCTGATTTTTGCATAATATTTCCCAAAAGCTGTAGTTCCTAAAAACAGGAATGTTTTTTTCCTGTTAATGAGAATTTTCTTTTCAATCCTCTTGTGTGTCTTCTCTGATAATCCATAACTTATTGTAATAAATTATAATAATAAACTTTGATTGTAGTGGCACACTTTCTGCTTTTGTGCAGTAACGTAACGAAAAAATTTGATTGTGGAAAAATGAAAAGTGGTGCTGGAAAGTAATTAATGAAAACTATTTTTTATGTAAACAAAAAAGAAATCTGTCAAAATTTGATCAATGTTGTCCAAACCCAATTAACCGGAATAAGGATCAAAACCTGTCATTCAATTACGGATTTGTCTCACATGCTGCGAAAGCCATTGCACCAGGTGTCTGTTCTCATTCTTTTTATCGCATCAAAAACAGAACTCAAAGAACTCAATCTCATGACATCCCTTTTTGATAACATCCGGATAATTCTTATCCTGCCGGATATGAAAAAAAACACTGTTTCTTTGTGTATTGGATTAAAACCAAGTTTTATCAGTTATGTGGATGCTGATTTGATGAATATAGTCTCAGTTTTGAAACAAATACAAAAAATACAAAGGAGATGAACCAGAATGGCTGAATCACCGAAAAAGATGGATCGAGCTGTAAAGGCCATGGAAAAGAGGGAAGGAAAATACCTTACCTTTATTCTGGGTGACGAAGAGTACGGTATCAGTATTTTAAAAATAAAAGAAATAATTGGAATGATGCCAATTACCTCTATTCCCCGAACACCTGAATTTGTAAAAGGTGTCATTAACCTGCGGGGGAAAGTAATTCCTGTAATGGATCTGCGGCTTAGATTTAAAATGCCGACCATAGATTATTCAGATCGGACCTGTATTATTGTAGTTGAGATTGAAGGTGCGTCTGAACAGCTCCCTGTTGGCTGCGTTGTAGACGCAGTGTCAGAGGTCTTGACTATCAAATCTCATGATATTGAAGATACACCGGATTTTGGCACCAATATAGATACATCATTTCTTTTAGGTATGGCAAAAGCAGATGGTGCAGTGAAAATTCTTTTGGATATTGACCTGGTTTTGAACGCAAATGACATATCGTGCATGAACCAATTAAGAAATAACAAAAAGACAACCAATAATTCAGAACCTGAAAATGGAGAAAAGTAAAATGAAAAAAAGATCACTTAAATTTAAATTGATTTTTGGCGGGGTACTGGCTGTTATTATCCCTCTTGCATTTGTCGGCATTTTTTCAATCAACAAGTCTGCAAGCGCACTGGTGGATGCTGCAAAGGGACAGGCAAAACAGATTGCCCAGGATTTGGCAGCAATGGCGGAGGTTACCATTGAACAGGAGGTCAAACTTGCAAAACAAATGGCATTGGAACCTCTTGTTATAAATGCCGCTGCCAAAGTATTGGATGCCGGCGTGGAAAATGCCGAATCTGAGTTAAAGGCGTTGGATGAATTTTTTGTCAAAATATACGAGCAGATCGGCAGTGACTATGGGCTGTTTTTTGTTGCCGATGCAGATGGATTCACCATTGCTGACAGCACTGGCGGTACCCGAAGAGTCAAAAAGGATTCTGTTGCAGCCAGGGATTATTTCATTACTGCCAAAACCGGAAAAATCAGTATCAGTGAACCTGTCCGGTCTATGGCCAGCGGAAATCCAGTTTTTGTTGTGGCTGTACCTGTGAAAACAGCATCCGGTCAATTCGCCGGTATTTATGGATCTGTAATTAAGCTCGACGCCTTGTCGGACAGAATCACCAAGATCAAACTGGGGGATACCGGATATCCTTTTATGACAGATGAAACAGGCCGTACTATTGCACATCCAGTCCGGAAATATATACTTGAATTGAACATCCATAATTTACAGGGGATGGAGGATATTGCAAACCAGATGGCAGCTCAGAAAACAGGAGTGGAAAACTACAGCTTCCAGGGGATTGGTAAAATCGCAGGGTTTGCCCCTGTGAAAACAGCAGGCTGGAGCATAGCCGTAACCCAGGATGAGGCTGAATTCATGGCGCCGGTTTATGCCATCCGAAATATCGTGATAGGTGCAGGCAGTTTCTTTTTAATTCTTACAGTTTTGGCCGTGCTCTGGTTTGCCCGCAGCATCACATCACCCATCAATCGAATTATAAAGGGCCTTGGTGAAGGATCGGACCAGGTCGCTTCTGCCTCCGGTCAAGTGTCATCAGCCAGCCAGTCCCTCGCGGAAGGTTCTTCCGAACAGGCGGCTTCAATAGAGGAGTCCTCTTCTTCCATGGAAGAGATGTCTTCTATGACCAAAAAGAATGCGGAAAATGCTGGCCATGCTGATGGTTTGATGCAGCAGGCAAATCAGGTTGTGAGCACAGCCAATGAATCAATGGGTAAATTAATTTACGCCATGGAGGATATTTCCAAAGCCAGTGAAGAAACTTCAAAGATCATTAAGACTATTGATGAAATCGCTTTTCAAACCAATCTGCTGGCATTGAATGCTGCGGTTGAGGCGGCGCGGGCCGGAGAAGCCGGGGCCGGATTTGCTGTGGTGGCCGATGAAGTGCGCAATCTTGCCATGCGGGCGGCAGAAGCCGCCAAGAACACAGCTGAACTCATTGAAGGGACCGTAAAAAAAGTCAATGATGGTTCAAAACTGGTATCCACCACAAATGAAGCGTTCGGTCAGGTGGCACAAAGTGCCGCCAAGGTAGGGGACCTGATTGCTGAAATTTCCGCCGCATCAAAGGAACAGTCCAGCGGGATTGAACAGGTGAATATTGCCATCAATGAAATGGACAAAGTGGTGCAGCAGAATGCCGCCAATGCAGAAGAATCCGCATCCGCGTCTGAAGAGATGAATGCCCAGGCAGAACAGCTCAGAGATTATGTGGGTGAACTGGTGCTGCTGGTTACTGGTCGGATGAATCAGGACCGTGATTCAGGCGTGCGCCATAACGTCAGGACAATATCCTCAACATATAAATCCGGTACCGGCAACCCGAAACAGGTGACCGGCAGCAAAAAAATGCTGAACCATGGTACCAGTGAGGTAGGACCGGATCAAGTGATTCCATTTGATGATGATGAGGATTTTAAAAATTTTTAAACTATTCCTGGTTTCTGGGAAAAGGATACTCTGATGCATGGTAAATGCGAACATCCGTCATTACAGTCGGAGGCCAAGGAAATATTACAGGCGCAGGATCTTATCCCCCGCGGGCTCATATTTGATCAAGCAGATACAGATCCTGCAAAATTTGATGATTCGGCACAAACCGATGCATCTGGAACGGATCTCTTCCTGGATCTGGAAGCAAGGCTGGATGATCTCTCCATGCTCATTGGCGGATTCTGTCCTGGAAAAAATAATGACCTTGAACAGATTTTGGGAAACCTGGAAGGTGTCAGAGCAGTTTCACAAAGAATAAGCCCTTCCTTATTTCACGATATTGCCACAGCATGCAAAAAACATGTGGCATCCATGAAATATGAAGACATCAGCGACACCAGGCCTTTGGAGGAAGGCCTGGTATTGCTGAAATCCATTGTAAGCCATTTAAAGCGGAGAGAACCCTTTGCCTTTGACTGTTCAGATGTTCTGGAGATGCTGGAAATGCGGTTTGAACAGAAAAAGACAGCTGCATCAGAACAAACTGTTCCTGTTGTGGATGATGTCCAGGCTGTGGATGCTGGAACAAAACCCCGGGGAACCGGTTTCCAAACAATTTCCAGCGATGACATGGAGATTCTGGTTGATTTTATATCCGAAGCCCGGGAAAACCTGGAAACCATTGAGGTCAATCTCATTGATCTGGAGCATGACCCCGCCAATATGGAAATAATCAATAATATCTTCCGCCCCTTTCATACCATTAAAGGGGTGTCAGGGTTTTTGTCTTTGAATAAAATCAACCGACTTGCCCATGCTACGGAAAATCTGCTGGAAAAAGCCCGTTCCGGGGATTTTACCATCAACGATGCAGCCACGGATACTATTTTGGAATCAGTGGATACATTGAAACAGCTCATTGACAGGGTCAACCAGGGAATAGACAACGGTTTCATGCCTCGGGATGATGATATTGATGTGGATACCCTGAGCGACAAACTGCAAAAGCTCCAAATTACCTTGATCAAAGGAGATAAAGAACTTCTGGGTGAAATCCTGGTCAAGAAAAAAGTGGTGGACCAGACCACTCTGGACCAGGCCCTTGCACTACAAAGGGAGCAGCCGGACAAAAAAATCGGTGAGATCCTGGTGGAAGCCCAAAAGGCCCGGCCCGGTCAGGTGGCATCCGCTATGATGGAACAAGTTCTGTTTGTGAAAAAACCTGATAGCCATGTCAAGGTGAGCACCAGAAAACTGGATGACCTTGTGGATTATGCCGGGGAGCTGGTCATTGCCCAGTCCATGCTCAAACAGAAAGCCATGGGATATCCTTTGATAAACCAGGATGTATCCCAGCTGGGACAGATTGTCACCAATATGCAGACCATTGCAATGTCCATGCGCATGATACCCATAAAAACAACGTTCATGAAAATGATCCGTCTGGTGCGGGATCTGGCAAAAAAGTCCGGCAAGGAAGTGAATCTGACCATGCAGGGAGAAGATACAGAGATCGACAGAAATGTGGTGGATGCATTGTATGAACCCATGGTGCACATGATCAGAAACTCGGTGGACCATGGCATTGAAAACAGATCAGATCGCCTGAAACAAGAGAAGCCATCCCAGGGGAAAATTGTGCTTCGGGCCTACCACAAAGGCGGTCATATAATAATAGAAATAGAAGATGACGGCAAAGGGCTTGACCGGGAAGCCATCCTTGAAAAGGCAAAACAGACCGGTCTTGTCGCCGGCAAAGAACAGCTGACCGATGCTCAGGTATACAATTTGATTATGCAGCCCGGATTTTCCACGGCAAAACAGATTACGGATGTGTCCGGCAGAGGGGTGGGCATGGATGTGGTCAAGAACGGTCTGGAGAAATTCCGGGGACAGTTGCAGATCGCTTCCCAAAAAGGCATAGGCACCAAATTCACAATCAGCCTGCCCCTGACTTTGGCCATCATTGACGGCATGCTGGTGCGGGTGGATGAAGAAAAATATGTGATCCCCACCATGGCCATCCAGAAAGCGTTCAAGCCTGCTAAAAATGAATGCTATACAGTGGAAGGGAAAAGTGAAATGGTCAAGGACAGGGGAAAACTGATCCCTGTTATCCGGTTGAATGAAATTTACAAGACCGGCACCTCGAACCGGAAAAAACCGACCCACGAAAGCCTTGTGGTGGTGGTTGAATCTAATAATGAAAAGCGTGCCTTTCTCATTGATGAACTTTTGGGCAAGGATGAATATGTGATCAAAAGCCTTGGCAGCCACCTGGAGGGTGTGGAAGGTCTCTCCGGCGGTGCTATCCTGGCTGATGGCCGGGTGGGACTTATCCTTGATGTCCAAGGTATTTTTGATGTTTTCGGAGCAACACCTTAAAAAAGTCGGCATTGATTTTTTCAAGCTTTTTATTATATGATCAGGGAAAGTTGGAAACCAGCAGCATAATACCAGGAACCCATTCATATCCAAACCAGAGGCATCATTGAAAATGGACTCATATTATCGTGAAACTTTCGGCAATCTGACAGTCGTCGTGATCGGGGCCGGTGTCGCCGGGCTGACAGCAGCCAGACAGCTCGCCCGTTACGGCATCACCGTGCACCTTGTGGAAAAATCAAAAACTGCCGGCGGTCATGCCGCTCTCTGGGCCTGCATGGCAACCGATACCTGCCAGAACTGCGGAGCCTGCCTGAGCCAGGCTCTGGTTCAAAACGCCTTATCTCTTGACTGCATCAAACTGCACCTGGACAATGAGATCCGGCATATTGAAAAAACAGGCAGTGGTTTTCACGTACATCTCAAAAAAGGCTCAAAAACGCTCATCAAAGCCGATAAAATCATTCTGGCCACCGGCATGACCCCTTTTACACCGGACGGCCTGCTCGGAGCCGCTGTTGAAAGAAATCCTTTTGTGATCACAACGGATCGGCTCAACGCCGCCTTGAAGGACCTGACCATCGTTGAGTATTTTAAAGACCGGCCGGCACCTAAAATTGCTTTTCTGCAGTGCGTAGGTTCCAGGAACAGGGAAAAGGGACGGGACTTTTGTTCCCAGGTCTGCTGCAAAATTTCTTTGAGGCATATCAACAAGCTGCTCTATCTGTACCCACAAGCCGAGATCACGATGTTTTACATGGATCTCCAGATAATCGGCAAGGAAGCCCGGACGGCCTTCAAGGCATTGTCCAGCCGGGTACGCCTGGTCCAGGGGGTTCCGTGTGAAATCCTGGATCATGTAAATCCGCCGGAGTTGACTGTTATCCGCGAAGATACCCTTACCATGACCCGTGTTGCGGATCACTTCGATATGGCAGTGCTGTCAGTGGGTATTCAGCCCTCTGTGGACCTGCCGGCCTTGACGGAACCCCTGAATCTTGAATCCAATGACTGGGGATTTGCCGTTCCCCCGGAACCCGGAATCAATACGGATATCCTGGCCGCGGGCTGCGTGAACGGTCCCAAAGATATCCTGACCACAATGGCAAACGCCCAGGCCTGTGCACACCAGGTTGTCCGGCAGCTTTTGCCGGACGGCGTCAAGCCTGAACCCGAACCTGTGGCAATCCTTGGAAACGGAAAATCAGCCCGCCAGGCTGCCATAACCGTATCCGGCCTGGGATTCACCCCCTGGATTTTTGACAGCGGTCCCAAAAACCCTGCCCTTGCAGACTTTGCCAATTATGTTCCCGAATCCAGGATACATGCCGTAAACGGGTGTGTCCCTGAATTCATCATCGAGTACGAAGCCCGTCAAACCCGTTTCAAATTACAGGCCCATGCGGTGATAGCCGCCCCGGACACCCTGCCCGATAACGGTGCCGCCTTGCCGGAACTTGACAGGGACAAGGTTTTTTCTCCGGCAGACATCTCAGGCATCCTGTCGAAAAGTCACGGTGATATTCCACAGTCCGTGATGTACTGGTTTGATTTCTGGGGACCGGAATCCAAAAATACTGCCGGAATCATGCTCAACCAGGCAGGGGATTTGGCGGCACGGGGCCGTAAAGTGACAGTGCTGATGGAAAATGTGCTGGTTCACGGCCTTGAAGGCCAGCGCCTGTATGATGATGCACGCAGAAAAGGAGTCTTGTTTTTGCGCCTTGCCTCACAGTCCGATGTAACGGTTACATCCAGCGGATCAAAAATTTTGTACCGTATAAAAGAATCAACGGTAAAACAAGCCCTTCTCGAACTGGAAAGCGACTGGCTGGTTATTCCGGACAATACCTCACCGGCACAGTCCTTTACTGCACTGGCCGGCCTGCTCAAAGAGCCTGCAGATTCCGAAGGGAGACTGCAGGCTCCCAACATACGCCGCCGCCTCACCGGGGGGCTGCGGTCCGGGATCTTTTTTACCGGTTCCGGTCACGATGATATAGATGCTGCCGATACGGCCCTGGAACTGGGCCAGATTGGTTCCAGCCTCCTGTCTTTGAACCCGTTTCGGGTTTATGCCAGTAAAAATCCGATGACCATAAATGAAAAAAAATGCGCAAAATGCCTTACCTGCCTCAGGATTTGTCCACATTCAGCCATCCGGCTCCAGAACGGCCTGAGACCTTTTATCGTACCGGAAGCCTGCTTTTCCTGCGGGCTGTGCATGGCGGGCTGCCCCGCCCTGGCTATTGAAAACACGAATTGGTCCGATGACGGAATGCTTTCAACTGTCACCAGCGGCTGCAAGGTGATCCTGGCCTGTGAGCGCTCTGCAGCCATCGCGGCCGGCAGCATGCCCCTTGACGACCAGGTCAGGGTAATCAGTGTACCATGTGCCTGCAGGATCAGTTCAGGACTGGTCATCAAGTGCCTGCTTCGTGGAGCGGCCGGTGTGCTGATTGCCGGGTGTCACGAGGGCAACTGCCAGTCGGACAAGGGAAGCCACGAAGGTAAAACGATTGCGGCAAAAATCAACCGGATACCCGGAATTACCGGGAAAAAACCTGTCGTATGGGAACCTGTGGCCGCCAATGAAGGCCACAGGTTTGCTCAAATTATCGCTCAACTCAAGACATCATAAAGGAATCTGAATCATGGATACTGTAAGCCCGGCCAGGACCTCCTTCATCCTCTCAAACCTTGATGCGGATGAAAAAGGCGCCAACCTGATCGAATGCCTTTCATGCGGAGCCTGCACATCCGCCTGTTCCTGGTATGACCAGGAAGGCGGGCCGGTGCCGCGCCTGATCATGCGTGCCGCCCTCATGGGCCTGGACGACCTGATAATAAAAAGCGGGGCACTTTGGGACTGCCTGTTTTGTAACCGCTGCACCCAGAACTGTCCCATGGGCATCTCCATGTCACAGATTATTGGAAAAGGCCGGTCCCATCCCGATGCCCGGAACCAGATCCCTGAAGACATTCAAAAAGGGGTGGCCACCCGGCTTGAAACCGGTGATGTCAACGGTCTGACAAAAGAAGAATTTGTGGAAACCGTTGAATGGCTTTCAGAAGAATTCGAAGACGAGGTCGACGTACCCGGCGCGACCATTCCCTATGACCAGGAAGGTGCCGATTACCTTTACCTTCCCAACCCCAGGGAGCTGGGTACCAACCTGCTCCACCTGACCGCCATGGCCAGGCTTTTTTACGCATCAGGAGAAACCTGGACCCTGTCCCGGCACCACACCGATGTAACCAACTGGGGATATTTTATCAATGATGAAGAAGCGTCAGCAAAGATGGCGCTGATGGTGGTCGAACCCGCGGAAAAACTGGGAATCCAGACCATGGTACTGTCAGAATGCGGACACGGATACCATGTACTGAAAAAACTGACCGAAAAACTGATCGGCCGCAAACCCGGTTTCAGGGTGATCAGCATGCCGGAATTTGTGCTCGAACAGGCGGAAAAAGGCAGCATCAAGCTCGACCCCGCAGTCCACCCCTTTCCCGTGGCCTACCACGACCCCTGCAACATAGCCCGGAAATCCGGATTGTACGATGCCCCCAGAAAACTGCTGGCCCTTTGCTGCAAAGAAGTGGTGGAACTTGTCCCGAACAGGGAAAACGGTATATGCTGCGGAGGCGGAGGCGGCATGCTCCAGGACAGCAACAGCAAACCAAAACGCATGCGCACGGGAAAAGCCAAGGCCGACCAGATTGCCGCAGCAGGTGTCAGCCACCTTGCCGCCCCCTGCCTGTCCTGCCACCGGCAGCTTGGTGAAATCTGCGCCCATTTCAAACTTGATGTAACCGTGGACACCATCGCCTCCATGGCATCCAGGAGCCTGGTATTGTAAACCGTCAAAGCCTTGGTGGGGAGCCTCGATGGCCCCCATAAGCCCGGATAAAGGATTAAGTAAGGACTCATGGATATGGACAAGCTGGACATCATAATAAAACAGATTCTGACACAAACATCTGGTGACGATGATGTGTTTCGGGCCTTTGGACAACTGATGATGGATAATATCAGGCTGCCCGCAGATGGCTTTATAATCGGTGAGCCAATTGTGATTACGGCTATTGAGTACAGCGGTAATGCACGCCGGGGATTGACAGCAACATGCCGCCGCGAGGATGGTTCAGACCATGTGATTGCCTTAAGCGAGGTAATGTTTCCCATGGCGTTCCCAGGCGGACAGGCAGTTGCTGCCTAACGCAAGTGGCTCGGCCTGGAACCATTTTACACCCGGGATCAGGCTGTCTCCCCGATCCGGCGGGATCACAAGGCAACCAGTGATGACATCGATTTAAGCAACCCGGTTGATCTGGTCATCCTTTCGGTAAAGGAGCGAACCGCAAGGTGCAGGCTTCATGTTTGAGATGGAGCAGGTGATACCCGTTGAATCTGGGAGTGATCCCTTTGATGACCCATTCTGCCGGGCTGTTGATCTTAAGCGTGCCGGAGAGAGTGAAGATGCGAGAAAGATATTAATGGACCTGTGCCAGGCAGACCTGCGCTGTCTTGATGCGCATTCGCATCTGGGAAACTTTGTTTTTGATTATTTCCCGAAAAAGGCCATCGAGCACTATGAGGCCGGTCTGCGCATAGGTGAACTGTCCCTGGGAGACAACTTTAACGGTGTGCTGGCATGGGGCTTTATCGCCAACCGATCGTTTCTGCGCTGCATGCAGGGATATGGATTGTGCCTGTGGCGCCTGGTTCGTCTTAAAGAGGCTGAACAGATCTTTACCCGGATGCTCTGGCTGAATCCGACAGACAACCAGGGGGCACGGTTTCTTATAGATGAGGTAAAAGCCGGAATAACCTGGGAAGACAGCCAGAACAGGTAATAATCAACCGGAATGTTGAAGGGATAGGGATAGGCCGCCTTTTGCCGGACCTGATGCCTTTGATGAAAACCCGGGAGATGCAGGATCAATAGCGCATATTATGGCTGTTCTGCCTGAAATTCTTTCAACCGGGTACATTCAATCAACCGATCCAGAGTTTTCAAGGTAAAAACCTTGCCCCTTGTAGCAATAATCATTTTTTTCATATCTT
>CAYNHL010000038.1:0-27707 GCA_964397015.1 uncultured Desulfobacterales bacterium | reverse complement strand
GATATACAGGCACAGATGTTCACGGTACCCCTGCCTGAATGCAGGCAGACCCTTGACACACTTGAAAAAACCATCGGCCTCGCGGTCAAGCCTGGATTCACCCGGAAAATCCGCCAGATCATGGGAGGCAATACCGGCTGTACCCATTTGTGCCACCTGATGACAACCATGGCCCAGGAGGTTATCCACGGTGGGCTGACCATGAAAAGGCAGCAGCCGTCATTGCTGCCCGAATCACTGGAAAAACTCCAGGACAGCATGTTTTTAGTGGATTCCTGCCGGATGTGGCAAAAAGACGGGCCCAGGATAAAAAAATTGAAACAGGCCATTGAAAAAAATGCCAGGGATCCAAAGGGACACAAAAATGGCAGTTGACAAAGATTTAAAATCCCCGGACCTCTCCAATGTACTGCCGGTTATGGCCCTGCTTGGAGCGGTGCTGTTGTGGGGCAGTTCGTTTTCTGCCATGCGCACTGTTTTAAACGATCTTTCCCCCATGGGCACCATGTTCTGCAGACTGCTGACCGCCTTTATATGCCTGATCCCCTTCTGGCATCGGCTGATTCCCAGAACCTATGAAAAAGGGGACTGGAAACTGCTGTTTCTTGCCGTGCTGTTCCAGCCCTGCCTGTACTTTTTATTCGAGTCCAATGCCCTTAATTATACCACTTCCTCCCAGGCAGGCATCATTTCAGCGTGCATGCCCGTAATGGTCGCCATTGGAGCCTGGTTCGTCCTCTCTGAAGTCATCACCGGCCGGATCATAACCGGCCTGACCCTCTCGATACTCGGGGTGATAGCCCTGACATATTTCCAGGATGACAATACCACGGCATCCAACCCGGTGCTGGGCAACCTGCTAGAATTGAGCGCCATGGCCAGTGCAGCTGCCAACACCATTATCATAAAACGCCTGACAAGCCGTTACAGCCCATGGACATTGACCGGCATGCAGGTTCTGGCAGGTATAGTCTTTTTTCTTCCAGGCCTGCCGGATGTCCTTGCACTTGGACACGAAACCTGGAATGTCAAATTGATCCTGCTGCTGGTATTTCTCGGGTCTTTTGTCAGCCTGGGGGCTTTTGCGCTTTACAACTGGGGAATCAGCAGGACAAGCGCCTCCCGTGCTTCGATATTCATCAACCTTATACCTGTGACAGCGGTTATTCTCGGATGGCTTCTTCTTGACGAAGTACTCAATCTCAAGCAGGGGATCGCAGCCATGATGGTCATTGCCGGTGTCCTGGTAGCCAACAGAAAACAGGGACAGCATTGAATGATAATCAGGCTGGTTCGGATTCAACAGCTCCGGTTCGGGAACAAAACAGGTCAGAAAGTCTGCTGACAAGCTTTTCATCCGGCCTGTCAAAAAAAACACCGTTACTACAAGGCAGTTTTGGCGACATCCCCCGGATAAACAGATAAAACACCCCGCCGAAATGATCCTGGAAACTGTAGGAAGGCATCCTCAAAGCCAGGTATCGGTGCAGGGCAACAGCATATAAATGGTATTGCAGGTAATAATGATGTTCAGCCATGGCCTTTGCCATGGCTTTTTCATGGTAGTCTTCGTAACAGTCTCCAAGGTAGTTTGACTTGTAATCCATGATATACCACTTTCCCCTGTGCCTTACGACCAGGTCCACAAATCCCTTTACAAACCCGCTGAATGACTTGATCTGCAGTTCAGCCAGCCGTTCCGCGTACCGATCTTTTTCAGGATCCTTCATCCCTGTTTTGAACAGATTGACCAGTGCATCCGGTGAAAAAGACCGGACCTTGAAATAAAATGCCAGTTCATTGAGACGTTCACTATGAGGAATGTCGGCCAGGCAGAAGGTGTCGGTCCCTGATGACAGATTTGTCCGGATCACATCTTCCACCGATTTTTTGACCACATCAGACCACCGGGTGCAAGGAAATCCGAACTGCCGCAGGGTGCTTTCCACCTGCAAACTCACTGCCTCATCTTCAGCCTTGAAATCCAGGGTTTCGAACAGGGCATGAAAAAAATCACCCGATCCCGCCCCTTTGGGAAAAGATGCAAGCTGTATGGATTCTTTGCCTGATTCGGCAACCGGCGTTTTATGGGATTGTGCTTCAAACCCGGCCGCGCTGCGGATAAATGACGAAAAACTGGAGATCTTCCACCTTGGATCGAAATCACGCCCTGGAACCCGGCAGACCAGGGGAGAGTCCGGTTTCTTTGTCCGTGCAAAGGAACCAGCCGCCCTTTTTGAGGTAATCCTGTCAATGACGATACTGTCGCTCACGCCTCGGGCCAGATCAGAAAGGTCAGAAAGAAGACCATTGTCAGAAACATCGGTCCCCTGGTGTAACAGCCGCCACAAGGCCGACGACGGTGCGGATGCAAAGGCCCCCCAGTAAATGCGGCACAGGGAGGAAGCCCTGGTCAGGGCAACGTAAAGCAGCCGTGTTTCCTCGGACAGGATTTCCTGCCGGGCCTGCTGCCTGGAAAAATCGATCCGGTCAGATCCCAGGTCCAGTGTCAGGCAGTCATGATTTTTGGGATCATGGAAAAAAACCGGGGCATCTTTTTTAGATGGCGAGGCCGTTTCCCATAGATATGGCAGAAATACCAGGGGATATTCAAGTCCCTTGCTTTTGTGGATCGTTACAATAACCACGGCGCTCTTGTCACTTTCCAGCCTGAGCTCATGGGCCTCTGTTTCACGTATAGCCGAAGCTATCTGTGCCTGGAACCAGTTAAGGAGAAAAACACCGTGCAGGTGACTGGAAACAGACTGGCAGTGCAGCAGCTCGACCAGGTGATGGATATTGGTCAATGCCCGCATGTCCATTGCATTTTCAGGATTCAGCAATGTCCTGTCAGACTTGAGAAGAAGCTGCATCATTGACATGAATCCGCTGTTTTTCCATACCGTATTCAACTGCCTGAAAAAATCGAGCCACTGGTTCAAGGCTTCAGTGTCCTTATCCATCAAGGCCAGGTCGTCTCCTGTAAACCCGAAAACTTCAGTGCAAAGTGCGGCCCTGAACCGTCCTGAATTTTCCGGCTCCAGTACGGCGGCCAGGATATCTGAAAGCGCAACGGCCTCTGAAGAATCGAATACAGAGCCGGTTTTGGAAATGACACATGGAATATCCAAAGCGGCCAGGGCGGCCTGGATGGGCGGTGCATGGGCATTCTTGCGGACCAGGATTGCCATGTCACCGGGCTGTACCCGGCGCTCGCTGTTATCACCTGTGGTAAGAAAATATTCTGAATTCAGTATATTTGCTATATCGGCCGCAACCCGGGAAGGAATGACCTCGCCCGCCTCTTTCTTGGTGATAAACCTGTTTTTATCCGAATGGTGATCCTTTCTGGCAACGAATGATATCTGCAATGGCTGTACAGGGACATTATCCCGGCAAAGCCTGTTTTTTGACCCGGCCGGGGTCTGAACTGGAGAAAATAAAATTTTTTCAAATTCAAATGGATGGGGCACCCGGGTAAAAAGGTGGTTGACACCTTTGACCAGCAATGGATCGGACCGGTAGTTGCAGGTCAGGGTAACAGCATTCTGGGTATCACCTGCCGCCTTGAGATAGGCGAATATATCCCCTCCCCTGAAGGCATAGACTGCCTGCTTGGGGTCTCCGATCATGAAAAACGGGGTGCCGGACATAGCGAACAGAACAGAAAAGATCCGGTACTGCAAAAGGTCCGTGTCCTGGAATTCATCGATAAGACAGGCGCGGTACTGTTTGCGGATGGCAGGGATAAGTTCTCTGGCAGACGGCTGGTGCAAACCGTCGTAAAGATCCTGGATCAGATCATCGAAATAAAATACCCCTGAAGCGTTTTTCTGCGCCAGGTGAGCAGTCCTGTAATCCTCGATGAACTGGTGTTTGAGAGCAATCAGATTTTGCTCAAACACAAGGGTTTTTTCAAGCAGGGTCTCACACAGGTCAAAAAAGTCATGGGGGTTCAGTGACTGTCCTTTTTTCAGGCGGCCTGTCAACCGTGTGCGGGTGAACCGGTAAAGGGGATCGCCTTTCTCGCTCATATCAAAAACCGGGATCATGGTGTCTTCATGAAAAGCGTCACGGGTCTGGTCAAGCCATCTTTCTACATTACGGCGCCCGTAGGAACGCTTGTCCAGGTTGGGATGCATGACTATATGCTCTAAGACTTCATTGTAACGGGTATCCAGGATCTTTTTGATTTTCTTTACGACTTTCCCGTAAGTGCCGGATACATCCTGAAACTCTTTGACATCAGGAATGACCGGAAGACCGGGACTTGTCACAACCCGGCTGAAAAACTGCTGCAGGTAATCCGCGGAAAATCCCCGGATTTTCAAAAATCTCAAAAACACAAGGGGCAGGTTATTCACCCGCCTGGCAAAAAAATCAAGGACGGCTTGAGTAAAAAACTCACTGGATTCCGGTGCCAGCTCGATGTCAAAGGGGATTTTTGTTTCAAATGCATGTTCCTTCAACGTTCTAAGGCAGAATGAATGGATGGTCATGATCGTGGCCTGGTCAAAACAGAACATGGCTTTTTTCAGGTACTGCCGCAACCTGGCCGGGTCGGCTGCATGATCCCGAAACAGATATTGCGCAAGTTCACCCTCATCAGGTACTCTCTTTGAGGATTCAAGGCGGCCAATGCTTGACAGGCACTGTGAAAGACGCTGCCGGATGCGCAGTTTGAGCTCCGCTGCCGCAGCCTCGGTAAAAGTGACCACCAGGATACTGTCTACCGGATATCCTGACGCTATCAGGCGGATATAAAGGGTGGTAATTGTAAATGTCTTGCCTGTTCCGGCGCTGGCCTCTATGAGGCAGGCCTGTTCCAAAGGAATGGCAAAGGGATCCAGTTTTTTCATGTCAGGATCTCCATGCTGTCCAAAACAGGGCTGAAAACCTGTATTGCATTGTCTGCAAATCCTGTATCATGCAGCATATCCATATCTTCAAACAGGTCTCTTCCGGCAAAATAGGCCCGGGCATAACGGTCAAGCCCCTCTCCTGTCCGGCGGAAATCATCCCGCCATTTACTGCCTGCCGCGCTAAATGCCTTGTACCGGTTTTCTTTGTCAAGAGGATCTGCGGTCTTCATCAGGGTGGTGACGTACTGCCAGGCTGTGTCAGGAAAAAAGACAAATGGAGAAACAAGCCCGTCCCTGTATGCCTGCACAAGGTTTTTCAGGATGTCCGGAGCACTTTTTTTTATTCCGGGAAACCTGATCTGGACCGCAACACCGGCATCATCGTGTTTGCGCCCTATCAGGCATGTGGTATCAGGAATTTCAGGCGAGCCGGGTGCCAGGTTCAAGAGGAGATGATACAGCCATCCAGCCAGAATCCGCCTGGGTGTCAAACGTGCATAAGTTATCTGGAAAGCAGTTTCCCGGTTTACCAGCGGGATGGTCCCGGTGATCCTGGTATCTTCGATGCGAAATGCAAGGTCCAGGCGTGGAAGGCGGCTTTTTTCCAGTACCGGCAGTGCCAGCTCCATCACTTTTCTGGACTGAACGTAAATCTTTTGATATTCAACTCTTCCCTTTTCACCATGGGGTAAAATTCCCATGGCCCGGATCCATTCAAAATCAGTTTCAAAATTGTCAGCGCCTTTGGCTGATGAACCTGTCATCCGGTCCACGAGAAAAGACCCGAGAGTATATTCCGTCAATCCGTCAATGCGGTCCGGTTCACGGTCCACTGCCGGTTCGATTATAGAATCAAAACCAATATCCAGTCTATTTTTCATGAAATAGGACAAGGGGGCCTTAAAAAATCTCACAAGGTCTTCAATATCTATGGATTCCACCAAAGCCCTGTCCAAGGGGCCGGTCAGGAATGGCCGGGGAGAAATTTTTGCAGATCTTGTTTTTTTTGCCATACGGCAGCCGGCCTCTGAATATGAAAACAGGCCCAGGAAAGGTTCTGCCTGGTAATAAAGCGGGTCAAATGCGTGAAGGGGATGGTGAACAACCTTGAATTCCCCGTTTTCAAACACAAACCCTTCAGTGATGGTATCGATCAGTTCCGTCACTGCGGATGACGGCGAAAACGGCGTGTTATCCTTGACATCCATGCCCGTATAGGTGACCAGAAAATACCGGCGTGCCGACAAAAGAGCTTCTAAAAACAGGTTCAAGTCTTCTTCCCGGGCCACCCTGTCACCGGGCCGGGGGTTCTGTCGGATCAAGTCAAAACTGTCCCTAATGCCGCGCCGTGGAAATTGTTGTTCATTCATTCCCATCAGTGCCACCACCTTGAAAGGGATACTGCGCATGGGCATGATATTGCAGAAGGTCATCCTCCCTGCCATGAAACTTGCCGTGGAAACCTGGCGGGAGCATTCCATTTCCAGCAGCTGTTCCATGGCTTCAACTCCTAACAGGGTATTGCAGGAAGCCTGCTGCGCATTCTGGCGAATCCTGTCCAGGGACTGGATCACCAGCAGGTAAGGTTCGGCAGTGTCCATATCCGGCCGGATCATTTCAGACAGCAGCCGGTTGAGGCGGTCGCACCATTGAGAAGGTGTCGCTGCTTTTTTGTACAGAAAAAGATTTGAAAACAGTTTGTCGCAGAAAAAAGCGAACCGGCCCAGCAGGCCTGCGTCAAGGCCCTCAAGAAAGGAGCAGGGTGACATGCCGTATACCAGCCCTTCAGGGTTTTCAGGCATTGCCAGGCCAAGCATCAGGCGTTCGAGTCCGAACTCCCAGGTATTTTCATGATCCGCCGGCATCCCGGCCTGTGCCCTGTCCTCAGGGTTTATACCCCAGCAGATACCTGCCGCCATGCACATTTCTTCTATGATGCCGACCTCTCCGGGAGAGATATCGAACCGGTCCGCAATCTCAGGATAGAGCAGCAGGTCAAGGACACGGTGCAGCCCGAATCGTCCCCGGGGCAGTTCGAGCATTTTAAACACAGCTTCGGTCAGTTTATGTTCCCCGGCAAGTGTCCGGTCGCTGATGGTATAGGGAATACGGTTTTCATCTGAAAACACGGCGTCAATATAGGGGGAATAGGATTCAATATCAGGCATCATGACAATGATGTCATGCGGGGCCATGTCCGGGTGCCGGTCCAGGATGGCCATCAGCTGATCCTTTAGCACCTGGGCCTCCCTGTATGCCGTGTGGCAGGCATGGAGGCCTATGGTATCATCGGGTTCCGGCATCACCAGCGGAGGATAATCCGGATCACGGGTCCGGTCCGCCAGGTTGAGTATGTCAGACTGGATCACGTGCAGCATATTGGATCCGCCGGCAAGAGGATCGACGAACAGGTCGGGCAGCGGTTCGTGATAGTCTGTATTTTCCATAAGCATCTGAAACGTCTGTGCCGGCCTGCCCATTGCTGCAAGGAGGGGATTCCCGGCTTCAAGATACAGATCAGACCCTGCAGGTTCAACTAATGCCTGTTTTTTCGGGGACATGATATGACCGAAAAATTCTTTTGACGGTGTCAGAAGGAACAAATGCACGTCAACGGCTTGAGCCATGCGTGAAAGCACTGTCATGAAAAGCGGCGGCATGGACGAAATACCAAAAAGAAACAACCTCGGACAGAACAGGTCATCCGCATTTAAAGGTTTGTTTAAAAAATCGTTTACCCGGTTTCCCATATGCCGGCCAAACCCCTTTTCACAAAGCAGGGAAAACAGCCCGGACTGCCAGCGCATTGCAGGCATCTGCCGGGGGCACTCAAAACCGGGTTTCTGCCATTCCAGCAGCATGTCGGGCCTGTATACCTGGTAATCGTCAAAAAGAGCCGCAATGTTCCGGCTTACCTGAACACACTTTATGCCAGCCGGATCGTCGCCCAGGTATGATAAAACTTCGCTGCAGGCATGGGTATTTTCGGAACCGGAAAAAATATCCATCAATGCGTACATCAAAGAAGCGTCTGAAAACGGTTTTTCACCAGGCAGGGACAGATCGGCTGTTTCAAGTACCTGCTCGACAATATCTTTTAAAAACATGAACCGGACATTTGCGCTGACAAGAAAGCGGTCAGCCAGTGTTGTGTCGATCCAGTGCCGCATACCCCTGCTCTGCACACCGATATACTCGGGCACCATTGGATCATCGGGTGGATCGGCCAGCACCGATACCAGTGCCTCCATGAGGTTTTCCATGAAATTGCTTTTATAAATACTGAGCACGTCTTGTCCTCAAGTTACAACGGCCTGATATATTTTTAATTTGTTTTTGCCAGCTGATATGCTATCTTTTTGTATCAAATCATTCAAATGTTTTTTTACATCAGGAGAAAAACATGATCCGCCTTTGTTCACCAGTTATTTTGATTCTTTTCATGGCAAGCATAATTTTCCACATCCCGGCCGCCCTTGCAAAAATCGACCTGGTCACACTGCCTGAACGTGACCAGGTACAGACCACCATCTATAACAGTGCCGATCTTACCCTTGTCAGGGACACGCGTGAACTTACGCTGAAAAAAGGGCTGAACCGGCTGCAGTTCTCGTGGGCCGGCACCAGGATCGACCCGACATCGCTGAACCTGACCGTCAGTGGTCAAAAGGGAGATATCGATATTCTCCAGGTCAGCTATCCGCCGAGGACAAAAGATGTGGGAATATGGGAAATCAATTGTGAAAACTCCGGCCCTGCAAAGGTTGACATCACCTATTTCACTTCAGGCATGTCATGGGAGGCGTTCTATGTCCTGACCCTTGCGCAGGATTATAAGACCGCTGCCCTTGAAGGTTTTGTCAAGGTCTCCAACCATTCAGGTGAAAATTATGAAAACGCGCAGACCCGCCTGGTGGTAGGCAAAGTCAATATCCTGGACCGGATAGCAGAACTTGCATCAAGGCAGTACCCATACGGAAAGCCGGATACCGGTGATGCCGGCGGCCTGCTCAGGCAGGCATATGATCTTGGCATGGAACAGCTGGAACGGCCGCCTTCCCCCATGAAAGCCGCCATGGCCGAGGCACCTGCTCAAAGACCGAAAAAAATTGTCAAACAGGGGCTTTCAGAATTTTTCCTTTATACAATTGAGGGCACCCAGACTATTCCCACCAACTGGAGCAAAAGGCTGCCCTCTTTTTCAGCCGGAAGCATACCGGTTGAAAACCTGTACAGGCATGATCCTGATCAATACGGGCCCGGAGTGATCAGGTTCATAAAATTCAAGAACGACAAAGCCCACAATCTGGGACAGACCCCGCTGCCCGGCGGCGGTATAAAGGTTTTTGCCAAGGCAGAAGATGCCGGCGGCCTGTCATATGTCGGAACGGATCAGGCCCGGTATATCCCCCTGGACGAGAATGTCGAACTGAATCTCGGACCTGCATTTGAAATCCGGGTGATTCCCCGTGTGACAGATTACAGTAAAAAACGGATCATGTATGATAAGGACAACACAGTTACCGGTTTTGACGAAACAAGACAATATACCATAACGGTTCACAATTATTCATCCCTGCCCGCTTCAGTGGAGATTACACGGAATATCGGAACACCCCATTTCGACATTCAAAACATTGCTGTTCCCGGATCGTATGAAAAGCAGGACATGGACACGGTAAAATACATTGTCCGCCTGCCGGCCCATACCACCCAAACCATTGAATACACACTGACTGTCTATCAAGGAGAGAGAAGATGGCACCGCTGAAATCAATAGTCCTTGTCTGCCTCATGGTCCTGCTCATCCCCTGTGCCCCTCAAGCGAGGACCAGCCTGGTTGCACTCCCCATGCAGGATACCGTCCATGTCAACCTGGGCAACCCTGCCGCAGCCCTGGTAACGGAAACCCGGGTACTGACCTTTCAAAAAGGTAAAAACCAGGTTGATTTTTCATGGCAGGGTGTCCATATCGATCCGGACAGTATCCAGATAACCCTGCTGACCTCGGCTGACCGTGCCACGGTAATCTCTGTCAGCTTTCCGCCGGACCAGGATGCCCTGACATGGGAAGTGTTCTCCCAGGACGCCATGGAAGCCAAGGTTCGTATCAGCTACCTTCTTTCAGGTATTGACCGGCTGATCGCCTACAAGGCCGTGGCAGACCAGGAAGAAACCGCTGTAAACCTTGAATCGTACCTTGTGTTGAGAAATTTTTCAGGAGAGGATTTTGAAAATGCCGCATTCATTATAACCGGCCGTGAGGCATTTTCAGGCCGGGTCAGTCACGAGGAGACCAAGAGAATAAAGTTTTTCCACCAGCTGCAGGTTCCGGTGAACCGGCTGCTGACCTGGGATGCCGCCACCATGCCCCATGAACCCGACAAGCTGGACTATACGCCCGGAATTCCAATGACCTACACCATGACCAACACGAAAGCCTCAGGGCTCGGGGATCATCCCCTTTCCGGGGGTAAAGCCAGGGTCTTCCAGGAAGACGGGCATACTACCCATATTTTTCTGGGAGAAGATCTGCTGGAATTCACGCCAGTCGGTGAGAAAGCCGCCCTGAAGATCGCAGACAGCCGGGATGTATCTGTCACCCGGCACCGGGTCGAACAAAAGAGGCTCAACATCGTTTCCAATAAGGACGGCGCACCCCAGGTTTATGATGAAAATATCCATGACCGGCTGCGGATAAAAAATTTCAAGAACGCTCCGGTAACCCTTGAAATCATTGAACACATCGAAGGAGAGTGGGAACCGGTCAAGTTTTCAGAAAAATATACCCGTGAATCCAGCAGCAGGCTGGTTTTCACCCTTGAACTCGAGGCTGGTGAAAGCCGGGAGATAAATATGCATTACAGGGTGAAAAATATTTTTGCCGGGGCTTTTTCCAGGTTCAACAAGGTGCGGCAGTAACCTTTTAAAAACCGGGTCACTCGCCTTCAAACTCGATAATGGCAAAAACTTTGCATCCCTTGATCATCTGCCTGCCATTGAGATCCGGCAGTTCGACAATGAATGCACACTCGATGATTTCACCCCCCATCTTTTTCACAAGGTTTACGGCCGCGCCGATTGTGCCGCCAGTGGCAATCAGGTCGTCTACCACGAGCACCTTTTCTCCTGGAGAAATGGCATCTTCATGTATCTGCAGAACCCCCTCCCCGTATTCCAGGGTATAGGTTTCTTCAATTGTTTTGAATGGCAGTTTGCCTTTTTTGCGGACCGGAACCAGGCCGACGCCCAGCTTGTAAGCCAATACCGCCCCGAACACGAATCCCCTGGCATCTATGGCCACTATCTTGTCAATTTGTATATCCGCATAACGGCGGTAGAGAATGTCACAAGATTCCCTGAAAGCCAGCGGATCCTGCATAAGGGTGGTAAGATCCCTGAATATCACGCCCTCTATGGGCCAGCCGGGGATGCTTCTGATGGTAGTTTTTAAATCCATTTTTCTTTCCTGTTTCTGTATTCAAGTAGAAGTTATATCTTTCAATGTGGCAATGGTGTCCATAATCAGGTGCTTGACATTGTCCGCATTCCGGTTGAACACCGAGAGGATTTCCTCCCAGGTGACCGGCGCCTCATCCTGTTTCCAGCAGTCATAGTCCGTGGACATGGCGACAGCGGCATACGGAATACCGGCCTCGTTGGCAAGCATTGCTTCCGGAGCGGTGGACATGTTGATGACATCCGCACCCCAGCTTCTGAACATATTGGACTCTGCAATCGTGGAAAATCTTGGTCCCTCGATGGTCACGACACAGCCCTTTTCATGAACGTCAAGCCCTCTTTCTCTGGCCGCACTGAAAAGCCTTGTTCTGAGCTTACCGTCAAAGGGTTCGGCCATGGCCATATGCATGGGGCCGTTTTCAAAAGATTCATGAAACGTGGTTTTCCTGAACCGGGTAAAATCGATGAACTGATCCAGGATCACAAGGTGACCCCTGTCGATTTCCTGCCTCAGGCTGCCGCAGGCCGTGGTGGCAATTATGTGGGTCGCCCCGGCAGCCTTCAAGGCCATTATGTTTGCCCTGTTGTTGACCTGGGTCGGGCTGTACTGATGCGACATACCGTGCCTGGCTAATATAACCGTGTCCACTCCGTTGATCTGACCGATTTTCAAAGGGGAGGACGGATCACCGAAATCCGTTTTCACAGTCATCTCCCGTGCGTTGTCAAGAATATCGGGATCGTCCAGACCGGATCCTCCGATAATACCCACATTAACCATTGTCATCTCCTGATTGTTTTGATAACACTGTTTTTTAAAAAAAGGACTTTAACCGGGTAGCACAATTGAGCCGGTGAATCAAGACCATAACACCGGATAAGGACCGATTATATGACAAATTTTCCCTCTCCCCTCACCCCCATCTGGTATGATGAAGCTCTGGATACCGTTCAGATAATCGACCAGCGCCTCCTTCCCCACAAGCTTGTCACAACAAGGCTTGCGACCCCTGAAGACACCATTTTTGCCATCAGGGACATGCTGGTGCGGGGTGCTCCCTTGATCGGCGCTACCGCTGCATGGGGGGTTTATATCATCGTAAAAAATGCCGGTGATTCGGCAATGAACGACCAAATCCTGAAAACCCAGTGCCGGCTGCTTAAAGAGGCCCGCCCTACTGCCGTCAACCTTTCATGGGCCGTGGACCGCTGTCTTGAAAAAATCCTGGAATCCAGGACTCCCGCCGACCGCCTGGCAACAGCCAGGCAGGCTGCCATGGAAATCCAGCAGGCTGAAGCAGATAACTGCAGCAAAATCGGAGAATTCGGAGCCGTCCTGATCCATGACATCAGCCGGAAAAAAAAGGGCGGCCCTGTCAATATTCTAACCCACTGCAACGCCGGGTGGCTGGCCTGCATTGAATGGGGTACTGCCACAGCTCCCATGTACAAGGCTTTTGACAGTGGCGTGGACATTCATGTATGGGTCGATGAAACAAGGCCTTTGAACCAGGGGGCACGCCTGACGGCATGGGAACTCGGACGTCACGGCATAAAGCATACCGTGATCACGGACAATGCCGGCGGCCATCTGATGCAGCACGGCATGGTGGATATCGTGATCGTGGGAACTGACCGCACAACCGGCACCGGGGACGTTGCCAATAAAATCGGCACATACCTCAAAGCCCTTGCCGCAAAAGACAACGACATCCCTTTTTACGTGGCACTGCCCTCTTCAACCATTGACTGGTCCCTGTCAGACGGTATCGCCGAAATCCCGATTGAACTTCGAGATGAAAATGAAATCAAGTATGTCCAGGGACAGTACAATGATGAAATAATTGATGTACTGATAACCCCGCAAGACAGTCCGGCAGGCAACTATGCATTTGATGTCACCCCTGCCCGCCTGGTGACCGGACTGATTACGGAGAGAGGAATCTGCGGGTCAAACAGTAAGGATATCAAGGAGCTTTTCCCTAAGATTCCATAAGAAAAATAACTAATCTAAAATTTTTTAATGAGGTAAATTAAAAATGGAGTATGAAACAATTCTGGTGGAAGTCAAGAACCAGGTCGGTCTGATCAGGTTGAACCGTCCAAAGGTGCTGAATGCAATGAACCGGCAGCTCTGGACAGAAATGATGGATGCGCTTGAAAAACTGGGTATGGATGATAATGTCAAAGCCCTGGTTATCACAGGCGAGGGCCGGGCCTTTTCCACCGGCGCGGATCTCAAGGATTCAAAGGGTCGCAGCATCGAAGCCTATCGCCAGTACTTAGAGTCCCTTCAGGAAGCCTCCAGGAAAATTATCAGGTTTGAAAAACCCACTATTGCCGCCATCAACGGCTATGCCCTTGGATCGGGATACGAACTGGCACTGGCATGCGATATCCGAATTGCTGCCGACAATGCCCTGATCGGATCTCCTGAAGCAAAGGTCACCTCTTCTGTGACCGGCGGGGCCTTCCGGCTGATACAGGACCTGGTAGGGCCGGGCAAGGCAAAGGAACTGCTGTTCACCGCTGAAAACATCACCGGAGAAGAAGCCTGCCGGATAGGCCTTGTGAACATGGCTGTCCCGCTCGAGCAGCTCATGGACCAGGCCTTTGCCATGGCTGAAAAAATCTGTGCCAACTCTGCCTTCTCCCTCAAGCTCATCAAAAAGGGACTTGGCATGGCTGCAGGAGAAATCAGCCTCGAGGCCCTGATGGATTATGAAATAGAAGCCTGCCTGGCCTGCGTCTCCACCAAGGAACGGGAGACATCCCTTGACCAGTTCGCCCAACGAAAAAAATAAAGGACATGTCCCATGCTTGAAAATGTATTGAACGCAAAATCGGTTGCCATCATCGGTGCATCCCGTAACAAGACCAAGCGGGGGTACCAGGCCATCAAAACCCTTCTGGCAGACGGATTCGAAGGCGAAATATACCCGGTCAACCCTAAAGAGGACAGTATCCTGGGCCTGCGCTGCTACAAGGACATCACGGATATTCCAGATTCCGTCGACCTGGCCCTGATAACCACCCCGGCCAGGACCATCCCGAAAATACTGGAAAACTGCGGTGCCAAGGGTGTGGCAGGCGCTGTCATCATTGCAGGAGGGTTCCGCGAACTCGGGGAAAAAGGACGTATCCTGGAACAGGAAATGGTGGAAGCCGCCCGTGTGAACCATGTCCGGCTCATCGGCCCGAACACCTCGGGCATGATCAACTTGAAAACCCATATGAACCTTGTGGGAATCCAGGATGTTCCCCAGGGAAATATCGCCCTTCTATGCCAGAGCGGCAACATGGCACTGACCCTGATCACCGAGGCCATTATCCGCAAGCATGAAGGCTTTACCTACTACGTTGGCGTAGGGAACGAAGCCGACATCAAGTTCCATGAATACCTGGCCTTTTTCAGAAACGATCCTGACACCAGGGCCATCCTCATGTATGTGGAAGGTATGAGCCAGGGAAGGGAATTTCTCCAGGAAGCCTACAAGACAAGCATCGAAAAACCCATCATCCTGCTCAAAAGCGGCCGGTCGGCCAAGGGCAGGAAATCGGCAGGATCCCATACCGGGTCCCTTGCCGGTATGGGACAGGTTGCCAAGGCTGCCTATGAAAGGGCCGGTATCATTGTAATAGAAAATTCAGATGAACTGTTTCCAGTGGCCGAAACCCTGTCAAGCCAGCCGCCGGTGAAAAACAATGCCATCGCCGTGCTGGCCGACGGCGGGGGACACGCCACCATTGCGGCTGACCTGTTGTCGGATTACGGCATCCAGCTTTCGGAACTGTCAGCAAAAACACAGGAAAACCTCAAAAGAATCCTGCCCGAGGCCGCGTCTGTCGTAAACCCGGTGGACGTGGCAGGCGGAACTGACGCAGATCCCAGCATATTTGCCGACTGCGCCAAGATTATCCTCAATGATCCTGCCGTGGGGGGCCTGTTGATCGTGGGGCTCTTCGGCGGTTACGGCATCCGGTTCGAAAAAAGCCTGGCCATCGGCGAAGAACAGGCTGCACACCGCCTGGGAGCCATGGGAAAAAAACGCAAAAAACCCATTTTTGTCCACTCTTTGTACAGTGCCTATGATTCCCATGCACTTGATCTTCTTCGCCATTATGACATACCGGTTCATGATTCCCTTGATATCGCCTGCAAGAGCATGGCATGCCTTTGCACCTACGGCGCCTACCTGAAAACCTACCATGCCAAGACGAATTTCGTATTCAACTGGAGGGAAAAGGCCAGGCAGGAAGGTAACTCCATTATAAGAGCCGCTTTTGACGAAGGCCGCAATGTGCTTTTGGAACACGAAGCCAAGAAACTCATCAAGCTCCACGGGGCGCCTACGTCTGTTGGAGGACTGGCAAAAACAGCTGAACAGGCCGTGGAGATCGCCGCAGAAATCAAGGGTGACGCAGTATTGAAAATCGTTTCCCCCGATATTCTGCACAAGAGTGATGCCGGGGGTGTGGAGCTGAACCTTTCTGGAAAATCCCAGGTCAAAGATGCTTTTGACCGTATAATTAAAAACGCCGGTGCCTATAACCCTGAAGCCGATATCCGGGGTGTACTGGTGGCCCCCATGGCAAAAAAAGGCCTTGAGATCATCATCGGCACCAAAATTGACGAACAGTTCGGGCCGGTTATCATGTACGGCCTTGGCGGCGTCATGGTGGAAATCATGCAGGACGTGACTTTCTGGGTACTGCCTGTCTCAAAGACATCCTGCAAAAAAATGATCGAGGATACCAGGTCTTCGGTCATACTGGACGGCGTCAGGGGTCACAGGGGATATGACAAGAAAGCTTTGCGAAAACTGTTGTCCATGTGCTCGGAACTGATTGAATCATATCCCGAGATCCAGGAAATGGACTTGAACCCCGTTATCCTGTATGAAGAGGGACTCGATGTGGTGGATGCCAGGATTATCCTGAAAAAATAGGTTTACAAAAAAAAGGTAAGGCGATAGATTCAAGATGACCAAATTAATGGCTAAGGCTTTCCGGCCTCGCATTTGAAACCAAAAACATTTTTACAAGGAGGATTTAGATGAAAAAATTACTGGTACTTGGTATTACTGCTTTTTTCGGGATGGTTCTTTTCTTTGGATCAGCACCTGTACCTGTACAGGCTGACCAGACCTTTGTCACAATAGGGACCGGCGGAGTTACCGGTGTCTACTATCCCACCGGCGGTGCCATTGCCCGCCTGGTCAACAAGGACAGAAAAACCCACGGGATCCGCTGCTCGGTCGAGAGTACTGGTGGATCTGTCTACAACCTCAATACCATTGCTGCAGGTGAACTTGACATGGCGGTCGCACAGTCTGACTGGCAGTACCATGCCTATCACGGGACCAGCGGGTTTGCAGATGCAGGACCCAACAAGGACCTGCGCGCTGTTTTTTCAGTTCACCCCGAACCGTTTACCGTCGTGGCCAGGGCCGATTCCGGAATCAAGACCTTTGCCGACCTGAAAGGCAAACGGGTCAACGTTGGAAACCCGGGCTCCGGACAGCGCGGGACCATGGAAGTTGTCATGAAAGCCCTGGGGTGGACCATGGATGATTTCAAGCTGACATCCGAGCTCAAACCCGGAGAGCAGTCCGCGGCCCTTTGTGACAATAAAATAGATGCCATCGTCTATACTGTTGGCCATCCTGCCGGATCCATCCAGGAAGCCACCACTTCCTGCGATTCAATTATCGTTCCCGTGGAAGGACCGGCAATTGACAAACTGGTCGCTGAAAACGCATATTACAGGCATGCCACCATCCCCGGCGGTATGTACCGCGGCACGGATACAGACACCAAAACCTTTGGTGTGGGCGCCACGTTTGTCTCTTCTGCAAAAGTACCTGAAAACATAATCTACCATGTGGTCAAGGCAGTTTTCGAGAACTTCGACCAGTTCAAGAAACTTCACCCGGCATTTGAAGTGCTGAAAAAAGAAGAAATGATCAAAGACGGGCTTTCCGCTCCATTGCATGACGGTGCTGCAAAATATTACAAGGAAGCAGGCCTGCTGTAATTTTCCAGCGACCCTGAAAAGATAAGGACGTGCGAAACCTTAAGACAGGTTTCGCACCCCTGTCTTTTTGTTTTTTTGCCCTTTGCACAATTCGTTTTCCCTAGGAGGCATTGTCACCATGACCGATGCAAACAGTCAATCCGCTCCGGAAGAGGTGCAGGATTTTATCGCCGAGGTTGAAGCCGGTGCCAGGAATCCCTCCGGCGCCATTCCAAAAAAAATTCTGTTCTTTGTCCCCCTGATATGGACATTGTTTCAACTCTGGTATGCATCCCCACTGCCGTTTATTTTAAATATCTTTGTACTGAACGATACCGAAGCCAGGTCCATTCACCTGGCGTTCGCAATGTTTCTGGCCTATACCGCCTATCCTACATTCAAGTCGTCTCCAAGGGATTACATTCCTTTGCAGGACTGGGCAGTGGCCCTTGTGGCATCCTTTTGTGCAGCCTATCTGTTCATTTTCTACGACCAGCTCTCATTGAGACCCGGCAACCCCACCACCCTGGATCTGGCCATCGGTGTTGTCGGCCTTGTCCTGCTGCTCGAAGCCACCCGCAGGGCCCTGGGGCCTCCGCTCATGGTCGTTGCATCTGTATTCCTGATCTACACTTTTTTCGGCTCGCATATGCCGGATGTCATCGCCCATAAAGGCGCCAGCCTTTCAAAGGGCATGTCACACTACTGGCTGTCGACCGAAGGTGTTTTCGGGGTGGCACTCGGGGTTTCCACAGGCATGGTTTTCATGTTTGTACTCTTTGGCTCACTGCTGGAATCGGCAGGAGCTGGCAACTACTTCATCCGCACCGCGTTTGCAGCCCTTGGCCACATGCGCGGCGGACCCGCAAAAGCTGCAGTGGTTTCCTCCGGCATGACCGGGCTTGTATCCGGGTCCTCCATTGCCAACGTAGTCACCACCGGGACTTTTACCATCCCCTTGATGAAAAAAGTGGGATTTTCGGCTGAAAAAGCCGGTGCCGTTGAAGTTGCCGCATCCACCAACGGCCAGCTCACCCCTCCTGTCATGGGTGCTGCAGCCTTTCTCATGGTGGAGTACGTGGGAATTTCCTACGTCGAAGTAATCAAGCATGCATTCCTGCCTGCCATTATTTCCTATATAGCCCTTGTCTACATAGTACACCTGGAATCCTGCAAGCTCGGGCTCAAGGGCATGGACCGTCCCGGAACCCAGACCTTTGGAAGAAAACTGCTCTCATTTGTGTTAACCATCCTGACCCTCATCCTTATTGGAGGAGCGACCTATTATGGACTTGGATGGATCAAAACCGTGGCCGGTGATGCCACCATATACGTGGTTGTCCTGCTGATTGCCGCGGCGTACCTTGCATTGATCTGGCTGGCCTGCCAGGTGCCGGAGCTGGAACTTACCCATGAAATAACCGTACTGCCCAAACTGAGGGAAACAGCCCAGTCCGGGTATTACTTTATTCTGCCCCTTGTGGTGCTCATGTGGTGCCTGACAGTCGAAAGGCTGTCTCCTTCATTATCTGCCTACTATGCAACAGTGGTACTTATCTTTATCGTACTGACCCAGCGCCCGCTGAAAGGAATTATACGTAAGGCATCAGCCCCTGAATTTGGCTTCAGGATGGGATGGGACAACCTGATAGCAGGCATGGTGACAGGAGCCAGGAACATGATCGGCATCGGCGTTGCAACTGCAGCGGCCGGTATCGTCGTAGGCACGGTCACTCTCACCGGCATCGGCCTTGTCATGACCGAATTCGTGGAGTTCATATCAGGCGGCAACCTGCTGCTGATACTGCTGTTCACTGCTGTAATCAGCCTGCTGCTCGGCATGGGGCTTCCCACCACTGCCAACTATATCGTGGTCTCTACCCTCATGGCGCCGGTAATCGTGGAGCTTGGAGCCATGAATGGGCTTATCGTGCCATTGATTGCAGTGCACCTTTTTGTATTCTATTTCGGCATACTGGCAGACGACACGCCGCCGGTAGGTCTTGCCGCATTTGCAGCCGCGGGTATATCGGGGGGGGATCCGATCCGTACCGGTATCCAGGGTTTTACCTATGATATACGTACCGCCGTGCTGCCTTTTTTCTTTATCTTCAATACCGAGCTTCTCATGATCGGTATCGAAAACTGGATCCACCTGACCATCGTCATTTCGTCCGCTGTTGCGGCCATGCTGATTTTCGGTGCGGCAACCCAGGGTTACTGGCTGACAAAAAGCCGTTTTTATGAAACCATTGCCCTGCTGCTGATCACATTTACGCTGCTCAGGCCCGGTTTTTTCTGGGACCAGTTTTATCCTCCATATATTGAACGTCCCGGCAATGAACTGGTCCAGGTCGTCGAAAAGCACCATGCTGATACAATGATACGTCTCGTGGTCAAAGGGGAAGATTTTAACGGCAATGAATACACCAAGGCCATGATGCTGCCCGTTGGCAAAAAAGCTTCAGGGGAAGACCGGCTCAGGGAGATCGGGTTCGAGGTGATAAAAGAAGATGAAAAACTTATCGTTGACAACCTGATGTTCGGCAGCAAAGCCGAGAGGATGGGGATTGATTTTGACCAGGAAATCATCACGGTGATGATGGAGGCCGACCGCCCCCCGAAACAGCTGATGTTTTTTCCGGCCCTGGCCCTGCTGGGTTTTATATATTTTCTCCAGAAACGGCGGCAGACACCGGACGAAGCCTCAAGAGTCAAACTCAAATAAAAGAGGAACTCTATGTTTAAAAAAATACTGGTACCCGTGGACATCGATTATCCAAACACGTCCAGGGCAGTGTATGAAAACGCAGCGGAGCTGGCTTCCCTGAGCGGAGCTCAGATCCGTATCGTTTCTGTCATGCCCGGTTTTTCCATGCCTATTGTGGCCTCCTTTGTCACAGATGAAATCAAGGCCGAGGCCAAGGCCCATTTTAAAAGCGCTCTTGAGACCTTTGTCAAGGAAAACTGCAAAGGGAGCAATGTTTCCCATAAAGTGCTTGTAGGAAAGCATTATGAAGAAATATTGAAAATGGCGGACAACTGGGAAGCCGATCTCATCGTGGTTTACCATAACCGCAGCAGGACAGTCAACGAGGCCTTTTCAAACACCTGTGCACAAAAAATCGTCAAAAATGCAAACTGTTCAGTACTCAGACTGCGCAATGTATTGAAACAGAGTTGACCTGACTGAAAAGTTTATGGGTTCCCGGGATCGAACTGATCAAAGGTTTTTATCATTTGGCCAGAAAACAAAAAGCCGCCTTGAAATAATTTTCAAAAGGCGGCTTTCGAACTTATGTCATACCGTGGTCAGCTGATCATTTTTCCATATTTACGGCATAAACCCTGTAGTTTCCCCTCTTGAAAAGAATCTGGACCGTCTGTCCTTTCCTCACGCTGTCGAGATATTTGGTGTACTCATCGAGGGTGTGGATTTTATGCCGGTCGATTTCAATGATTACGTCCCCTTTTCGCATGCCGGCCTCTTCAGCCTTGCTGCCGGGCTTGACCTCCATTACCACTAGCCCTTTGGTACCTGCGCTCATATTCAGCTGACCGGCAATGGACGGTGTCATTTCCTTCAACCTGAAACCGAACCAGTCAAAACCTTCCTCCTGGATCAGTCTGTCTGTAAAGGAATTCGGACGTTTTTCAAGGGTTACCTCGACGGTCTTTTTCTTTCCATCACGATACAATTGCACTGTGACGCGTTCTCCAACAGGATAGGACGCTATGATTCTTGTTAAGTCCCTGGTAGACTCTATGGCATGATCCTCGATCCTGACAATGACATCACCTGTCTGAATACCGGCCTTGTCAGCCGGATCACCTTCGTAGACTTTTCCGATCACAACACCGTTTTCGTCTTTTACACCGTAGTAATCTGCAAGATCAGGGGTCAAATCCTGGATCATGACTCCCATCCAGCCCCGGGTGACTTCCTTTGATTCAATCAGCTGGTCGATAATTCCCCGGGCCATGTCGGAAGGAATTGCAAAACCGATTCCCTGGCCGGACCGGACAATGGCGGTATTGATCCCAATCACTTCTCCCTCGAGATTCAAGAGGGGTCCTCCACTGTTTCCGGGGTTGATAGAGGCATCAGTCTGGATAAAGTCGTCATATGGACCGGCACCCAGTATCCGACCCTTGGCGCTCACGATCCCGGCCGTTACAGTCTGTTCGAGTCCGAACGGGCTGCCGATGGCCATGACCCAGGAACCGATCTCCAGGGATTCGGAACTTCCAAAGGTCAAAGGTTCAAGATCGTCTGCCTTGATCTTGATCAAAGCAAGGTCTGTCACTGAATCCGTGCCTATGATCTCGGCTTCGTATTCCCGCTTGTCAGATAAAATGACCTTTATGGAATCCGCACCTTCGATCACGTGATTATTGGTCACGATATAACCTTCTTTATCAATAATAAAACCCGAGCCCAGGCTGGATTGTTTCCGGTCCATTGGCTGCTGTCTTAAAAAAGGACCGAAAAAGTCTTCAAACGGGTCCCGGTTGCCGAAGGGGTTGCCGAAAAAATGTTCAAAAACCCTGCCCCCGCCCTTGATTGTTTTTTCCGTCTGGATATTCACAACACTGGGTTTGGCTTTTTTTGCAAGCTCACTAAAGGTTTGAGGAATCATTTTTGAGGAAGATTTAAAACCAAAAGCCACCGAAGGCCCTGTCAAAAGGCCGCAGATCAATACCGCAGCCAGCAAGGATTTAAAAGTTTTCATGATGTATCTCCTTAAATAATTAGCTTTGTAAGAGGAGTCAGGCCTGCATTATTGCGTTTTTGGTGACACGAAACAATTTTTGATAAAAACACAATAAAACAAGCCTGACCCCGTTCATTATTAAATCTCAACTTGAACATAGTATAATACATGAAAATGATTTTTAAATGACGCGGGTATTACCATGCGGTAATATAAGGGAAAAAAGGCTGCCGCCGCCTTTGACAGCCGTCACGGTGACATCCCCTCTGTGGGCACGGGCAATGCTTCTTGCAAGGCTCAGTCCCAGTCCTGCGCCCTGCTCGGACCTGGAGGCATCGGCCCTGTAAAACCGCATGAATATTTTTTCAATGTCTTCGGGATCGATCCCGATACCTGTGTCTTCAACCGTCAAACAGGCCCGGCTTTCGTCAGTTTTGACCCGGACGAAAATCCTGCCTGATTTACATGTGTATTTGAACGCGTTGTCCACCAGGTTTGAAAATGCCCGCTGCAGCATTTTCCTGTCTCCTGAAACCATAACAGGCCCTGGAACATCCCATGAAAAATCGATCTGACGCTCCTCGGCCAGGGGTCGATAAAGCTCACAGGCTTCTTTGACCATCCCGGACAAATCGAGAGGTTCCATCACGAGATCACCCTGCCCTGCATCAACCCTCGATATTACCAGCATGGTATTTATCATGTCCAGCAGGCGGTCTGATTCTTCAATGGTATTGGCTGCCATGCCGCGGTATTCCTCGAGGGTATCCTGATGAACCAGGGCAAGTTCAGCAAATCCCCTGATACGTGTGATCGGGCTTTTCAAGTCATGGGCGATATTGTCACTCATCTCCTGGATACTCTTGACAAGGGACTGTATACGGTCCAGCATCTGGTTGAAGGTCTTTGCAAGATAATCCAGTTCATCCATGTTCCCGGACTCGAAAACCCTTTCATCCAGAGTGGAACCGGTGATCTTCTTTACCGTGGTAGTTATGGTCTCCACACCTGACAAGGCTTTTTTGGACATGAACCAGCCCAGGATCGCAGAAAAAACGACCACAAAACCCATGGCAAGGCCGAACATGCGCTTGTAGGCTCCTAAAAACGATGCATAGGTGTCCATGGCAAGGCCTGTCTGGAGGATCACGTTGGGGCCGACAAACGTGTAGAGCACCCTGGCTTTTGATTTTTCGTGATCGGTATGCCTCAGTTCCACTTCCTGGGTTTTAAACACGTTTTCCCGGGTCTCTATAAGTGTTTCAAGTGAGCTTCTGTGAATATGTATATTGTTCCAGTAAGCCATGTGTGAGGTGGCAAACACCTCTCCGCTGGGATACAAAAGCCGGAAAAAAACCTTTTTTTCTCCGGCTGCCTGGGCTTCGAGAACAGCCAGGTTATTGGCACCGGACATGCCCTGCCTCTTTATGATGGTGGCAAACATCCCGGATTTTTCCAGAAGTTCCCGGTCCATCTGGTTTACAATCACCTGAGTGACAAGAAAATAAAAAAGTATAAACACCACACAGGAGGAAACCGAAAATATTCCGGCATACCAGACGGTCAGCCTGAAGGCGATGGTGCGGAAAAACCTGCGTATCATGTGCCCTTTTTCAATGTGTAACCCGCTCCCCTGACCGTGTGGATCAGCTTGGGGTCGAAGTCCTTGTCAATTTTATCCCTGAGTTTGCATATCCTTGCTTCCACAACGTTGGTCATGGGGTCGAAATTATAATTCCAGACATGTTCCATTATCATGGTTTTGGACACCACCCGCTCACTGTTTCTCAAAAGGTACTCAAGCAGAGAAAATTCCAGGGGTTGAAGGTCGATCCGGGTATTGCCACGGTGCACTTCGCGCCTTACAATATCTAAGCGCAGATCCTCGTACCTCATGACCAGAGGATCGGTGATATTGGATGCCCTCCTGATCAGCGCATGAATCCTTGCCAAAAGCTCTGAAAATGAAAATGGCTTGGTCAGGTAATCATCCGCTCCCGCCTCCAGGCCCTTTACCCGGTCATCGACACGGTCTCTTGCGGAAAGAATAATTATGGGCGTGTTTATTTTTTTGCCCTTTATTTTCTGGATAAGAGAGATTCCGTCCATACCCGGAAGCATGATATCTATTATGAACACGTCGTATTCATGTGCCTGTGCCAGTTCCAGGCCGTCTGTTCCCGTGTAGGCCGCATCGATTGAGAACCCGGATGCACTAAGTCCTTTCTGGATAAAATCAGAGATCTTGACATCATCTTCCACCAGCAATACTTTCATTGGTAAAACTCCTGTTTCCCGTCAATTTTCATGATTCCCCCGCTTATACCTTTCTTATATGTAATCATATTTTCTGAGTAATGCAATTATTCTCTTGATGATGAATTGGTAATCAATTTGATTTTTTCCTTCAAACCCTGTAAAGTGCGCCATTATGAAATATTTATGGTGGATACTTCAACTTGTGCTGCTGGCTTTGTCATGTTTTTTCCTCGTGTTCGGAATCGATCTGCTGATAGGCGCCTATTCCCTTGAAAACCCGTTTAACTTCATCATGACATTCTTTGCCGCAAGCCTTGTAATCCTTATCAGCACTGCCCTTGGAATTTCCTTTGTCATCAGGATGGTAAGAGTTCACAAAAGTTTGAACAATAAAAACAGTATGTCATGACAACACCCCTTGTAAGCCTCAAGTCCATATACAAATCATACGGCGACGATATCCTTTTTCAGGACCTGTCGTTGGAAGTCAAGCCCGGGGAGAAAAAAGGCGTTATCGGGATGAACGGAAGCGGGAAATCAACCCTGCTCAAAATAATCGCCCGAATCGAGGCCCCGGATGACGGGCAGATACTTTGCGGCAAGACAATGCGAAGTGCCTACCTGCCCCAGACAGATAAGCTCGACCCGGACATGAGCATAGAGGAGATCCTTTACCAGGGCCTTGAATCAATGGAAATGGATGAAAAAGAGCGGCACCGAATTGTCCAGCGCTCCATGGGAAAAGGAAACTTTGAAAACCCGGAAGTCAAGGCGGGAACCTTGTCCGGGGGATGGAAAAAGAGGCTGGCCATCCTGCGGGCAATGAACGGCAACCCCGACCTGCTGCTGCTGGACGAACCCACCAATCACCTGGACATCAGCGGAATAATCTGGCTGGAAGACCTGCTCAAGACATACAGGTTTTCCTATATGGTCGTCAGCCATGACCGGCGTTTTTTAGACAATGTCTGCGATACGGTCATGGAAATCGGCCGGCAGTACCCTGACGGATATTTTTCGATAGAAGGCGGTTATACCGAATTTATCAAAGAGCGGGAAAAATACCTTGCAGCAAGACAGAAACTGGAAGGGTCCTTGTCCAGTAAAATGAGAAGGGAAGACGAATGGCTGCACCAGGGTGCCAAGGCCAGGACCACAAAAGCGAAATACCGCATTGAGCAGGCTGAAAAACTCAGACAGGAACTCGATGACGTCAAACAGCAGAACCGCCGGACAGATACTGTTGACATCGATTTTCACGGGACAGGACGGCAGACCAAAAAACTGCTCAAGGCCAGGAACCTGTCAAAATCCATTGACAACAGGCTGCTGTTCAAGGGCCTTTCCTTTGACTTGAGCCCCGGTGTCCGTCTCGGCGTGGTAGGAGAAAACGGCAGCGGGAAATCCACATTCTTAAGCGTTCTCGAAAAAACAATACCCCCTGATACCGGCACGGTCAAATGGGCTGAAAATCTGAAAATAGCAGTGTTCGACCAGAACCGGTCACGGCTCGATCCTGAAGATACCCTCAGGCAGGCCCTCAATCCCGAGGGAGGCGATGCAGTACATTTCAAGGACCGCGAGGTTCATATCGTCACCTGGGCAAAGCGCTTCCTGTTCATGCCGGACCAGCTCTCCATGCCGGTCAGGCAGTTATCAGGCGGTGAAAAAGCCAGGGTACTGATTGCAAATCTAATGCGCCACCCCTGCGACATCCTGTTTCTTGACGAACCGACCAACGACCTGGACATCCTGTCCCTCGAGGTCCTTGAAGACAGCCTGTCAAGGTTTCCCGGCGCTATCGTGATTGTCTCCCATGACCGCTACCTGGTGGAAAACCTGACCTGCAACCTGCTCTACCTCGATTTTGAAAAAGGGGCCATGTTTTTTAAAAACTTTGACCAGATCCTGGAATTTCAAAAAAGCATAAAACCATCGACCAGAAACAAAGAGAGCAAACCCGCTCCTGCAACCGAAAAAAAGACAAAACCTGTAAAATTTTCATTCAAGGATCAATACGAACTGGATCATATTGAAGAAAAGATCCTCGAGGAAGAAGATATGCTGGCCGGTTTCCAAAAAAAAATTCAGGATCCCGATATCATCAAGGATCCTGAATTAATGGCTGACTTCTGCTCAAAACTTTCCAGAACAGAAGCGCAAATAGAAAAACTGTACGCCCGCTGGGAGGAACTCGAGGCTAAAAAGAGAGAAGCTTAAAAACCGACCGGGACAATTGAAGCGGACCGGACAAAGTAATTGAATCAGATACTCTTTGGACAGCAATCATTGCTGTTCCATACTGACCCTGTACAAGGGATCTCCTACCAGCACCATCTGCCAGGACAGGTAAGGAAGGCTGATGATATAAGCCTCGGCAAGAGTCAAATAGCCTTCGGTCAAATGCTTGAAAAATATTTCAGGTACAGGGAATGCCTGGACATAGGGCTCGCTCACCGGACCAATGGTGGCTGTAATACCGTCCTTGAGCATCTGAACGCACCAGAAATTCCCGCTTTCAAGTGATTGACATTCCTGGCTGGCAATATGATATCCCACTGATCCAGGCTGCCAGTCAAAGGCATCCAGGTAATTTGCAAGCCGGTACCATCCGCAGTAAAGCGCCGCATCAGGACAGTCGCCGGGCCCAAACAGTTCACTTGTTTCTTCTTTTGCAACCTGCACAACATCATTGCTCTCAAGATAGTCTGCGGCCCGGTGCAAAGACCTGTCATAAAACGCATACCCGGAAACATCCTTATCCCCCGGGTCAGGCCACCGGGCATCAAAATAAGCCCTGCCCTTCAATCCTTTTTTTTCAGCAAGAATACTGTCATCGATGATTCGCTTTACAGTCTTTTCATCAGGCCCTGAAAGCCGGCTGACCATCAATACATCAGACCGGTCAGTATCTGAAAACCTGTTTCGAAAGCCGAGAAAATACGGGTTTGCCGCCCACCCGCTCAAATCATATCCATGCTTTTTTACAAGTGCCAGTTCAGAATCAAAAGCAGCAGAATTCTTATTTTGTCCATTTGTTTGCTTTTCATCATTGCCCTGCATTTGATTTGCGATCTTGAGCGGCAGGCCAAAAATACTGACAATACACCGAATCTGCCGGTTTTCTTCTTTTTCAAGATAACGCCTGACCGGAGCCACTACTTTTTTTTCATAATCTTGCCTGGAACATGATTCACTGTCAGTGATCCATACCAGCAGCAAATTTTTTGAAGGAATATTGCGCTGTTTCATGTAATATTGTGCAAGTCCATGGCTTTTTGCAGCATTCCGGTTGGCCAGGACCAGCACCTCATCCGGTTCAAGAGCAAAAGAATCAAGCGCCATGCCTGTAAAAACCAGCAGGACAAAAAGCATCCTCAAGGGCTGCACTGT
>CAYNHL010000037.1:0-28347 GCA_964397015.1 uncultured Desulfobacterales bacterium | reverse complement strand
AGTTGCACTGAAACTTGTTGAACTGATCATCAAAGAACAGATGAGGGGTAAAAAGACATGTTTTAACAATGAAATGCTGCGAATAATGAACTGACAGAATATATCGAGAGAAATCTTATAAATTGATATCATGGGCCACCTCCTGATCTGCTTCAATTGTAATCAGATCTGTCCAATGCTGCGCGCCGCCGTAATCGATCCTGAACTTGTAATTATTAGCCGGGATGATGAATTCCGACCGGCCCTGGCTGTCGGTTTTCCGGGTTCGGCTCAGGTAGGCTCCATCAGGTGTGAACAGGTATATAGAAACGTTTTCCAGGGGCGTACCATCTTCGGCGACGGTCAGGATTACTTTGCCGTTTGGGATATCCAGCTCCGTATCCTGCCACTGGATCGGATCAGTCCAGTACCTGGACTTCAGGTAATCAGCCCGGAACCTGTATTCCTGGTTCGGGAGCAGAAATGACACTTGGCCACTGCTATTAGTGGTACTGTTCAGGCCCATGTACTGGCTGTCTTTGAACAGATAGATTTTTATCCCTTCCAGAGGTGTGTAATTATAATTATACCGTTCATTGACCACCAGGGTAACGGGCTGGTGGTCAATGGTCAAAGTAGTGGTAAAGCTGTCCGGTACGGTTAAAACATCAGACCAGTAGTGGTTCCCGAGGTAGTCGGCCCTGAAGGTGTATTCGCCATCTGACAGGGAGAATGCCGCCGCCCCTTGGTTATCGGTTTGTGAGGTCTTTCCAGTATAGGATTGAGAAGCGGTAAAGGCGTATACCGAAATATCTGACATTGGAGAGGCATCCTCCCTTTCTATTTGGACCGTAACCGGACCTCCACCGGTATTGATATCCACCGGTATGTTCGAATGGGCCTGGATCACGCTTGTCGCCCAGTACTGGTTATTTAAAAAATCCGCCCTGAACTTGTACGTTCCCGCGGGTAAAATAAAGCCGGCCATGCCCTGGGCATCAGTGGTGCTGGACAGATTAAGATACTGATCCGTATCCGTGAACACATAAACCCGGGCTTGTTCGATCGGGGTATCCTCCTGCCGGACAGTGACATCAGCCTGCCCATGTTCAATGATGATTTCCCGGTCCGCCCAGAAAAAGGGGTCGGTCCAGTACTGCTGCTTCATGTAATCCGCTCTCACCTGGTATTCTCTTTCAGGTAGTGAATACACCACCCGGCCCTGGTCATCCGTTGTGAGAAATTGGCTCATATATTTACCGGAAGAAGTGAACAGATAGGTTTTTACACCAACAGCAGGGCTAACAGTCTGATTGAAATTTGCGGCTATATCAACAGCTACATCCTGGTGGGGAATGGTCAGGGTCAGAGATGTCACATCCGGTAATGTGAACGGATCAGTCCAGAAATTGTACCCCATGTAATCCACCCGGATTTTATAAGACCCGTCAGCCAGATTAAAATCCACCCGGCCCTGGTCATCGGTATTACCGCTTTTCCCTAAATAGGATCCAGCACCGGAAAACAGATAAGTGCTCACACCGGCCAGGGGGACCTGATTGTTCTGCTCCAGGGTCAGGGTAAATGTCCCACCTCCGGTACTGACAAATACCGGATTCAGCACATGCGGGATCACTGTTAATGTATCACTGAAATACTGGCTACCCATGTAATCGGCCCTGAACCTGTAATCCCCCTGTGGAAGAATAAAATCAGCCTGTCCGTCGGCATCCGTTATATCATTGAGGCTGAGATAGGAACCTGTATTCGTGAAAGCATAAACCCTTACCCCTTCCACCGGCCCGGATATGGAATTCACGGTCAACCGGGCGATCCCCTCTTCAATGATCAGGATCTGATCGGTCCAGTTGAATACCTCGGACCAGTACTGCTGTTTCATGTAATCGGCCCGCACCTTGAAATCCATGCCCGGCAAATTGAAGTATGCCATGCCCTGATAGTCTGTATTCCGGTATTCACCAAGATACCGGTCTGCAGGAGTGAACAGGTAAACTCTCACATTATCCTTTAATGTCTGATCCGAATCACACTGGCCCTGAACCGTAATACAGACGTCCCTGTGGGGAATAGCCACAGTTAAAGTCATGTTCTGATTCAATAAGATATCATTTGACCAGATCTGGCTGCCCAGGTAATCCACTCTAAACTTGAACGATTTATCCTGCGGCAGTTCAAAAATAACATTGCCCTCTTCGTCCGTCGTCCCGTTTATCCCAAGATACTGGTTGACGTCGTTAAACACATATACCTTGACACCTGGCATGGGAATACCGTCTCTTGCGACATTGACCGCAGCATTCACATGGGGGATGACCACATCAAGATATTGAACGCCGGGGATAGTTACCGCATCGGACCAGTACTGCTCTTTCAAATAATCCACCCGAAACTTGTAATCCCCGGAATCAAAATTCTGTGGGGAAAAAAAGACTTCTCCGTTGTCATCGCTCTGACCGTGAATACCAGTGTATTGGCCAGCATCGGTAAAAGCATAGGTATTCAGCCCATCCAGGACAGTTTCGTCATCTTTTCGGACCCTGATCACCACATCCTGCGAAGGCAGGTCAACCTCGGCATAAATTCGATTTCCGATGGCGTCATATTCATATAAAAATACCATCCCTATGTCGTATTGTGCGTTAATTACCTGTCCGAATGCATCATATGTGTAAGTAACGGTGCCTGCACGAACCAAGGATGCAACAGCCAGCAACAAAACCAAAATAAAGAATATTCGCCTTGTCATAGGGTCCTCATATTTATGTTTTTCTTCTACATGTTCAAATTCAACAATTATTCGTTGAATCTTCTCTATAGAAGAATTTATAATGAGATATAGGAAATATATCTCAGCTTGTCAAGATCGCTTTTTGTATAAAAACAGCCGGACATCACCGAACATTTTTTTAATTATATGTCAGGGCTATGCAGCGGTTTGTAAGCGCAGCAGAGTGACGGAAAACATGGCCGCGGTCGCTTTATTCGGCAGAGGCAACAATACGCCGCCTGCAAAATTCTTACATGCGATTGCCCTGAGACAACTCTGCTGCCTGGATAACAAAAGCAGGCCAAAATTTTAATGCCATATTTCATGTCTTTCCTCAAAACATTGTGAATACATCTTGTCATGACTGGATTTTTCAACTATTTTAAATTCATTCAGCTTCATAAAAACCAAATTGATGCAATGAGGTGATACCGTGGAAGTAAAAATGGCCGACCTGCCCGGAGTGGGAAAAAAAATTTCATTTCAGACCGCAGAAAACAGTAAGATCGTTGTCATTATCCATCACTCAGGAAAGCGGGATCTTTATTTTTTCCAGGATACCGATGAAGATGAAGCTGATTATTTTCTGTCCCTTACATCTGATGAAACACGGGAACTTGGAGCACAGCTTCTCGGAGCAACCTACCAGCCGGTGGACGATGAAAAAATGCAGATATTTCAAAAGCAGCTGGTAATGGAATGGATCAAGCTCACCCCTGAATCTCCCTTTGTTGACAAGCAGATATCCCAATCCCGTATCCGAAGCCATACAGGTGCTTCCATTATAGCGGTCATGCAGGGAGACGACATGACTGTCAGCCCTGACGTGGACTTTGTTCTCAAAGCTGGGGATACAGTTATGGCCGCCGGCAAAAGGGACCAGATCCGACGGTTTGAAGCCATGGCCCTTGGAAAAGAGCAGGGAGAAAATATTTGATGGGAGAGATTTATTTTCCTGTTATCCTGGTTGCCGGAAGCGTTTTAATCCTTCTTTTTGCCGTGGGATTTATCGGAATGAAATTCCGTATCCCCGGTGTGGTGCTTTACATCCTTTTGGGAATAGTGCTGGGAGGGTATTTTTCAGGCAATGATACAGTCTACCTGGCAGGTGAAATCGGCATTGTGCTTTTGTTTTTCATGCTGGGGATGGAGTTTCCGGCCCGCCGCCTGGCAGCCATTGCCTCAAAGGTCGCCCCTGCCGGGATACTGGACCTTTTGCTCAATCTGTTTTTGACCATGGGCATATGCCTGCTTTTCGGACTGGACTGGATTACAGCCTTTTTAATGGGCGGTGTGGTATATGCCACCAGTTCGTCAATTACCGCAAAAATACTGGAAAGTTCAAAGCGGATGGCCAACCCGGAATCGGAATTCCTGCTTGCCCTGCTGATATTTGAAGATATCGCGGCACCGGTAGCGGTGGCCGTTCTTGTCGGACTTACCGCCGGAACCGCATTGACAGCCTTCACCTTTGCCATGATCATCGGTAAAATTCTCTGCCTCATTGCAGGAGCCATAGTGATCGGGCATTTTATCTTCCGCAGGCTCGACAGCTTTGTTGACCGGTATATCAGCCAGGACATTTTCATCCTGATGATGGTTGGTATTGCGCTGGCCTACGGCGGCCTTGCCCTGATGCTGGATTTATCCGAAGTACTCGGTGCGTTCCTGGCCGGCATTATCCTGGCGGAAGTACGGCGGACAGAAGCCCTTGAACATGCGGTCCTGCCCGTCCGGGACCTGTTTTTACCCCTGTTCTTTTTTTATTTCGGCACCACCATCACTTTTGGTGAGGGTGTGCCCATGATATACCTGCTCTTTACATTGATAGCCTGGTCCACAATCGCAAAAATCATTACCGGCTATTATGGGGGGCTGGCATATGGACTTTCAAAAAAAGTTGCCCTGAGAGCCGGGCTTTCCTTCACTCAGCGCGGTGAATTTTCCGTGATTATAGCAAGCCTGGCCACGGATACCATCCGTGTTTTATGCGGCGTATTCATACTTTCTTCAGCCATGATCGGCATATTGCTTTTTGAACTGGCACCCAAAATCACCGCCAGGATTTTTCCCAAAAAAGACAAGACATTAAAATACAAGGTACCGTCATGATCCACTTTTTTATCAACTGCAAAATTCCTGCTCCGGCTTCAGACAGATAGAGGTATTCATGGAAATCAATCCTTTTCCAAATCTCGCCCGGCTCAAAGACATGGCCGTCATTCTTATCAGGTACGGTTTCGGCGACATTCTACATCGGCTGGATCTGCCGGTAAAAGATCTTGTTCGCAGGATATCGCCCGAAACAGATACGGATATGGATGTCTACCAGCGAATCCGGCATGCCTTTGAAGAACTCGGACCCACTTTTGTCAAGTTTGGACAGATCCTGAGCATGCGCCCGGACTTGCTGCCTGTCCCCCTGACCCGGGAACTGACCAAACTCCAGGATGCGGTTGCACCGGTTACCTTTGAAAAGGTCAAAACGATCCTGGAAAATGAATTTGACATGCCGCTGGATCAACTGTTCCATGATTTTGAAGCAACTCCCGTGGCAGCTGCCTCTCTTTCCCAGGTACACAGGGCTGTGCTGCCGGGCCGGAGAACAATCGTGGCCGTCAAAGTCCGGCGGCCTGGAATTGAACAGGTCGTCAAAACCGATCTGAATATCCTGGAGACACTGGCCCGGCAAAGCCATGATAAAATCGAGACGTTGAGAGTCTATGACCTGCCCGGTATTGTAGCCTCAACCCGCCGGACATTACTCAGGGAAATTGATTTTTCAAGGGAAGCCCGGTATACACAGATTGCCGGATCAAAAAATGAAACCGGTTCAGGAATACTGATTCCGGAGGTATTCCCGGAATACTCCACCCCGAGAGTACTGGTCACAGCTTTTATCAGCGGCACAAAAATAACACCGGACCTAGATCTGCCTGAAGAACAACGCAAAGCCCTGGCCGGTGCGGGATTGAAGGCTGCCGTCAACCAGATCCTGGAGCATGGCTTCTATCATGCCGACCCTCACCCTGGAAATATGGTGATCACATCCGACAACCAGCTGTGCCTCATGGACTGGGGAATGGTAGGCCGGCTCACACCGGACGAAAAAAATGACCTTCTGTTTATGATACGGGCCGGAGTTGACAGGGACAGCAGGAAGCTTGCACAAATGGTATTGAGCATTGCAATATCACAAAAGGAGGTTGTATTCCAGCAGCTTGAAAAAGACCTGATGGAAATAATGGATATCTACCTCTCACTGCCGATAAAGGATATCAGGGTGGGACAGCTGCTTGAAGATCTCGTCCAGGTCTTGAAATCCCATAGCCTGCGCCTGCCGCCTGACATGTCCATTGTCATCAAGGCCCTGATTACAGTGGAAGGTACGGCCCGTATCCTGTTTCCAGAACTGGACGTAGTTTCCGAAGCCGAGCCGCATATCCGCCGGCTGGTTTCCCGGCAGTATTCAACCCGCTACTTTTTACAAAGGCTGCGCAAAAACCTGTCCAGCATATGGATGCTCCAGCAGCACCTGCCTGAAACTTTTTCGGTGATTTCAAAAAAACTGGCCGATGGAAAACTGTCCATCCAGTTCGATCACCGCAATTTAAACCATTTTCAAAAAACGCTTGAAAGCAGCTTCAACCGACTGACCCTCGGCATTGTCCTGGCAGCCATGATCATCGGATCTTCAATGATTATCACCACCGGTGTCCGGCCATGGATTTTCGGGTTTCCGGCACTTGGCATACTGGGTTACCTGATTTCCGCCTTTATAGGCCTGTGGCTGGTCATAACCATTATCCGCAGCAAAGACTATTGAGATGTCTTTGAGTCAAACAGCGCTTGTATGGTCCCGGGAAAATCCGCCTGCGCCCGGGCGACATAATCCTCCCAGTCAAGACCGTGCTGATAAAATGCCAGTGCGGCAGTTTTCTTTGAAACAATGGCATCCCGGTACGCTGACAATGCCGTTGAATTCATGATCTGCAAAATTGTGTCCCGGCCGGTATTTTTCACCAGTACGTCGGGAATGTAAGATTCCAGTATGGACCACAAAAGATCCTCGTCTGACAGGATGCTATCGATATTGTCCGCCACAATGGCCTGAAAGGCAAAAATCTGCTCGCTTGTTATTTCAGAAAGCATAAAAAACGGCATTAATGGATCTTTTTCATGGATTCTGATCAGCATGCCTGTTTCAGCCCTGGCATACCGGTCTACCAGGTTCATGATATCCCGGATCAATTCCCAGCGGGTGGCCTTGTCTTCCAGAAGCTTTTTTTCATAGGCATCTCCCAGTAAAAATCCTGTGAGCACCTCGGCCACTGCCGAAGAAAAGACTCCACCCTTGTTGGCGGTTGAATCCTTGACATGCCGTATATCGGTTGATCCGGCGATATAGCGGCGGGATGCATCATCAAAAAAGACATTGGCGCCTTCCACGATAAACTTCAGTTCATTGAACAACGAAACAAACCGCCGGACATTGCCATGGTTTATGGTATCCTTGAACCCGCCACAGGGAATGAACGCCTGAATGTTCGCTTTTTCAACATACTTGCGGTTTGCAGGATCTGTCAGGAATGTCCTGTGGAAAATCGATCCGTCCTCGATAAACCGGCCGTCAGGAAGGGTAATATCCTTGCTTTTCATAAACACCTGGAACCCTTCGGCCCCAAGCTTTTCAGCCGGGTAGCCTGCGGAATTAACCCGTGGGGATGTATGCCGCATGAACGCAATTTTCATCAATTCTTTTTTATCCAGCCCGTCCGGATCAAAAAGGATTGATCCCCCGTCAACTATCAGGCAGATCTTTCCCTTATAGCACTGGATTTCATTAGCCCCCAGGTCACCGTCCGGTCCGCCGGTCATCATCAGGTTCAGCTCTTCTTCCCTGCAGCCATAATGGGATATCAGTGTCCTGAACGCCCCCATGACACTGGTGGTTGTCATGCCGGAGATATGAATTTTACCCCCGATATGGTTCCATATTTCTTCCGTGTCTGCAGTGACCGTCACGGTATCACCGTTGACCTGGAGTTCTGTTTTCCCATCCCTGGTGGTAAGCAAACCGAAAAGGTCATCATTTTCCAGGATTCCATAGGTATCGTGGGGAATGCCGAAGCTCTTTCCGGTTGTGATGGTCCGCCAGTACTGGTAACCGCGCTCCTTTGCCCTGAAAGCGACGGCATCCATAAATGGCGCCGTGCCCTCATCCGGCCCGAAAAATACCATTTCAGGTTTCCCATAGTGATCACGCACAGCTTCATCCGGTAACATGAGATCCATGATGCTTTCCGTATAATCATACAAAGCATCCATGCCGTACGATGCATAGAAGGGATGGGGTACGACCACCCCCTTTGATCCGCTTTCGCATATATCCTTGTGCTTGAGCCGCTGGGCCTTTGGACCCAGGGCATAATTGAGCAGGACAGCATTGTCCAGCTCCCTGGCATGGTTTGCAGATGTCACCCGGATCAGGCGCAGTCCGCCCCTGGCGATATCATCGGCCCGCAGATGCGTCCCGCAGGCATAATGGCCATTGACAAAGAAAATACCGAACACATACTGCTTGAAAACAAGGGGATCTAAAATCCGGTTATCCATCCTGAAGGAAAATGCCCGTTTTTCCGGTTTGTAGAAATTGGTTTTAAAGGTGGCGGGAATCAATTTGAACATAAAGGAAAAAATATCCCTTCCAATGGAAAAATCCATGAACCTGATATCGAGCATTCGTTCGAATTCAGCCTGTTTTTGTTCAAGTTCCGCTTCGCTCGGACATCCGGTAAAGGCCGGGTTGAATTTCTGGTCGAACAGCTTGAACAAAAAGGAAACCAGGTCAGGATTGGCGCAGACGGTTTCCATTATTATGCGTGATACATAGGTGAACTTGTTGGATTCATGAATCCGTTCCGAAAATGCCTCCTGCTGATCCACGCTGGCCAGGCTGTCCATGATCTCCTGGTCAGTCTGGTTGCCCTGTTCCTTGAAAATGAACATATGGGTAAAATCTATGGCATTCCCGGCAAACAGCATTTCATGAAAAGAGAGCTGTCCGGTCACGTAGAGTTCAATAACCCTGCTGACAGGAAAACTCAGGTACGCCCGCAGATCATCCAGAAGAGCCGCCTCCATCTTTCGGGACAATTCCCCCTGGACATAAAGGGAACAGATGGATGACAGCACACCTGATGCCGTGTAATAAGGTTCCCAGTAAGCCCTGGTAATGGTGAGACCGTGATCGGAGAACAACTTTCTGAAAACATGCAGCTGGGGCTTTTCAAAATCCGATTTAAACATAAACCGGATTTCACCTATGTCTGAAAGGGTAAAGACTTCGATCATTGGAATAACGGAAGTAGAAATCTTTTCAATGAATTTTTCATACCGGTTCCGAGTCAGGCGTGGAGTTGTGGTGTAGTCTTTGTCCAGGCTGAACAGGAAACAAGAATCCGTAAAATCGCTTTTTGTGTAGTCATTGATGAATTCAGGCCTGAAAACATAAGTATAATACTGGCTTTCGGGGTTGTAATAGTATTCGCGGCGATGTCCGGCCAGCTGTTTATCCAGCACACTTTCCATGCTGTCCCTGGTTTCCCTTGTAGCAATCCGGACACGCTGCACCTGGCTGCCCTGGGTCAGATCAAAATCAATGTCAGCAACCCATGAACTCAAAACCACTTTACCGTCCTGGAACTTTATACTTTTTGAAATGGAAGCCAGAATATGTTTAAGAGATTCCTTGGTGATGGTCTCGAAAAAATAATCCGGTAGTCCCAGATCGTCAAGAAGAATACCGGCGGCAAGATTTATGCAGTTGGCGGTGACCAGTCCTTCCGAGGACAGGTCAATCACGGCTTCATATAATAAACCCGGTTTCAATTTAACGCTCTGGGCCTTTTGAATTATGTGGGCTCCGGCTGAAACCGGATTATTGCTCTGGCAATGAAAGTCCATTGTTTCTCCTGGTATTTTTATTATTTATGCCTAATGCTCTTATACTTTTCTGTGGTTTTGGTCAACACAATTCGTATGATATTTTTTCCGTCTTTTTCAACGGTGCATACCTTGACAAATATGCGGATATGGTCTTAACTGATGGCAAAAAGACTTGTATCAGGATTCGTCTTCTGCGTCAGGCGGACGGCCTTATCAATTACTCGATCAGGAGAACAATTATGCTTACCGGCCTTCACTTCATCTTGACTTATACCTGCAATTTTGAATGTGATCATTGTTTTCTTCACTCAAGCCCGGTATCCCGGGGGACGTTTACAATTTCCCAGGTGGACCGGGTCCTTGATCAAGCCTGCAAAATCCCGGGTATTGAATGGATCTTTTTTGAAGGCGGTGAACCTTTTTTGTTTTTTCCTCTTTTGGAAGAAAGTATCCGGCGCGCCGGCAACCATGGATTCAAGACAGGCCTTGTCACCATTGCCCATGCCGCTGCCAGAAAACTGGACATGGAAACATCTTTAATCTGTATCGATGCTTTGCCTGTTGAAGATCCGGAAAAATCGCGGGACAGTGAAACCAGGCCGGCAGACAGAAACTCTGTAATGTTCCGGGGCCGGGCAGCGGAAAAACTGACCCGGGGACTTGAGCTCAGACCCTGGGAAGAAATGACCACATGCCCGTATGAAGACCTCGAATCACCTTCCCGGGTTCATGTGGATGCCTTTGGCAACGTTCAGGTGTGCCAGGGAATCAGTATGGGAAATATGTGGCAGACTCCGCTGTCTGAACTGGCAGCCGGATAGAGTGACGGCTGCGAACCTTAATCTTTTCCTACATACATGCCGTCATAATCCATTGTGGTAAGAGGCCTGCCGCCTGAACACACACCGGCATCCATAACCCTGGCTATAAACAGTGTATGGTTTCCCGGCTCGAGCTGCTCGGTCACCTTGAGTTCAATCCAGGCAAGACAGTCTTTTAATATGGGTACTCCTGTTTTACCGGGTTTCCAGTCCATCCCCAAAAATTTTTCAGCCGGATCCGGCCCCTTGAAACGCTTGAGCAACTCTTTTTGTGACTGGTCAATAACATGCAACCCGAACGCCCGGCTCTTCGTGATCATGTCATGAGAATACCTGTTGGGATGAATCGCAACCGCAATCAAAGGGGGATCATAAGACACCTGGGTAACCCATGATGCGATCATTCCGTTAACGGCATCATCCGTTTTTACGGTCAGTACATAGATGCCGCAGGGCAACATTCCCAAAGCCGACTGCCATTGCTGTTTCATAACATACTCCCGATCTGTGAATCCAGGTTATACCTCCCGGTAAAAAAAGGTGCTGTCATGCCTGTTAATTACTCTAAATCAACAGAAAAAACGCCTTTATCCATTCTTTTTTGACCAGCGATCATCCGATGACAGGCCGGGAGGCAAATTCGGGCTCGTGCAGCGGAAGGAGGATATCGGCCATCCCCTTTACCTTCACCAGCAGGTCATAGGCTTCGTATGCATTGACATGGGTCCCCGGTGGAATTACCTCCATCTCCATGGCCAGGATCTGGGCAGGAGGAGTAAAATTTTCGTGGATAACGCAGAATCCGGTTATGGCCGCCCGGCCTGAAGTCGTATCGATCAGAACGGTCATGCCTCCTCTGGTGTGGGCCGGAGTATGGATGCATTCAATACCCGGCAGAATCTTTGTGTCCCCGGTCATTATCTCCAGCTGTCCTCCCTGCTCCACCTCCTCGATATAATCCTCGAGGTAACGGTAATCCAGCGGGTGGGGATCATGAATGCTCTCCAGTTCTTTTTCATGGACATACACCCGGGCATTGACACACTTGTAGTCATTTTCACAATGATCATTGTGCAGGTGTGTATGAATTACAATGTCGATGTCTTCCGGTGTGAGGCCATACAGGTCCAGGCCCTGCTCAAAGGTATATATTCGGCCGTTTATGGCTTTTTCCCTTTCTTCGGACTGGATGGGATGCATCTCTCCTGTGTCCACCAGAATGTTCTGGTCTCCGCCCTCGATATACCAGGAATAAATGGGGATGGTATATGTCTGGCCATTACCGTACTGGTAGGTCATCATGCTTTTATCAAAAACCTTGGTCCCCATGACAATGGGATGAATTTTATACTGAGCCATGCCGTTTTCTCCGGGCTATACTCCCATTTTTGCCGTTATCTGTTCAAATGCAGTAGTGATGACGGATTCCCGGTGCACATCCTGGAATGCTTTGCCTGAATCGGAACATTTCACCATGTCGGGATCAAACGGAATCCTCCCGAGAAACTCGATGCCATAGGCCTGCGCTGTCCGCTCCCCGCCGCCGCTGCCGAAAATATCCACTGCGGCATTGCAATGGGGGCATGTGAATCCGCTCATGTTTTCAATAATACCGTAAATTTCCATTTTCACGTTACGGCAGAAACTGATGGATTTCCTTATATCAGCCAGAGCCACTTCCTGTGGGGTGGTCACGATAATAGCCTTTGCATCGGGTATCAGCTGCGCCACGGTCAAGGGTTCGTCACCGGTCCCGGGCGGGGCATCTATAATCAGGTAATCCAGATCCCCCCATTCCACCTCACCGATGAACTGGCGGATGGCGGTATGCTTGACCGGCCCCCGCCATATAACCGCTTCATCCTTGTTGTGCATAAGCGATTCCATGGAAACGGTGGATAAATTATCAGAATAATTGACAGGCATCATTTTATGATTCGCCCCTGCAGTGAGCATCCCATCGAGACCGAGCATCCTCGGGATATCCGGCCCGTGTATATCCACGTCCATCAACCCGACCTTCATGCCCGCCCTGGCCAGGGCAATTGCAATATTCACGGACACACTGGTTTTACCTACTCCACCTTTTCCGCTCATCACGATAAATTTTTTTTTGATCCTGGACAGTGATTCTCTGGCCTGTGCATCAGGGTCCTGTCCAGGCATTTTATCTTTTATTCCCACACCTTTACTGCCATTGTCTTTCATCGGCTGCTTCCTTTCTGATCGTTACAATCCACTAAATCAATATTGCATATACTGCTGATAGCAGCGCAAGATCCATACCAGAACAAGGCCCCGATTCCATTGATTTGCTAAAGTGCCTTCAGTATTGGCATCCAGGCGTAATCTTAAGGATTAACCACTGTAATGGAATGAGAAAAACCAGCCGCATGATTGCAATACTGCATTTTTAATATGCAAAACTGCACTGCGTGCCTTGTTGAACTATTCCCCGGATTCTGCTCGAAATTCCTCCATTGTCCTCCCCCGTATGGCCTCTGCAATTTCAAATACATAATCATAGATATGCAGACCCTTGGAAGCAGCGATAATTTCACCGTTTTCAACCCCGATCTGCGCGGCGCAATACTGTTTCATCATTTCAATGGCAGCCAGGTTTGCCGGAAATCCGCCATAAAGGTCCCAGGACCTGAAATATGGGAAAAAATGCAGTTTACCGTCCTGGATACGTGTGTCGATATGTCTAAGGCAAGGGGGATCCTGGAGCACCATGTCAGAAGGGGATCCTACCTGGAGAATCATCTGGTTGTTTCGATGCCCCCTTTTTTTATAGGTCCAGATCATCATTTCCATCTGGTTCAAAAAAACAGCATCCATATCCTGAATGACAATATCACGATTTTCCCAGACATCTTTTTCCTGGATCAAAATATGGGTCATTTCCCTGTAAGCCGACGGTGAAAACGGAAGTGTACAACGGCAAATCCTCTGCCCGTATGTGTAGGACTCTCCCTCTTTTTCCTCTCCGGTCATGAGATACGGCAGGTAATCATCCAGGTAGTCATCAGATACCGGATCCGGAAACCCGAGAGCCGGATTCACCTTCGGCAACAGCGGCACTGTAGCCGGATGTGTGATATGGATGGTCATGAAATCAAATTCCAGCCGCTTCTGGCCCTCAAAAGATCCGCGGTTGATGATAAATTCCCTTCCTTTTTCAATGCACTGGTAAAGCGCTTGAAACCAGGCGTCACAAAGCGTTGTAGCCTTTATGAAAAGCGGTTGAAGCATAGATGTCTCCTTATTGTGAATCCTTTGTCACTGCGGCTGATTATCCGGCTTCCATATCACCTCATACAAATCGCTGCGCCGGCTTTTGAAATTTCGGACACTGCCCTTCTGCCTCAATTCCTTCAGCAGGTCCAAATCAAGATCCACCATCAGCGTCATTTCCGTATTGGGGGTTGCCTCAGCGGCAATGGCATCATGAGGAAAGGCAAAATCGGACGGGGTAAAAACCGCTGACTGGGAATACTGGATATCCATGTTCTCTACCTTGGGCAGGTTGCCGACACTGCCGGCTATGGCAACATAACACTCGTTTTCTATGGCCCGGGCCTGGGCACAGCGCCTTACCCTGAGATAGGCATTTTTAGTATCTGTCCAGTAGGGTACGCATAACAGTGTCATCCCTTTTTCGGCAAGTTTTCGTGAAAGTTCGGGAAACTCTACATCATAGCAGATAAGCACCCCGATCTTCCCGATATCCGTATCAAACACCCTCAGGTTATCACCCCCCCTGAATCCCCAGTAATGGGCCTCATCAGGCGTAATGTGCAGCTTTTCCTGGCTCTCCCAGGTGCCGTCCCTGCGGCACAGAAAGGATACGTTGTAAAGCTCGTCACCAGTCAAAACCGGCAGGCTTCCGGCCACGATATTGATGTTGTAAGAAATAGCCATATTGACAAAGGCGGCGCGGATATCTTCGGAGTATTCGGATAAAGATCTCATTGCGTCTGCCGGGTTTTCCTGGTTGAAATTTGTCATCAACGGGGCATTCAGGAATTCAGGGAACACTATCAGATCGGAATTGTATCCGGCCATGGCATCCACAAAAAAATCCGCCTGTTGAAGAAACTCTTCGAGCCTGGTAAAAGGGCGCATCTGCCACTGGACAATACCGACACGGGGATATGACTTGCGGCCGCCGAACAGTACCTGTTTTTTTTCATAATAGATGTTGTTCCATTCCATCAGCACGCCATAGGCATCGGACTGGGTATCTTCAGGCATATAGTTTTTAAGTATTTTCTTGATATGAAAATCGTTTGACAGCTGAAACGTCAGCACCGGGTCATAAATTTCATTGGCCTTTACCTTCTGGATATATTCAGCAGGTGTCATGTCTTTAGCATACTTGCCGTAACCCGGAATTCTACCCCCGAAAATAATGCTCTTGAGATTGAGGGTCTCGCACAACTGCTTTCTTGCATCATACAACCGCCTGCCCAGTCTCAGGCCCCGGTAGTCCGGATCCACAAAAACATCCACGCCGTAAAGGGCGTTGCCATCCGGATCATGGCTTGTCATTTTTCCGCCGGTCACCACGTCTTCATAGGTATGCCGGTTCTTCTCAAAGTCTTCGGCGTTTACAACGACAGCCAGTGCCGCAGCGATTACCTTTCCCTTGTCTTCAATACATATCTGGCCTTCAGGAAACTGCCCTATCAGACCTGAAAATTCCTCAACAGTCCAGGCACCACCCATGCCTGCGTACACAACATCCATTATTCGCCTGATATGCGAATAATCAGTCTGTTTCAGGCCTCTTATGGCCAGTTTGTACTCGGATGCCTCGTTGTCACCCATGGTATGTATGGTTTCCCTTTATATGTTTATGCCGCACACTGCGGTGCGGAACTTCATTATATTTTATATTCAATTTTAGGAAAATAAACGGAAAAGCAGGTTCCCTTCCCCTCTTCACTCTCCACTTCAATGGTGCCGTGATGGGCCTCCACTATCTTTTTGACAATGGTCAAACCAAGCCCTGTCCCGTTGATATACCGTGTTTTTTCATTTTTCACCCTGAAAAACCTGTCAAAAATCCTCGGGATTTCAGATGACGGTATGCCGTATCCGGTATCAGATACCGTCAACAGGGCACAGTCACTCTTTTTTTCGACCGAAAGGGTTATACATCCTCCTTCAGGGCTGTACCGGATGGCATTGGATATCAGGTTTGAAACCACTTCTTCTATATTCAGGCGGTTTCCCATCATCAGGACAGGTCCGTCTGCATTTTCCAGCAGCAGGTGAAGCGATTTTTTTTGTGCCTGTGCCTCGTAGCATGCCACCTGGCCGCTGACAAGGTCCACTAGATCCAGCTCCTCCCGCTCCTGGTTGATCAGCCCGGACTCTATCTTGGACAGGTCCAGCAGCTCCCCGGCAAGGGCAGTCAAGGATTTGATCCGGTCACAGCTGCGCCCTATGATTTCGGTCTGCTTCTCTGTCAGGTCGCCGGCAAGCCCGTCCAGCACCACTGACAACTGCATCAAAATTGAATTCAACGGGCTCTTTATCTCATGGGCAACCATGGACACAAATTCAGACTTCATCTGGTCTATACGCTTCAACGCGGTAATATCATGAAAAACGGTCACAGATCCAAGGTTCCGGTTCAATCTGTCCCGAAACGGGATGCACCTCACACCGATCACCTTTACTTCCTGGTCAAAGGACATGGAAATTTCCTCGGTAATCTCGGCAAAAGTATCCTCGGGTTGATTAATGGCCTGGTCAATCATCTCCAGGACCCTTTCATCATTGATAATCCCGGATACATGACGTCCGATTACGGTGGACTGCCTGCAGTTGACCATTTTTAAAAACGCGGGATTGGCCAGGGCCACTTTTTTCTGGTTGTCCGTCGTCAACACCCCGTTGTTAAGGGTATTGATCATAACCCGCATCCTTGATTTTTCAGTGGCAATGTCCTGAAGGGTTCTTAAAAATTCAATGGCCTTGCTCACGACCACCCTGAGTTCCTGTGGAGTAAAGGGCTTGGACAGAAAATCGAAGGCACCCTTTTTCATGGTTTCGATGGAATGCTCCAGGGTGGCGTATCCGGTAATGATAATAACCACTGTATCGGGATGACGGGACTTGACATCATTAAGTACTTCCAGGCCGGACATGCCGGGCATCATAAGATCCAGGAGGATAATGTCAAAATGCTTTTCCCCTATTTTCTTCAACCCGTCAATCCCGTTATCGGCTATTTCCACCTCACATCCCTCGTCGGTCAACAGGCGGTAACAAGCCTTCTGGATCCTTGTTTCATCATCGACTACCAGCACCCGAGGTTTGAAAAATACGTCTTTCACGCTTGCCTTTATCGAGTCCCTGCTATTATTTTTTTTTGTCATATCCTGTCTTCAATCAATATTTCAAGGTTTCGTCGGAGTCACAAAACGGTGATCCTCCGGAAGATGGTCTGTAGAGCGGAAATTCTATGATAAATGTCGTCCCTTTTGCCCCTGTTCTTTTTACAGAAATCCTGGCCCCGTGTTCTTCAAGAATCCCGTATACAATACTCAGCCCGAGCCCGGTACTTTTTCCGACCTCCTTGGTCGTAAAAAATGGATCGAAAATCCGTGACAGGTGTTCATGGGGAATCCCCTGGCCGGTATCCTTGATCTCGAGAAAAACTTTGTCAAGCGACCGCTCCTTGTAGGTAGTCAACGTGATGGTCCCGGAGCCTTCCATGGCATCCAGGGCGTTCATCACCAGATTGATCACCACCTGGTTCAGTTTGCTGGTATCTGCATTGATGAGCATCATGTCTTCCGACAGCTTTTTCTTGATCCGGATGTTCCTGAATTTTTTCTGATCACGTATCAATTGAAGGCTTTGGAGGACAATATCGTTGAGCTGGACAATATTCATGCTCGATCCGGCACTCCTGCTGTATACCAGCAGATTCTTGACAATCTCCTTGCACCTGTTTGCATCCTCGAGAATACATTCAAGGTCCTCATGAACAGCAGAATCGATATCGGTTCGTTCATGGAGAAGGCTTGCATAAAACAGAATACCGGTCAACGGGTTGTTGATTTCATGGGCCACTCCGGCGGCCAGGCGGCCCAGGGAGGCCATTTTTTCAGACTGCGCCAGCTGCTGCTGGGTGATTTTCAGCTCATTTTCAATCTGGCTCTTGTCCCTTAAATCGTTATAGATGGCCATGGTGGCAGTTTCATTGCCTTTTTCATCATAAATAATGGCCGCTGACATTTCGACTTCAATTTCTTCACCCCTGGTATTCATAATGGTGGTATTGGGAATCAGCAGTTTGCCCTTGCCCCCGATTTTTTCGTTCCTGAGCATCTGCATGATCTCCTTTGCCCTGCCGGGAGGATACAGCTGCTCGGTGTGCTTGAGTTTTCCCCTGCCTTCAAATGTTCCACCAAACAGCTCCTTGGCCATGGTGTTCATCAGGTTGATGTTTCCCTGGCGGTCAGCGGCCACAATGGCGCTTGCAGATGAATAAATCACCCTGCTCATGAATTCCTTTACACCATGCAGCTGGCTTTCCAGGGACTTGGTGTGGGTAATGTCACGCATGCTGCCTATGATATAGGCCACATCGCCCTGTTCATCAAGAATCGGTGAAAACACCCTCTCTTCCCACCGGTAATGCCGTTTTAAAATGAAATGATGACTTTTTTTATCTTTGATAACCTTGGATATGGTGCACTGCTCTGATTTACACGGCGTGTCCTTGTACAAAAACATGTTAAAGCATTTTTTTCCATAAATTTCTTTGAACGAAAGATTGTAAGTTTTATAAAATTTCCGGTTGGCACCGACAAGGGTTTTATCAAGGGAAATGATGACACTGGGAAATGAAAGGGAGTCAAATACCCTGAGCCGCCAGTACATCTCCTCGGCAGATATGTTCAGTTCCTTAGTCATGGGGTTTCGAAAACATCCTTTAGCGCTTTTATCGCGTTATTTCCCATATCCCCGGGTACCGTAACAGTAATGCATGCCCCGGTGGACCCGGACAGGACAACCGGGATGCCGTGAGCTGAAAGGCAGTCCATGGTCCGGCTCATAATACCGTACCGGTCGCCGAAATGGGGTCCCTGGATCACCAGCAGATCCACGCATCGATTCTTAAAATCACCCGGTTTGTCCCTGGTCAGGACATACAGAACCATCTTGTTTTCATCCGTTTTCCGGGCACACGCAAAAAGAAACCGGTCGTCTTGTTCCTTTAAGACATCGAGCATCTTATGGCCTGTATCCAATGGCCCGGAACCTGAAAAACAGCTGACACACAGGCTGGTTTCATGCTGAATCCGGTAAGTCTTGATACGGTCTTCGACATAACTGGCCCGGGTCTGGGGATAACTTTTCTTTAAAAAGGCCACCTGATCCTGGTCGGTTTCCTGTTCAAAGGGGGTGTGATTCAATGGAAGTTGAAAGACAGAAAAAAGCAGACTGACAAAGCGGTCGCACTGATCGGCCGCAATGACAAAAGTCAGCATTGAACTGGATGAAACCATGCAGTTGAAATCCAGTTCTTCTTCATGCATGCATGTCAAAACCCTGCCAAGAATACTGAGCCGGTAATGATGGGGGTAGATGGAAACCATGCACACATCAGGACGGCAGTGCCACGCCTCTTTTGCCGCCGCCCTTTCAAACGAACGCGCCGATGTAGCCACACCGGAAAAAGACACTGGAACACCAAGGCTGTCATACAGGGTAACAGCCATATTTATTTTATTGGCGGCCATTGCCTGGAACAAATTTTTGCTGGCGGCATCCGGCAGGTGGTTTTCATCGGCATCCAGCTGAACAAGGTTCCGGTTCAACCGTATCCCGTTTATACAAAGTGGATCTGCCATGATAAACGCACCAAAATCTTAAGTATCAAATGGCGGGAAACGCAATATTGCTCTCCCGCCATATAAATCCCGGTTATCGGGATTCTTGCCCATAATGGCCCGGCCTAGCTGCAGTAGTCGTTCACGATTTCCATCAGCTTATCCAGATCAATCGGCTTGGGAATATAATCGTCTGCCTGGGTGGTTTTGCCGTTGTAATGGGTGTAGCTGGTGGTTTTAACTGAATCGGCGACCGCTGTCAACAGAACGACGGTAATATCTTTAAGATCATCGGAATTTTTGATTTCCTCGCACACCTCCCATCCGTTTTTCCTGGGCATCATCACGTCCAGGATTACAAGACCGGGTTTTTCCTGTGCAATTTTCTCCATGGCCTCGACACCGTCATATGCTTTGGCAACCCGGTATTCAAGGGCTTCAAGTTTCATTGAAACCGCTTCCACCAGATCGGGATCATCGTCCACAACCAAAACAAGCTGTTTTTCACTCATTATCACTGCTCCTTTTCTTCTTTAATTCCATAGTTATTCCGCCAGAGCGGGCCTGGGAAATAAACCGGATGCCTCTACAATCTGGGGAACCTTTTCCTCCCACTCAATGGCCATGATGTGGAAACCGTGAACTCCTTTCACTTCCTTGAGTCTCTGAATGGACTCCACGGCAATCCTGATGCCTTCTTCGGGCTGTTCAGCCTTGGGTACCCCCTCCAGGCGCTTGATAATATCATCCGGAACATCCATCCCGGGCACCTTGTTTTTCATGTACCGGGCCATTCCAGCCGATTTCATGGGGGTAATGCCGGCCAGGATATATACCTGCTCATCCAGTCCCCGCTCACGCACTCCGTCCATCCAGGTTTCAAACTTGTCCAGGTTGAACACGCACTGGGTCTGGATAAAATCCGCACCGGCCTTCACTTTTTTGGCCAGGCGCATGACCCTGAGCTCGAACGGATCGGCAAAAGGGTTGGCTGCCGCACCTACAAACATCCTGGGAGGCTCATCGATATCCGCACCACCCTGAAATTTTCCCTGGTCCCTCATTTTCCGAACCATCTGGACCAACTGAACGGAATCCAGATCATATACCCCGTTGGCCATGGGATGGTCCCCGAACATGGGGTGATCCCCTGACAGGCACAGCATGGTATTGATCCCCAGGGCATAGGCCCCGATGATATCACTTTGCATGGCCAGGCGGTTCCGGTCCCGTGTCACCATCTGAAGAATGGGGTCCAGCCCGAGCTGTTTAATAATCACTCCGGCTGCCCAGCTTGACATCCGGACCATGGCGGTCTGATTGTCCGTCACATTGACTGCGTCAACGTGATCTTTTAAAAGACCGGCCTTTTCTTTTACCTTTTCAGGACGGGCACCACGGGGAGGCCCGCATTCAGAAGTAACAGCAAGATGCCCCTGAGTCAATATATTTTCCAGCCTGCTTTGAGTTTTCATGATTTCAAATCCTCTCTCACTATTTTTCTTGGGCCCCCTCCGCCCGCCGGTCGCCAGTCCTTGGCCTCCATTATCTCTTCATATCTTTTTTCCATGCCCAGCGCCTTGAGCCGGTCCCAGATCAGTTTCCATGCGCAGTCAACATCCTGCCCCACTTCGCACTTACCGTTGGATGTTCCGCCGCACGGCCCGTTCAGCAAGTGTTTGGAACACCTTGCCACAGGGCATATGCCGCCGGTGATACCAAGAAGGCAGTCCCCGCACCCCTGGCATCTTTCCGCCCAGATGCCCTGGGATACTGACGCTCCCATGAACTTGGTGTTTACGGCGGGGAATACCGGCTTTTCCCTGTAACGTTCCGCAACGGTCTGCACCCCGCATCCACAGGCCATGGAAAGAATGGCGTCCACCCCGTCAATGGAAGATACCAGCTCTTCCACATATTCCGGGTCACATTGCCGTTCCAGCGTAATTTCCTTGATCTCCATCGACTTGCCCTGTTTGAGGCAGTGCAGGTGAAGCGCAGATGCAAGCAGGCCGACTTCCTTTCTGCCACCGGCCGCGCATACGGTCACGCATTCATTGCAGCCGACCAGAAGAATCCGGCTATACGGTTCGATATAGCTGATAATTTCCAATATGGGTTTTTGTTCTGCTGTGATCATAGTTCAGGTCTCCAAAAATTAAATCACAGGCCCCTGGGCCTGGTTGTGGGTATCGGTAATCATATGGTTAACTGGATTGGGTCCCAGTGCTTTAATCTCTTGTGTGAATTCATCCGCAATCCGGGCGAAAACATCCCCCATCCCGGCTGACATATTGTACATGGCAACACGCCCGGGTTCAAACCCCAGGGCCTCGAGGTATGTTTTGATATAAGCCACCCGCCTGGCCGCCCGGGTATTGCCGTTTTTAAAATGACAGTCCCCTTCAAGGCACCCGGCCACAAAAACACCGTCAGCTCCTTTTTCAAGGGCTTTCATCAGGTGTATGGCATCGACTTTTCCCGTACAGGGAACCCGGATGATCTTGACATTGGCCGGATAGGATATCCGTTTGCTCCCGGCCATATCCGCTGCTGTATACGCGCAGTAATGACAGCAGAATCCCACTATTTCAGGTTCAAAATGTTCCATCAGTTCAGCCCTCCGAATAATCCGCTCAGTTTTGCCATGATCCGGTCATCCTCGTATTCAAGCAGCTGGATGGCCTTGGCCGGGCAATCGGCTGCACAGGTCCCGCAGCCATGACACCGGGCCGGGTCAATATAGGAATAACCGTCTTCGTTGATCAACGGGATATTGAACGGGCAGGCTCTTACACAGACCAGGCAGGCTGCGCATTTCTCCGCATCCACTTTTGCAACGGTGGCTCCAAGGTTTATCTCCTTTCCGGCCAGCATTGTCTGGGCCCTTCCGGCAGCAGCCCTGGCCTGCGTAATGCTCTCACCAATGGTCTTGGGAGAATGGGCTGTCCCGGCAATGAATATTCCCCTGGTTGACATATCCACCGGACGTAGTTTCACATGATCTTCCAGAAAATAATTATCCACAGTCCTGGGAAGATGAAACATCATGGACAAATCCTCGGTGGTTTCATCATCTGCAATCAGTCCTGTACTCAGCACCAGGCAGTCGGTTTCAATTTCAATGGTCATTGAAATGATCCTGTCAAAGACAGAAACCGTCACGGCACCGTCTTCAATGCGGACATCCGGTTTCGTGTCCAGATCATAACGTATGAAATGGACATCCTGGTTCCGGGCTTCCTGGTAATAGTTCTCAAAAAGTCCGTATGTTCTCATGTCCCGGTACAGGATATAGACAGCCGCTTCCGGGTTGACGGTCTTGATGCGCAGGGCGTTTTTAACCGCGGCCTGGCAGCAGATCCTGGAACAGTTGGGGTTGGATTCCTCCCGTGATCCCGCGCACTGAATCATTACCACGTGGTTCATGGCCTTTATCTTTTCGACATCCTCCTCAATCAGGTTGTCCATATCCAGCTGCGTCATAATGGCATCATGAGTTCCCAGGCCGAAAACGGACGGCCGGTTAGCAAGGGCGCCCGTGGCAAAAATGGTGACTCCATGATCCAGCTGCATGTAATTCATGCGCACACCGGTCTGGATACCGGTTTTAAAAAGGCCGGGCATGCCTGTATGATCGACGATGACAGAGCGTGTCAACACCTGGATATTCTCATGGTCTGTCACATCCTTTATAAGAGTTTCCAGGAAGGCTGCCACGTCATCTCCTTCAATGGTTTTTCGGATGGCGCGGGAAAGTCCGCCCAGAACAGGAGCCCTTTCCACCAGGTAAACCTTGATCCCCTGGCCGGCCAGCTGAAGTGCGGCGGTCATGCCGGTCACACCTCCGCCTATCACCAGGGCGTTTTTACTCATGGGCAGGGTGTGATCCACCAGCGGGCGGCTCAGTCTCACACTGTTTATGCCGGCCTCGATCAATCGCAATGCTTTTCTCAGTGCGGCATCAGGCTGTCCAGCATGGACCCAGGTGTTCTGGTCCCGTAAATTCACGATCTCCACCAGGTATTTGTTCAGGCCGGACCGGCGCATCAGGTCCTGGAATTTGGCTTCATGGGTTCTAGGGGAACATCCGCCGATAACCACCCTGTTCAACCGGTTTTCCTGAATCGATGATTCAATAATGGACATGGCCTCGCTGCTGCAGCCGTATCCTACAGCCTGGACCACTGATACATCCGGTATAGCGGAAGCCCAAGTCACGAGATCGTCCACATTTATCACTCCGCCTATTTCCATTCCGCAATCACAGATAAACACCCCGATGTTGACTGCCTCACCTGATATGTCCCGCTCCGGCGGCATTTCTGCTTCAAGAGCCTGTTCGTCCAGAAGGGGCGGCAGGTTGGAAGCGGCCATGCTGGCTGCTGCGCTGGCCTGGGCCATGGTTTCAGGAATATCTTTCGGACTCTGTGCCACGCCGCAGACATAAATTCCCGGCCGCGAGGCTGCCACGGAATTGAAATAACCGGTTTTCACAAAATGGCAGGGATCCAGCTCTATATCAAGCTTCTTTGCCAGATCAACCGTATCACTGCTCACTCTGAAACCGGTTGACAATACCACCATGTCAAATTCCTCTGTCCGGACACCCGGATCATCCTCCACTGCATAAGAAATGGATAAATTTTTTGAAGACACATCTTCGACAATGGTATGGGGCCGGCAGCGGATCATGCGGATACCGTATTCATCTCTGGCCCGGTTCAAATAAAGTTCATAATCTTTTCCATGGGTTCGCATGTCCATGTAAAAAATGGTGGTCTCGATGTCCTGTGCAAACCGCTCCTTGGTTACTATGGCTTCCTTGAGGGCATACATGCAGCAGACTCCCGAGCAGTAAGGAACATCCTCCCGGTTGATTCCGCGTGATCCGACACACTGGATCCATGCTACGCGGCCCGGCCGCTTATGGTCGGATCGCCTTGAAAGCTGCCCCTCAAAGGGTCCGGATGCAGACATGATACGTTCATATTCAAGCCCGGTCACCACATTGTCAAACTGCCCGCCACCGAAATGATCCAGCACGCCGGGATCAAAAAGGTCGGCTCCTACACTCATCACCACTGAAGCCACCGGCAGTTTAGTAATGCGGGGGGAGTCATCGAGTTTAATGGCATCGGCACGGCAGATATTCCGCAGTGCCTCGGGGTCGGATACTTTGTCAATATCAATGGAAAATGCATACGGAGTCGCCTGGGGATAACGCATGCAGGTAGGCGCCCGCGGATCAAGCCCGGGTGTAAATCTCACAGCATCAGGAAAGTGCTTGTGACATTCGCCGCAGGCCGTACATTTTTCTGTATCGATATACCGGGGTTCGGTAATCAGTTCAGCGGTAAAATCCCCGGCATTCCCGGTCAGCGATTCTAGCCGGGTCATGGGTTTGAGTTCAAGATACGCCTGTCTTGCAATCTGGGACAAGAAGGGAGACACCGTACAAAGATCACAGTTGTTGGTCGGAAAAGTCCGGTCAAGCTGTGTCATCAGGCCGCCAATGGCATAGGATTTATCAATGAGTACGACGTTTCTCCGGGATTCGGCCAGATCCAGCGAAGCACGAATTCCCGCAACCCCGCCCCCGATAACAAGTACGCATTTATCGGTGGGATCACTGTTTTGTGTATGAATGGGTTCTTGCATGTGTAACCTATAAATTATCTATAAAAGTCCATTACCCGGCTTTTACGTACCGGGCTGAATGAAAAACAAAGGACAGGTCTCCTACAGGCCGGCCCTGTCAAGTATGGCCGGCAGCCGGTCCTCCCAGCCTGAAGCGGATATTTTCACCCCATTAACCCGTGATCTGAGAGAACTGATCATTTCACCGGCAATGGCGAGGCATTCAGCTTCCCTTTCACTGGCCTTTCTTATACGGGTGATCAAGGAATCAGGCAACCTGGAGGCGGGATCATTGATTGAAATGTAACGGGCCATGCCCACGTTCTTGATAAGAAAAACCGTGGCAATCACCGGCACGTTCAATGTGCTGTATTTTTCAAGGATGGGAATGTATTGGTCCATATCGAACACGGGAGGTACAATGACAAACTGGGCACCTGCACCGATTTTTTCCTTTACCTGTTCAAACGCGCTGTCAAGAGATGCATCATCTTCAGCAGGCTCCGCCTGGCAGCCGGTAAAAAACCTGGGTGTGCCCTTGAGATCAAAACCGGCAAGATCGGCACCGTTCTGGAGGGTATCCACCATAACCAGCAGATCATTTCCCGACAGGTCGTCCACCGGTCTTGCATCGGGATGATCCCCGTTTCCCATTGTTTCACCCTGCACAACCAGCAGGTTGTGAATGCCCAGCACATGGGCGGCTAAAAGGTCTCCCTGGAGAGCCATCCGGTTCCTGTCCCGGCCGTAGATATGAATCATGGGTTCGATTCCCTGCTGCCGTATCAGGGCGGCGCCGGCCAGGGCACTCATGTGCATCACACCATTGTCCATGTCCGGAATGACCACGGTATCCACCCTCGACTTCAGGTAACGGCCATGGGTAATCAGCTCTGATATATCTACTCCCTTGGGGGTCTGCATTTCCGCTATAACGGCAAATTCTCCCCTGGCAAGCTTGTCCTTAAGATCCATTTTTCTTTTTCCTTGTTATCATTCACATTAATGCCGGCTCGAACCGGCACATTCATTCCTGGAAAAAAACAAACCATGCTGGTTCTTAGCAGAATCCATGCCATTGAAAAAAGAACGGCATTCACCCTTGAAAACAGGTGACTGATTCATGACACCCAAAGTCTCATGGTATGTCAACTGGGATGGCCGTGGCCTGTTTTTGAAATTTTGCGAAAATCCAACTTGAATATTATCGAATTTTTGAAATTTTACTACCATTTTTCCTTGAAAGCCGGGGGACAGTTCCAACAACCCTGTCCCCCGACCCATAATCGTTTACATTACAACCCGGACCCCTTGAAAAGAGCTTTTTGTGTATCCATGTCCCAGGTTGAATCCCGGCCAAGGCCGACAGCTGTTTTAAAGGCCTTGAGCGCGCCCCTGGATCCTTTGCCGAACGCACCGTCTATCTTCATGGTATAATAACCGAAATCAGCCAGTCTCTGCTGGATAATTTTGGCATCATCGACATCAGCCGGATTCAAAAAGACCTTCCCGCTTGAAATCGGTCCTTCATTCGAAGCGGCCGTTGTATCCTGTCCAGATACAGCAGGCGCAATTCCCTGCTGTTTAAGGTCCTCGAGATATGGATTTACCGGTTCTTTCTTCTGGTCTGCATGGTAATTCTTGAGGCTGCTGAACCTGGCAATGGGCTCGAGCTCTGCATTGTCAGGGTCGGTGCCTGGATTGAATGCAACATGGAAAAACACCTCACTGTCGTATGCATCCAGGGCAAACTTACCGGCTGCCAGAGCGACAACCCAGGCTTTATCACTCATATAATGCACATCTGCAGAACTTTTACCGCCCGGGGATTCGCTTCCCGACACGGTTACAACGAACCGGCTGTCGGGATTGAGACGTTCCATGCAGAAGACAAGAACGCAGTAACTGTCCGGCTCCGAAGCCGACTCGTACTTCATCCTCTGCATAAAAGACAGCTGTTCATACTGTTCGTGACGTATTTTTTCATCAGCTGTCGGGGTCATGGAGACCGCGTTCTGCGATGCCAGAAGATACAGGGCGGCAAAGTCGTTCCTGACGGATACCGGAATGGCATCGAAAACAGCCCTCGGCAGGATAAACGCCTTGATTTCCGGGTGCGATCCCGTCAGGATGTCATATTCGGTGCGGGTAATGATAATATCCTGTCCGGATACCGCGTAATCGGCCTTGAACCACACGTAGGCAGACCGGCCTATAGGATCGGTAAGATAGAAACCGCCCTCGAGCAATGCATAACGGACACGATCCAGCGGCCGCTCGGTCTTGAAATAATTAACATCCACAAATTCTACATCAAAGGTGTCAAAGGTGAACGGGTCATCAAAAAAGCCATGGGTACCCTCAGGGTCAAATCCCACGTTGGGAATGATTTCCCCGCCGCCGCGCATTGCATTGATAATCGCGGCCATGACCAGTTCTGCATCGGCCGGGATGTTGGTTTTATCAACAAATTTTCTGTGTGGAACCTCGATGACCGGGCCGGCACCCTGCTGCCCTCCGCCGGAAGGTCCGCCCTGGTTAACCGCACCGACACAGCCTGTCAGTCCAATCAGGGTCAACATCACTGCATACCGTGTAAATAATTTTAACATGATGAATACCCCCTTTATTCTCGGATTTCATGACCGCCGGGTGTCGTGAAATCCGGCGGCGGTATCTGGTTGTTCATATATGAGGAGGAGTTCTCACTGGATGGCAGGCTTACATTGTCATATCCCAGGCTGCCCAGAAATCCAATCAGGGCATCCATCCCCTTTTTCCCGGTGGAAACCTTGGACAAAACGGCCGAGCTGACAGCCTTTTTTCCCCCGTCCTTTGCCGCATCCTGAATATCCTTGCCTTCCGCCAGGCTCCCGGCAGTGGCAGCCAGACCGTCTCCGGCCACGGAAATGACCACGACGGTCGGTGCCACGGCAGGTGCGGCTATCACTGCAATGACGGCCCCCGAAGCAGTCACCAGGATAGCCGTACCCTGGGCAGCCTTGGTCTTGATATCTTCCGAACCCTCCTGCTGATGGGCTTCCTTTTTCATCTGCTCAAAAATACGCTGGCGTTTTTTTACATAACTTCTCCACTGATCATCGGTCCAGTGATCCGGTTTTTTCTTGACATGACTGCCCCAGGTATTCTCAATGGTATTTTCCGTTTCTTCATCCTCGTATACCCATTTCGGCGTCCTGAATTCCGGGTCGATAAATTCGTCTTCATACCCGCTTTTTCCCTTGCTGCCAGAGGGTCCGGGATCCATTTCGGCAGAGCCGCCGCCCCCTCCGCCGCCATAGGCAAATACCAT
>CAYNHL010000036.1:0-28487 GCA_964397015.1 uncultured Desulfobacterales bacterium | reverse complement strand
CCGGACGTTTCAGTTATGGTTATAAACCCTTATGCTAAAGTTAATGACATTGAGTACCAAGTTTAAGAAGATTACGAACTTTTGTACGGGTGTGCCGCCACTGTTTCCAGTAGTACATCCGTAACCGGCGGCTGAGCCATTCATCTATTTCCGGAATGGGACGGTAATATTCCGATATCCCGTAATAGTTCATCCAGCCCCGGATATATTCGGCTAACTTCTCATATCGATACTCCATGTTGCCGCTCCCGGCCTTGCCCCTCAACACGCCCTCTGTTACACTTCAGTTTTCTGTGCCGCTTGCGGCAGGTGATATTAACCAGTTATGCCCCAGACCAGAGGCGCATAGAAAAATGAACCTAATTTCAGAGACACAGCGCCTAAAAATAGTGGAAGTGACCATTGATGACATTGATTTATTATATCAACTGACCGGGAATAAAGAGGTGATGAGGTACTTTCCGAAAATACTAAGCTATAGTGATACCAAACAAATGATCCGCAAAATCTTGGATCATTACAAGAAATACGGACATTGCTTTTGGAAAGTCTTGCTAAAACCGAAAAATGAATTTGTAGGCATTGCCGGTCTACTTCATCAGAAAATTGAAGGCAAAGTGGAGACAGAGATCGCTTTTAGAATTAGGCCTGAACATTGGAACAATGGTTATGCAACTGAGGCGGCCAATGCATGCAAGAATTTTGGGGAAACTATCTTGCGAAAGAAGGGATACATATTCTTGATTCATCCCCAAAATAACGCCTCCAAACGGGTAGCGCAAAAAATCGGAGCCAGAAGATCAAGATCAGTATTATTCATGGGGCATGAACACGAAGTTTACGTTTATTCGAAATAAGAGCGCATAACCTTGCAGTCCAGGGGACAGCAAGGGCGGAGCCACTATGAAAAATGGTGCGATAGCATACAATTTGCCATACACAAAGGTTAGTGGAAGCTCTTGCTGCTACTGACCGCAGCGTTCGGCACCTTCAACTAAAAAGGTGTTGCAGTTTTGGGAGGCCAAATGTATACTCATTGTAGATACATAAATTAGAACATCACACCAAATGGAGGCAAAATATGCAAACAAAAATTAAAAAATGGGGCAACAGCCTTGCATTACGAATACCAAAATCATTCGCATTAAATGCAAACTTAAGACAAGATGAATTGGTTGATATATCAATCGATAAAGAAAAAATCATCATTACTCCAATAGGTGAAAAAGAGTATTCGCTTGATGACCTTTTGGCAGGCGTATCGGAAGACAATCTTCACGACGAAATTAATACTGGAGCTCCTGTAGGGAAGGAAATCTGGTAAAAATGGATAACTATATTCCAAAAAGGGGAGATGCAGTTTGGATAGATTTGAATCCACAAGCAGGACATGAACAAGCTGGGAGACGTCCTGCAATCGTATTGTCTCCAAGTTCTTACAACGCTAAAGTTGGTCTCGCCATATTTTGCCCAATAACAAATCAAATCAAGGGCTATCCATTTGAAGTCATTATTCCGTCAGGGCTGAAAGTAACTGGTGCAATTTTATCAGATCAGGTTAAAAGCCTTGACTGGAAGGTAAGAAATACTGAATTCTACGATAAAATTCCTGAATCTGTTATTTTAGAAATATTTAAGAAACTTTCGACACTGCTTCGTTTTGATTAGCAGATAGGTCAAACTTTCCTTGGCATGGGGACCTGCCCAAACTTTGCCACAGTGTCAAAATTGATCTGGACAGGAGAAAACTACAGACGTCACCCAAAAAAAATTGCCGCTTGAAGAAAAGGCTTTTGGAGACCTGCTTTTGTTCCAACTTGGTGATGATGATTTTAAATTCCTGGAAACCAAGCATTTTGCCGTATGGTGACCAACTCCTGGTCAAAATAAAAGGAGAGGAGTATCTGATTGTAGACCAGTTCTGTCTGCTGCCAAAATGTAAATGCACGGATGTAACCCTGGATCTTGTTCCTGCCGGGGAAGATGCAATGATGGCTGACCCCGGTGTGCTTTGCGATTGAAATATGCAAAAAGACACTGGGCCGTGATGGAGGATTTCCCTCCTCCAATCTCCGAAAACGGGTGGGTGACCTGGAAGTCTGTATAAAATCTCTATCTGAAAAAATTGCATGCATGGAACGTCAATAGCTGGTCGCCTGCGGGGTGGCAAAGGCAGAGCGGCGGGGTCTTGATTTAAAATTATAAGGATTGAAAATGGAAGACAACCAATAAAATATTATTAAATGACAAGCCGCAGATTTTTGTGTTAGCCCTGCGGCTAAAATCTCGATTTCATTCTAAGGAGAATTATAGGATTGATTTCAAAGAAAAAAAGGGACATTACCTAATCTGCTACGGCTGGGAAGCGGTGGAAAAACCGGCCAAGATAATTGACGCGAACCGTTTGTGTTTTTAGAACCGGCCAGGCATGTCAGCCATCAAAAAGAACGGCCCATCCAGATGGTATGGGAGAATAAGCGGGGCGGGTGATGGGAATATAGCATCTTTGCTTTGGATTTTCTATTTTTTGAATAGATCAGAGTGCGATCCGGTTCTTTCGAGGTATAAGTCTCTATCGGTTATTCTGTAGATTAAAATCCAGTCAGGCTCAATGTGGCAGTCTCGATGGTTTTTCCAGTTTCCTGAAAGGGGATGGTCTCGATAGATTGGTTCCAGCAATTTACCAGAGGATAGTTTTTCGACAGCAGTTCTGAGTTTTGAAAGGTCTTTGTTTTGTTTCTTGAGCCTTTTGAAATCCTTTTTAAATTGAGTTGTGTAATGGATATTCAACTATCAAGCTCCAGAAATAAATCATCAACGGAATCCGCTTTATGAAGGTTTTTACTTTGTTCCGAATCCTTTAGCACTTTGTCGGTAAGGTCATTGGGGAGTTTTATTTCAAATGGAATTCCATTATGTAAGGTTATCTGAGACAGGTACATTGAAATCGCCTCTGACATCGAAATATTCAGTTTTTTTAATATGATTTGCGCGTTTTGTTTTACCACTGGATCAACACGGGTTTGTATGGTTGCTGTTTTTGTCATAATAAACTCCTGATATTGTATTGACAATTGCACTACAAATAATATACGGTAAAATATGAATAATTCAAACCATTTTTTTATTTGACGAGATTAGGGTGTTTAATACTGGGGCCAAAAATCCAGGATTTGGCCGGTGGGTGCGAAAAACAGAAGTGAGCAAAGAAGACGTGACAGAAAATCCCAAAAAATGACTGCGTAACAGAAAAGCATCACCATATGACAAAAAATATACCTCGACTTGATATACTTCTTTATGCCCACGACGGTAGAGGCCTTGGTCACGTCAGCCGCACCATCGCCATCGGAATCGCCCTGCGCCGGCTTTATCCCAAGCTGCGGGTGCTTTTTCTCACAGGCTCCACTATTAGTCAGGAACTTATTGGTTCCGCGCCGCTGGACTGGATAAAGCTTCCCTCCTACGAAACCGTCATTAAAAACGGCAGATCCACAGGCATACCAGGAAACAGTAATTTTGAGGACAGTGCGCTTGGTAAACTGCGCGCTGAACAGATTAAGCAGATAGTAGCGACCTATCGCCCTCGCGTCGTTCTTGCCGATCACTCTCCTCAGGGCAAGCATCGTGAACTTCTTCCTGCTCTGAAAGCTCAGCAAAAAGATGATGTGCAGTGGGTTCTCGGTATACGCGGCGTAGTAGGCCAGGTCAAACAAATCAGTTCAACTCTGGCCGCCTCTGTTTTTCAGGAATTCTACACTTCTCTATTCTGGTACGGTGACTCGCAGATTTTGGGAAACACACAACTTGAGGAAATCGAGTCTCAATTTGGCTGTGAGCCCCAAGAATGCGGATATGTCTCAGCCCTCAAGGAACGTATTGCTGAACACGGTCCGGTGGAAAAAGATCCGTCTCTGGGCACTATATCAATACCGTGGTTTGGCGAGAAGACCCCGGCATTTCTCAACTGTCTGTACAGCACCTTGAAAAAGTCTGCGGAGCAGAACCGATATTGGCATATCTACCTTGATCAAACCCACCCCCGCTCCGCCGAATTAACCGCGCTCTTCAGCCAACTCCGCGGCTCCAGGGTGGAACCACCGGGCAAGCGCTACCTTCATTCTCTGCTGCGCTCACAGCGCGCCGTCATTTATGGAGGTTATAACAGTCTCATGGATGTGCTCAGTCTGTCACTGCCCGCCCTGGTCATTCTCCGTGACATGCAGGACAATGAACAGCAGGAACATCTCAACAAACTGCTTGTATGTGCTCCGCATAGCCTCTCCACAGTCACCGAGGGATGCACCGGCACTGAATTAGCCGAGGCTGAGCAGAGATTGTCCATGACACCGCCACCGTCTCCCTTTTCCATTAATCTCCGCGGCGCTGAAACGGCGGCAAGGCACCTTGCGGCACTGCTCTTGCATTGATCAAATATGGAAAAATAATACTCAGGCAGGCTATAGAATCTTTTAAGGAGAACTTTGGTTTTGAAGAAGCATATCAACATGCAACCCCGATTATTGTGAATCATCGGAATAAAGAATGATTCTAAAAATAGTTGTTTCCATATTTACCGGTATTGGTGGGCATTATCTAAATCGCAGGTGGGATAAGGCAATTTTGTTTTTATGCCTGATGGTTTTAAACTGGGTTTTAATATTTGGAATAATTACATTCTCCTTGCGTAACATGGCTATGGCCAGTGGTGATATGGGAATGACTGTAATTGATACTATTAAGTTTTTGACTAAATTGGCCTCATTTGGAATTTTTATCCTATGGCTTGTCAGTATCATTGTTACCATATTAGATGCCAGAAATAAGGTAACGTCCAATATTGTGAGATGGACAAAATCCGGAATAACCGGTGCAGTGATAACTTCGCTGATATCTTGTGTTTTTCTTTTCGGGGCGGTTGGCATTGTTTTTTCTTTGCCTGAAAATCAAAATGCCAATAGTGGCACTGTTTCCGATACAGTACAGACCTCTGGCTTTTCATTCAACAATTTTTATGAAAACCTGTATTATGGTGGTGGACCATCTGACTCATATAACCTGCCGGCTCCACCGAAAGGCGACGGGCAGCTTAAAGGTAAAATTTCATTCCATCAAAAACCGGCTCGAGGAGTTCATCTCGCCATGGTCCTAAATTCAAAATACAGAGTAAAGAATATCATTACGGATGATGAAGGTGTTTTTACAGTTAACCTTCCAGAAGGAGACTGGCGGATAAACTCAATTCAATGCGAAAGCTGGGAGAATAAACCCCGACATTCAGATGTTATGGCCCGATCCAGAGAAAGAAAGAGATAAAGCAACTATAAAAGACACTATCAGGTGGGAGAAATATCCCGGGGCGTCCCAGTATCATGTAAAAATAACAAAAATCCGAAGAGAGGGTAAAACAACATATTTTGAACCTGTCACGACACGGACAATCTTAGATGACGACTCATTGGAATTGTCGAGCTTGAAACATATTCAAACAAAGCAAAAAGAAAAACCGGAATATGGGGTTGAAATATTCTGTTTTGCAGAGGATGGAACATTGATGGCGGAGGTTTCACATACATATCGGGGAGGGACTTTTCTGCTGTCTGACGGCAATATCCTGATAGAAGATGAACTTCATCAGATGTTCAGTGAATTATCTAATGAAGATCCTGAAGCATTTGAAGAAAAACTTGAAAAAATTTCTGAAAACAAAGAAAAAACAACTGCTGTTCTGACGTTAATTGAGAATAATATGATCGAACAGGCTCAGACGTTGCTGAATATGGTTGATTCTCAATATTCACAGGGTAAAAAAGAAGCTTTGTCCGGTTATATCATGGCCCTGCAGGGCGAATGCACTAAATCAAAAGAAATGTTTGATAAAGCCTTAGATATTAATCCCACAATATGTATACCGAGCAGGTATAGGGCAGATTGTAAATAATCGGGATCAGAATAATATTAAATACAAAAAATAAGGATAGAGCACCAGGATATCTTTCTTTGCTCTCAGGGCCACTGCAATTTCCCGGATGATTTCTCCCCGTCGGGAAGCGGTCGTCATCCTGAATTTTTTTAAAGATACAGGGATTGGTATATTAACTTGTTTTTTTTCTTCTGGATGTCCACTCCGGGTAATATTTATTTGCGCACTCCTGGCAGATGCCATGACTGAATTCCGCATCCGTATGCTGATGGATATAAGCTTCCACCTGGGTCCAATACCCTTTGTCATCCCTGATTTTTTTACAGTATGAACAGATGGGCAATATTCCTCTCAGGGTTTTGATCTCGCTGGTGGCTTTCTTAAGCTCAGATATCAATGCATCTTTTTCTGTAATGGCCTGGTGCAGCCGGGTGATATTAAATGCAGCCCAGACTGCCATCCGCGGGTGGCCTTTTACGGCGTTAACCGGTGATATGCTTGCTTCAAAACGCTGCTCGCCAAGAGGTCCTTCAAGGTTTTCAGACCCCAGAATATCCCTTGCCGAAAGGGTGTAGGTATAAGTGATGACTTCTTCCGCCTCAATGGCTTTGTTTATCTGAATGATAAAATTATCCGCCAGTTCAGCAGACATCACATCGTGTATCCGCTTGCCGATCAGATGCTGTCCGTCATTGTATTTCTGGCGGTCAATACCGCCTAATATTTCTACATATCGGCCGGTTTCATCAAAAATAAAAACAGGGTCCGGAATGGCGGCCAGAATGGCCTGAACGACATCCATATCAACTTTTTTGGGTAAAATCATGCTATATTAATCCTGAAATTTAGGCAGGAACCTGATTGTTGTTGCGCTTCCTTTGCGTTCTCCCGCTGTAAGGTGTTATGATATCATATTTTTAATGATATGGACAGGCTATTCATTTTTTTCAAAGAATGGCAATTTGAGATAAAAAGAGCGGGAAAGCACTGCAGTTTCCGGTTAACCGTTATTGTTTGAATACTCAAGAGGAGAAAAGCATGTTTAAAAAACAAAGCAGGGAAGATTACATTCAGGCAGTGGATGGAATAGAGAGAAAGACCCTTGTTTACGGGGAAAATACACTGCTCACCGAATTTGTATTGAAAAAGGGACACCTGCTGCCGGAGCACAGTCATCCGCATGAACAGACCGGATACCTGGTCAAAGGGGCCTTGAAGCTCACGATCGGGGGCGCGACGTTTGATGTAAAGCCGGGCGACAGCTGGTGCATCCCCGGGGACACCGGGCATTGGGCTGATGTATTGGAGGATTCGGTAGCGATCGAGGTTTTTTCCCCGGTAAGAGAGGATTATCTTCCACAGGAAAAACATAGAGTTTGAAGGATACCTTTTCTTTGTTGAAGTACAAAAGTTGTAAGGAAAAAGGCAATGCTCAACAGTAAAGTGAGGATAAAAAACCTGGAGCTTAGAAACAGGCTTGTTCTGCCGCCGATTACAACAAACTATGGATCGCCGGAAGGGCTTGTCACAGAAAATATCCTTCATTTTTACCGGGAACGCTCAAGGGATATCGGGCTTACAATTGTGGAATCGACATCTGTTCATCCTGGCGGGCGTACCGCCTCCAATGGCCTTGGATTATGGGATGACGATCAGATTCCGGGCATGAAAAGCCTTGTCAATACCATCCGGAAACAAGGGGCGATGGCCGTAGTCCAGCTAAACCATGCCGGCCCTGCCTGTTTTCCGCGTAAAATTCTACGACAGGGCTTTTCGCCTTCGGGCGTGGCATTCCGTCCGGATGTTGAGCCGATAATCATGGACACCAATGATATCGATCAACTGACCAGTGATTTTTCCGCTGCTGCTGTGAGAGCATCCAAAGCGGGTTTTAACGCGGTTGAAATTCATGGCGCCCACCTGTATTTGCTGAGCCAGTTTTTATCTCCGTTGACCAACAGCAGGGATGATATCTATGGCGGCGACGTAAAAGGGCGGGCTGCTGTGGCGATCAAAACAGTAAAGAAAATACGTGAAGCCCTGAGCCCTGATTTTCCAATTTTTTTCAGGATCAATGCAGTAGAAAAAATTGATGGGGGGCTCACTTTTGAGGATGCGCTGATCATTGGTAAATTACTGGCAGATGCAGGCGTGGATGTTTTTGATGTGAGTCTGATCGCTCAGGGGGGCTGGAAAAAGATTGAAGACAAAAAATATCTTACGGGAACTTCTGTTCTGCCCAAAGAAGAACCACCTGGAGCCAATACCGCTTTTACCGCGGCATTTAAAAAAGAGGTCAGACGTCCAGTGATCGTGGTGGGAAAATTTGGCGCAGGCAATGCCGCGGCTCAGGCTGTGGAAAACGAGCAGATCGACATGGTGGCCATTGGCCGGCAGATGATCTGCGACCCTCAGTCTGCGGGAAAAATACTCAACGGAGCGGATAATGAAATTATTCCCTGTGAGGAGTGTTTAAAATGCTTTGCAGCTCTTCGCAAAGGTTCTCCTCTGGGATGCAGGGTGAATGAAAATTTACCGAATCAAAAAAAGGCAGGTATCGATACTTACAGTTCGGCATGGAAAGCAGATACTGCCAATAATATGACCTTTGCCGAGAAAGTAATAAACTTCAATTCAAACCTGGATTTAACGGCAGCATTGCCTAAAAACATCCGGGTGATGAATCCTTTTAAAGAAAATACGGCAGCGCAGGAAATATCGTCAACATTTTATAAAAAATATTACAACGATCATGAGCCGCGCAGGCTGATTCTGGGAATTAATCCAGGACGGTTTGGTGCCGGAGTTACCGGAATTCCTTTTACCGACACAAAAAGGCTGGAAGACAAATGTGGGATAAAACCATTCGGTGTAACCACACATGAGACCTCTTCGGTATTTGTGTATGATGTTATTGAACAGTATGGAGGGGTGGAAAAATTTTACGGCCGCTTTTATATCAACTCTGTATCTCCTCTGGGGTTTGTTAAATCCAAAAAAAACGGAAAGGAAGTAAACTTCAATTATTACGACAGCAAAGCGTTACAGGAGCTAATCACACCATTTATAATTGAAAGTTTAAAAAAACAAATCAGTTTTGGAATTGACCGGGATATTGTTTACAGTTTTGGTGCGGGCAAAAACTTAAAATTTCTGCAGACATTGAATCAAGAGCATCACTTTTTTGATCAGATAGTGCCGCTGGAGCACCCAAGATATATTATGCAGTACCGATCAAAACAGAAACAATTCTATATCGATAAATACATAAATGCTTTCAATAAATTCAGAACGTCTGACATCAGGCCATAACAGGGCTGATTTTTTTTCCATCTCATATCTTTCCCACAGGTGCGAGATAAACCGTAAATTCCTCTTTTCCATCTATACCGATCAATGCATCCATTTTTTCCTGATCATAGGCACCAATGGCACAGGTCCCGGCTTCAACGGCCTCACAGGCGAGATACAGATTCTGGCATACATGACCGGCATCCATGAGAATCACCCGGTGGGCACTCAATGAATATCTCCACTCCATACGGTAAGGGATGGTTGTCCATACAAAGGTCACAGCCCCGGAACCGGCATATTTCTGGTCAAAACAGGCCCGGGAGACTTTTGTTTCCATCTCCTCTGTCTCTGATAAAAAGGCCAGACCAAAGTCCAGTGGCAGAAAACGGTACAACCCTTTTCTCAACCCTTTTATGTTCATCACCAGAAGATATGTTTCAAAGCTGTGCCTGGCCCCGGCCGAAGGCACCGTCCGTAACGCCGGCGTCCCTTTTCCCTGTTCATGGGCAATCCCCTGGGTGGCCCACAGCAAAAAAGCGAGCTCTTCAAGAGATATATCAGCTTTGGAAAACCGCCTGCGGCTTCTCCGGTTGGAAACAGCCGCAAAAAGGCTCTTTGACTTTACCTTTTCCGGCCACGTTCCCGGTCCAGGCAAAGAAATAATTTCCGCATCCGGAGGGGCCGGTTTCTGTATCGGCGGTGCCGGCACCCCCCTGTGTTGATCAGTGTTCCGGAAATCAATGGTCTTTCGAAGTGAATCTTTTATAAAATCACGATGCTGATCAATGGTATTCATCGTTTTCCTCCAACTAAAGTTCATCCGGGAATTTATATCTCTATGTATATTCTTTTTCAGAAAATTTGTCCAAAAAAATCAATGGAATTTATGGTTTTCCGTGTGCCGTTGGGTTTTTGACAAAACAGGAGCCTCCTGATATCGTCATGCAGGGTTTTGAACTAATGAAAGATGCGGGAGTGCTGGTTGAAACTCAAATCTGGCGAAACGAAAATGATATCAGCTGGGATTCAAGCATTGGATGCCTGGCTTGAACTTCCGGGAATTTTTAATCAAGGGGCCATTGCCGGGGCTGTTGATCTGGACAACCTGCCCCTTTACCATTACCCGGAAATATCTGGATATTACCTGTCATACCTTGTCTGCCGGTGGAGACAGGGCGAAAACATTGAACTGATCGCCAGCAGGGCTTATCAGATCATACGCTGCCAGCAGGCTCTCTGGTCCGGACGAATAGCTCCCCCGACAAGGCTTTACCTGCGACAGGGCCCTTTATCCCAGTCTGATTGGCGCAATCGGGGTCTTTTCAGCTTTGATGTGGCTGTTCTGTTACGCGGGATAGCCGATGCATCCTGCTTATGGCGCGAAATTCCATGGAGAGCAGAAAAGTTGTTTGCCTGGGCTGATCGCTTTCTGGCGGAAGAATCCGGTCTGACTCCTGTACACTGGTTGAATGAAAGACCTCCAGATGCTCCGGACAGCTGGTCAACCCGTTCAGGACCGTACCAGCTGAAAGCTGTTGCTGGTTTGCATATCGCTTTTAAAAGCCGACGGGGAAGTGGATGGCAAGAATCACTGCAACCGGTGCTTGTGAGGCTGGTCAATGATTTCAATGCATCCCGGTTTGACCGGCATAACCCCCACAGTGTCTGTTATGCTGTCGAAGGCGCATTGCTGACCGAAAGCGGATCAGGGCTTAATTTTTCAGTCGGCAGGGAATGGATAGCAAAGCTCGCCGGGCAGGCTATCTCACGGGAAAACCAGGATGCGGATTCCAGGCGCAGCGATGTTATTGCACAGCTTCTCAGACTGAGCTGCTGCTATCCCTTCTTTGATCCTTTTCTGGCTTCAGAACTCTGCAAACACCTGATGTCGGCCATAGAGCCCGATGGCGGACTCAAATTCACCCTGTCCCCGTGTAAATCCAGCCATAAAAACACCTGGTCCGCGCTATTTGCCAGACAGGCGCTGGATTTTTACAGACAGGTACTGGAGTCGGAACACCCGCTTTTGCCGGAGGAGTATGCATGTCTGTATTAAGATCCATAACCCGCCGTTTTTTTTCTCGTGCCGGAAAAGCGAATAGCCTGCCGGATATTTCAGTGCTCCGGGCCCAGCCGGTACCTGTCGAATACTGGATAGAACTGACCTCAAGATGTCCGTTTCGATGTGTTTTCTGTTCACGCGCATTTATCCGGGGCAAAGGCGAACACATGGATTTCGGGCTATATGAAGCACTTGTTTGCCAGATGCAGGACCCGACCGTCATAAGGCTGAATTATTCAGGCGAATCCATTCACTATCCGCGACTGGCCGAAGCCGTGAGGCTTGCAAAATCCACCGGCGCCAGAGTAGAGCTGGTCACTGCACTTAGCTCGGCCCAGCCGGATGTTGTACAGGCCCTGGTGAAAGAAGGGCTTGATCGAATGACCGTTTCCATCCATGCGATGGAAGAGCCTTTGTACCAGGCAATTTACGGATACGGGTCAGTGGATGCCCTGCGCCGGAATCTGGACCTGGTCATACGGACCAGGCTGCATTTGAACCAGTTGGAGCCGGATGTAGACATCGCCTTTGTTGCGATGGAGCGCAACCTTGACCAGCTTATGCAGGTTGCGGCCCTGGCCTTCGAGCATCAGATCCGGCAGATCGATGTGCATCCGGTTATCCGGCGGGATGAAATACCGGAATCTTTTTCACAGGAACTGATCGCCGGCAGCATGACGTCAAATTTCCGTCAGCGCCTGTCCCGGACCCTTGCCCAGACAGGTGCACGCTATCCTGGGGTTCTGCTCAACGTCTCCAGCAAGGAACTGGAAAATCCACCCGGTCTTGGAGACACTCCGATGATATATCCCCCTCTTCTTCCAGCAGGGGCAAGAATCCATACCTGTGACCAGAACCCCTGGGAGACGGTCCATGTACTGGCCAACGGCGATATAGTGACATGTGAGGTACAGGATCACCGGATTATGGGAAACCTGAATGAAATGGCCCTGGCTGCTATCTGGAATGGCGACGTTTATAAAGAATTCCGCCGCAATTATGCCGCAGGCAGGGACAAGATCTGTCAAAGCTGCCTGTACAAGCAGGCCTATCAGCCCGGACCCGGTTTGGTACTCAGAACGTTCCTCAAGCCGGATATATGCCGCCATCAGCTGATTCAGGGGTGGCATGAGCCGGAAACCGGATTTGTATGGTCATCTGCAAAGCAGTCCAGAGCCATCCTGGCAAGACCTGTGAAAGGCTCTATCGTCATGATAACGGGCATCCTGCCCCCGGGACCGCTACCCGACGGCAATGAATTGATCATTTCAATCGGCAGGCACCAGAGTCAGGTAAAAAATTCAAGCCGGGATTTGATGTCTTTTACCGCAAAAATTCCTTTGAAATCAATAAAAGAACAGACCCTGGTCGTGGAGTTCAGGGTTTCTGCTTTTTTTTCACCGGACAAGACCGCTCAAAGCACTGATGCCAGGCAACTGGGATTTGTGCTGTCGGAAGTACAATGTCACTGAAGCATCGGATCTCTTACAGTATATGCTATTCAGCAGGAATAATGATTTATTCCCTGCGCCGGCTCGCTGCCCGTGCGGGCCGCCTGAGGCAGTCAAAAGAAAAGCTTTCCCTGCCTCAGGCGGAACCAGGTATATCCGTTATCATCCCTGAACGGGACAACCCCAGGCTGCTGAACAGGTGTCTGAAATGTCTGCAGCCTGCGCTTGAAAGGATGAATGAGCCCTGCCAGGTAATTGTTGTAACCAACGGTGCGCCGCCAGGGCTTTACAGACCGCTTTACAGAACATACCCGGATGTCGAGTGGATTCATGTGACTGAGCCGCTCGGTTTCTCTGCCGCCATCGCCCGTGGAATCGAAATCGCCTGCCATGATTGGGTATTTCTTCTTAACAACGATATGACAGTGGACCCAGACAGCCTGTATCATCTGGCTGCCTGGCGATTGCCCTGGGTTTTTTCCGCTGCCTGTCAGATCTTTTTCGAAGACCGGACCCGGCGGCGGGAAGAAACCGGCTTGACAGGGATTCGTATCGATGACCAGGACGTTCATCTATTCGACCGCAATATTGACGTTTGCCTGGTAACGGAGCATCTATACTCCGGTGGGGGTGCATCGCTGTTTCGAAAATCCCTTCTGGAAGTATTTCTGAAACAGGGAAAAGGTTATGATCCCTTTTACTGGGAAGATGTAGACTGGGGTGTCCGGGCCGGCCTGTCGGGCTATGTCAATCTATTTATTCCCCAGGCGAAGGTGAGACATCTGCATCGGGCGACTGTAAAAAGATTTTATAAACCTGATCAGGTTATGCACATTTTCAACCGGAATAAATGGATTTTTTATCTCCGGTTCGGACTGAAAGGCGTTCATCCGTTCTGGCTGGGCAGAAAAATCAGGGATCTTGGTCGCTTCAACCTGTCAACCATCAAAGACCTGATGGAGGCCGCCTGCCAGGTGGCAGACGGTCAAGCTGATTTGAAGAAATTCATCCGGCAGGAGACATTCTATTTTCCTGCAGGCAGAAAAAAGCGGAATCTGCCCTGGCTGGTTCTGGTAGTTCCGTTTTCCCTGTTACCGCCCGTCCACGGTTCAGCCGTCCGCATATTGAATCTTTACCGGCATCTATCCGATCATTACAACATCTGGCTGGTTTCTGACGAAGGCAGCCTCTATCAAACGGAAGACCTCGATCAGTGCAGTTTTTTTTCAGCCGTCAGCCTGCTCAGGACCCCGCGCCCTGAAATGGGAGACAGCAGGAACCGGCGCATGGACTCCCATGCCAGGGCCGACCTGCGCCGGCTGCTTAACAGGGTGATTGATAAGGTAAAGCCTGCCATTGTGCAGATAGAACACGAAGAGCTTTGCGAACTGGTGAACGAACGCAGAAAAGAGACACTGTGGGCCCTCAGCCTGCATGATGTCAGCCTGGGAACCGGAGAAGCACCTGAAAAAGCAGACCGTCGTCTGATGGCCGCTCTTTCCGATTATGACCAGGTGTTTACCTGTTCAAGGGAAGACAATGCGCTTCTGCCGCATGACAGTATCTGTATTGAAAACGGTGTCAATCCCGGAACTTTTAATTATCAATTCCCGTCTTCGGGCTGCAGCCTGATTTTTGTCGGTCCTTTCCGGTATACGCCCAACCGCAGGGGTATCGAGTCCTTTATCGAGAATGTCTGGACGGACCTTCGCAAGGCATATCCGGATGTTAAGTTACGGATACTGGCGGGGTTGCAGGATTCCTCGGCGCTTGCTGCCGAAAATTCTCTGTTCCGGAAAAAAGGAATTGAACTGGTGGACATGACCCGCCGCGTCGCAGACTATCTGGCCCGGGCCACCCTGGTAATCAACCCGCTGAGGGATATTCGCGGCTCCTGTTTGAAAACTATCGAGGCACTGGCTTGCGGAAGACTGTGCATATCTTTTCAGGATGCTGCCAGAGGATTGGAACAATACGGGTTTTCAGGGCTGAAAACAGCTGAAGACTGGGGCTCGTTCCGCCAAATCATCGAAACCTACCTGGCTGATGAACCGCTGCGCCGGCACGAGGAGCGCCTGGATATCGAAAAGCTGGCAGGGTTTCACTGGAAGGAGCGTGCAGACATGCAGCACAGGGTCTATAAGGGAAAATACCCATGAAAAACGCCTACGACCTGATTGCTTCATTTTATGATTATGATATGGCCATGAACATGCCTTATCCTGATGTCGAATTTTATCTTGATCGGGCTGCAGGAGCAAAGTCAGTCCTGGAAGTGGGATGCGGTACCGGTAGAATAGGTATTCCCGTGGCAGAACGATGTGCCCGCCTGGTCGGTATTGACCTGTCCTGGCCCATGCTGTGGCATTTCAAACAGAAACTGGACAGTAGAAAGCCCCCTTTGACAAATGTTTTTCTTGCCGTGATGGATGCAAGATCCCTGTCTTTGAAACAAAAGTTCGATTATATATTTTTTGCCTTTTCAGGAATCGACTATCTTAACAGGCCAAAAGCGGTCGGAAAATTCCTTTTGTCTCTGAAGCATTTGCTGGAACCCGGCGGACGTCTGCTTCTGGATGCGTTTGTGCCAAAACAGCCGGCCGTACCGGATGGTACCTGGAAACTGGACTATATCCGTGAACTGCCTGGCGGAAAAAGGCTCAAGCGATCCAGGATGATCCTGAAGCAGGGACCCGTCAATCAGATTTACCGCCGGTATGAGGAATCACGGGCAGGCGGAGGGCCGGTCAGGACTATTGAAACCCGGAGCCTCATCAGGCCGTATTCTCCGGATGAACTACGGGAACTGCTGAAGGTCTGCGGGTTCCGGGTTTATCAGGAGTGGTGGGATTACGGCCTGAAACCAGACGGCCCGGCTGACTTTTTTTCTGTAGAAGCAGAACCTGCAGGCTGATTCAGTGGCAGGCAAACCCGGGATGGAAACCATATGAAAACAAGAGTTAGAGTATGAAGCTACGGGTGCTTAACGTTTTCGGCACGCGGCCGGAAGCGATCAAAATGATTCCTGTCATCTATGCCCTTTCGGCTGAACAGGATATCGAAACCCTTGTCTGCGTGACGTATCAGCACAGGGAAATGCTGAATCAGGTCCTGGATCTTTTTTGTATAAAGGTGGATTTCAAACTGGATGCGATGCTGGTTAACCAGTCGATTTCACGTCTGGTTTCAGGCATGCTTGACGGCCTGCAGCATGTTATGACATCATGCAAACCAGACCTGGTACTTGTTCACGGGGACACAAGCACCTGCCTGGCCGGCGCCCTGGCAGCCTTTTACAATAAAATTCCGGTTGTCCACATTGAGGCCGGCCTTCGTACAGGAAACCTCGATTCGCCTTTTCCCGAGGAAGCCCATCGGCAATTGGTAAGCCGAATTGCAAACCTGCACCTGGTTCCGACCCATCAGGCCGCCCGACATCTTCTGGCTGAAAACATCGGTCCTGAATCGGTTCATGTTACAGGCAATACTGTCGTTGATGCACTACGCCTGGTTCAGGCAAGACTTTTAGAAACGCCGGATCGTTATTTCGCTGAAAAACTGGGATGGGCGCTATTTGACAGGCTGAATAAAAATATTTCCCGGATGGTTCTATTGACATTGCACCGGCGGGAACTGTCCGGTGAAAAATTCACCCTAATCTGTGAGGCAATACTGAATGCGGCCCGGAAGTATCCGGATTGGACTTTTGTATACCCCGTACACCTGAATCCCAGCGTCCATGAACCTGCCGGCCGTATACTGGGCAATGTGACGAATATCCATCTGTTCCCGCCGCTGGATTACCTGACCTTTATCTGGCTGATGGTTAAGAGCGATCTGGTCGTTACAGATTCAGGGGGTGTTCAGGAAGAGGCCGAAATTCTGGGAAAACGGTTGATGGTTGTGAGAGATCATACCGACAGACCGGAAATGATGGGCACAGGCGGCATTTACCTGGCAGGCACCCGGCCGGAGCCGTTCGCTGAAAACCTGGACCGGATTCTGGCACAAAAGGAATTTCATGAAGGAAAGCATGACAATGAAGGTATAACCAGTATTTTCGGAGACGGATATGCAGCCCGTAAGATTGTCGGTATCATCCGACACAAATACATGAGCTGATCCGGCTGGCGTGAAAACCCAGGATTCGGCCGGTGGGTGCGAAAAGCAGAAGTGAGCAAAGAAGGCGTGACAGAAAATCTCCAAAAATAAATCAAAAACCAGCCAAAAACTGACATCAAAAAAAATTACCTGTTTACGCGACCTGTTTTCTTGTATGCTGTGCCTGCAGGTATGGTATCAAATTTGCATCAAACTCCACCTTGGATGGCAATATAAATCAAGATGGGAATATTGAGGAAGAATGAAAAAACAAAAGCTTTTGTTCGTGTTGGGAACTGTTATACTGATAGCTGGAAGCATAAGCTTTTCAAACATTGTTTTTGAAAAAAAGCAAAAAGAACCCCCTCCACCTGCCAAAACCAAACCACCGGCGATGGTCCAGGTTATAACTGCCGAATTATCGTCCATTTCCAGGACACAGGAATTGACCGGTGAAGTGACGGCAACCGAATCTGTCGTGATATCGGCCATGCTCGAAGGACCTGTTGTTTTCTGCCCCTGGCGCGAAGGAGACCGGGTCAAGGCCGGAGAAAAACTAATCGAGATCGACAGGAGAGTCACAAGAGCAGAGCTTCAGATCGCTAAAGCACAACTTTCCCTGGCCGAGGCAAAGCTTGCAGATCTAAAATCCGGCACCCGGCCGGAAGAAATCTTAAAGGCAGAAGAAACAGTCCGGCAAATGGCTGAAAGCTACGCATTCAGTAAACTTGATTTTCAAAGAACCAATCAACTGGTGGAAAGCGGGGCATTGCCGAAAGAGACCCTTGAGAAGGCGAAAGTTGAATATATCTCTGACGAGGCCCGCCTGGCTTCAGCTGAAAAACACCTGGAAATGCTTAAAAACGGGCCAACCCGAACGTCCCTTGAAGTGGAACAGGCTGCGGTCATGGTGACCCGGGCCAACCTTGCCCTGGCAGAGGCAAAACTGGCTGAAAGGGTTATCACCGCGCCGTTTAGCGGAACAATCATCCGGGTCAATGTCCGCCCCGGTTCCCTGGCCATCGCTAAAGCCCCGCTGATTGAAATGATCGACCCTGCAAGCATGGTCGTCAGGTTTGCCGTTCCTGAAAAAATGGCAGCCTCCATTCAGCAGGGAATGAAGCTCGAAGTCCTGCTGGATGCTTACCCGGGTCTACCTTTGACTGCCAGGGTGACGAGAATCCATCCCGAACTGGATCAAGGTACGAGAACCCGTACAGCTGAAGCCGTGATCAACGGGAAAACCGAAATTTTACCCGGCATGTTCGTGAGGGTGAAGCTGCACCTGGAATCTGCGGATAATGTCATTGTCCTGCCTGTCGAAGCCGTTGTCAAAAGACAGGCGGCGGAGCGGGTCGTGTTTATTGCAGAAGATGGTAAAGCACGGGTGCAGAAGGTAACAACAGGCATTGAAACAGGCAGCCATATCCAGATTGTGTCCGGGGTTAGACCCGGTGACAAGGTAATTGTCTCTGGGAATGAAAAATTAAAGGACGGCGCCGCAACAGCCCTTGCCCCGAAAAGCAGCGCTGGCAAAAATCAACCCTCGACGGTGCCCAAAGGTGATCAACAGTGAAAATCACCAGGTATGCGATACACCGCCGGCTGGCCACAGGTGCCATTGTTTCAGTGCTTGTCGTCCTGGGTCTTTACGGCCTTCTACGTCTCCCGGTGGATTATCTGCCAGGCATCACATATCCTCTTATCAAGGTCCAGATCAAATGGCCGGGAGCTACACCCGAGGAGATCGACACGGACATCGCCGACCCGGTTGAAAGGTTCATGTCCACTGTGGACCGGCTTGATTACATTGAATCTTCCTGCGTCGAAGGTTTGTACATCTTGACTGTCTATTTTAAATATGGTGCCGATATTGACATTGCTTTTCAAGATACGCTTGCTGCATTGACCAGGGCCCAGCAGCATCTGCCCGGGGATATCGAGACGCCTTACCTTTTCAAGGCGGACCCGTCTCAGCTTCCGGTGATGCAGTTGACAGCCGTGTCTGATCGATGGTCGGGTATCCGGTTAAGGGACTGGGCAGAAAACTGGCTCCAGGATCGCATCCTGGCAGTCCGGGGAGTGGCCGGGACGGAAGTGGTCGGTGGTCTTGAGCGTGAAATCCGTATCCTGCTTGATCCAGTTGCCCTGGAAAAGCACGGTCTTTTTCTGGATGCGGTTATCCGGCGGGTAACAGCCGAAAACATCAACCAGGCAGGAGGCCGGATCACGGCGGGAGCCAGGGAAATTGTCACCCGTACCATGGGAGAGTTTACAAGCCTCGAGGATATCCGCAATGTCCATTTGACCGGAAAAGGACACCAAAGAGTCTTTTTAAAGGATATAGCCCAGGTGATTGACAGCAGCAGCCAGGCACGCCTGATTACAAGATTCAACAGACAGGAGGCGGTCAAAATATCGGTATTGAAGGAAGCCGAAGCCAACACTGTAAAGACCGCCGAGGCGGTCAGCCTCCTGATGGATCAGCTGAAACCCGAGCTCCCCGAGGGAATCCATATTGATTATGTAGAAGACCAGGCTGTTTATGTAAAACAGGCTATTGCTGGCGTGCGAAACGCCGCCATAGCCGCTGCAGTATTGCTTATTATCGTGGTCTACCTGTTTTTAGGAAGCTTCAGGCAGGTAATGGTCATGGCAGTCGCCCTGCCGCTCACTTTGGTGCTGAACTTCGGGTTTATGAAACTGGCCGGCTTTTCCTTGAATCTTTTTTCGCTGGGTGGACTGGTAGTCGCCATCGGGGTGGTTCTGGACAATTCCATCCTGGTGGTCGAAAACATTTCACGGCTGCGGCTAAAACACCCGGATCAGGATGCGGCCGGGATCGCGGAACAGGCAACCACTGAAGTCGGTCCTGCCCTGGTGGCGGCCACGCTTTCATTTCTAGCCCTGTTTGTCCCCTTTCTCATGATCCCGGGATTGACATCCCTGCTGTTTCAGGAATTGATTTTTGTCATGGCCGGGATTGCTGTCATCAGCCTTGCAGTGGCGGTATCAGTAACACCGATGATCACGGTCACCCTGTTCGGCAACAGCAGCAGGAAATCCTCATCCAGCTGGTTCGAAAGGCTGATCATCAACTTGACCGGCGGTTATGGAAGACTGCTGAAAAAGGTCATCCGCTTCAGGTGGGCGGTTGTCATGGTGTTTCTTCTGGTGGCGGTCCTGGCGGTTGCCGTGTCTGGACGGGTAGGAAGTGAATTTTTACCCCTTATCGACGACGGCCGGGTCATGGTCAAGGTCAAAATGGCCACCGGCACCTCTGTGGCCGAGACAGACAGGGTGCTTGAAATGATTGAAAAACAGCTGGCTGACGATCCGTTGATCAAAAGCATGTTCACCCTTGCAGGCGGCCAGTTGAAGGGACTGACCACGTATGAGATCGCCAATGAGGGAGAGATCAATATCCAGTTGATTCCCAGGGCGGAACGGAATGTCAGCACCGGTGAATATGTTGTTGAACTCCGCAAGCGTATCAATAAACTTCAGCCTCGCGGGGGAAAGGCCATGGTACGGCAGCTGCCCATCAAGGGGATTTCCGGCAGTGCAGGAGCCACCGACATCGTGGTGCAGGTTCGCGGCCAGCAGATGGAAACCCTGGCCCGCCTGGCCCGCCAGGCATCACAGGTGATGGATGACAGCGGTACGCTTGAAAACGTTTCAATATCCATGAACCTTTCCAGGCCGGAATACCAGGTCAAAGTGGACCGAGTTAAAGCAGCGGACCTGGGTGTATCGGTTTCCGAGGTGGCATCCGTACTGAGGTCATTCATCACCGGCGTGGTGACATCCAGGTACCGGGACGGGGGCGAATATTACGATATCAGGTTCCTGGTGCCCGAAGATCAGATCGCTTCCCGGCAGGATGTGGAGAACCTGGTGCTGACCACTGCCGGGGGAAACAGCCTCAGGCTCAGGGATATTGCCACGGTGACCCCGGCATCCGGACCGGTGGAGATTATCCGTAAAAACCAGATGAAACAAATTGGTATCGATGCCGATATCACTGGCGGCAACCTGGCAAAAAGTGTCAGGCAGCTTGAAGCGGCTCTTTTTGAACTGGAACGGCCGGCCGGCTATGTATTTGATATCGGCGGCCGGGCCGAGATGATGGCCGACATGAAAGACACGGTACTTATGGTACTGGGTTTTGCGCTGTTTTTTTCTTTTATAGTCCTGACCGTTCAGTTCAACAGCCTCAAACTGCCTGCGCTGATTTTAAGCAGTGTACCCATCTGCATTTCCGGTGTTGTATTCCTCTTGTTTGCCTCCGGACTGCCCCTGGGAGCAACGGTAATTATCGGTGTGCTGGTGGTGGTGGCCGTAACCGTTAATGACGGAGTGCTGCTGTTGACTTACGCCAATGATCTCCGGGACCGGCATAAGCTTTTGTCCCTCCAGGCCGTTGCCGAAGCTGCAAAAATCCGCCTGCGGCCACGGGTCATGACCACGGTGACCACCATGATCGGATTCCTGCCCCTGGCGCTGAACCTGGAAGAAGGCGGAGATATGCTCCAGCCAATGGCTGTGGCAGCAATTGGAGGGCTTGGCATGGAAATACCGGTTGCCTTGTTCCTGATGCCGTGCCTGTATGTTATGGCTTCAGGTAAAAATACCTGACAGGATACAATATCAATTTGACTTCAGATATATAAAACATTAATATGGATGAAACTCTAGCGCAAACCCTTGCCCAAGAAGCATGTTGCAAAGTTCAACCGCCTGATGGAAAAAAGGCCCCATGACTCCGGAGCAGTTAATTTATAAGATACAGCGTTACTCCATCCATGACGGCCCCGGAATCCGTACAACCCTTTTTTTCCAGGGATGCCCTCTTTCCTGCCAGTGGTGCCACAATCCCGAAAGCCAGGCCATGCCTGAGACCGCACAGGATACTGACCTGGATATTGCAGCCGGACAGGTCATTGGTGATATCACAAAAGATATTTTGTTTTATGACGAATCCGGAGGAGGTGTCACCTTCAGCGGCGGCGAACCCCTGGGCCAGACCGCCCTTGTCTGCCGCCTTCTTGAATACTGTAAAAACAGGGGCATCCACACCTGCCTGGACACCAGCGGATTCGCGTCCTGGGATCATTTATCCAGGGCCGCATCCCTGGCCGACCTGATTCATTTTGATGTCAAACTGATCGATGACATGGACCACAAAAGTTTTACAGGGGTATCTTCCGAACTGATTCTTGACAATCTGCGCAGACTTGCCCTGACAGCTTCAACGGTAAGGCTCAGGTTTCCTCTGATACCCAAAATTACGGACACCCGAAAGAACCTCGAAGATATTGTCAGTTTCATCACTGCCAACACTCACTACCGTGAGCTGGACATTCTCCCCTACCACGATACCGGCAGGGATAAATACAACAAGCTCGGCCTCCCCTTTTCACTTGATCATATCCGTCCCCCGGACGCAGCTCGTATAAAAAAAACAGAAAAGCATTTTGAATCCGGCGGATTCAAAGTCACTATCGGAGGATGAAATGAACCAGAGAATCAGTACTCTAAAACAACAGACACTTAACAGGCCGGTAACCCTTTCCCATGAAAGGGCGGTCCTGGTCACCGATTTTTACCGGTCACTGAATATGCCCTCCCGCAGTGTTCCTGTCCAGCGGTCACTTTGCCTGAAGCATATCCTTGAAAACAAGTCAATTTACATCGAGCCGGACGAACTGATCGCAGGAGAGCGCGGAGAGCGGCCCAAAGCAGTTCCTGCCTACCCTGAAATCTGCCTGCACAGCCTGGCTGACCTGCACATTCTGGATTCCAGGCCCAAAATTCCCTACAGGGTATCGCCCCAAACCAAAGAGATCTATAAAAAAGAAATCATTCCTTTCTGGAAAGGCAAAACCATCCGGGATAAAATTTTTTCCAACATGGACAGGTCGTGGAAAACCGCTTTCAAGGCCGGTATTTTCACTGAATTCCAGGAACAGAGATCTCCCGGCCACACTGCCGGGGGCGACCTGATTTACCATAACGGGTTTCTTGATTTAAAAAAGCAAATCAAAAAGCGCATCGGGAATCTTGATTTTTTCCATGACCCGCTTGCTCTCGACAAAAAAGAGGTGCTCACCAGCCTTGATATTGCAGCCGACGCCCTTATCAGCTTTGCCGAACGCCATGCCCTCGCCCTTGAAAAGCTTGCTGCACGGGAAACCAGCCCCTCCAGGAAAAAGGAGCTGGAACAAATGGCCCGTATATGCCACAAAGTTCCGGCCCATAAACCGGATACCTTTTACGAGGCGCTTCAGTATTACTGGTTTGTGCATATCGGCGTCATCACGGAGCTCAATCCTTGGGATGCATATAATCCCGGCCGGTTTGACCAGAATCTCTATCCGTTTTATAAAAATGACATTGAAAACGGGGTCATGACCCAGAAGCAGGCAAAGGAGCTGCTCTGCTGCCTGTGGATCAAGTTTCACAACCATCCCGCACCGCCCAAGGTCGGGATAACCGCCAGGGAGAGCAACACCTATGTCGATTTCTGCCTGATCAACCTCGGCGGGGTAACCCCTGACAACCGGGACGGTGTCAACGAACTTACCTACCTGACCCTTGATGTCATTGAAGAAATGCGGCTTTTGCAGCCCAGCTCTATGATCCAGGTCTCGAAGAAAAACCCGGACCGGTTTATCAAACGGGCGCTGAAGATAATTGCCACAGGATTCGGGCAACCCTCGGTCTTTAACACCGATGCCATCATCCAGGAGATGATCCTGCAGGGAAAAACCATGGAAGATGCCAGGAAATCCGGTGCATCCGGGTGTGTCGAGGCAGGTGCATTCGGCACCGAGAGCTACATTCTCACCGGATATTTCAATCTGCCCAAGGTACTTGAAATCACCCTGCACAATGGAGTGGACCCGCGCACCGGCAAAAAAACCGGCATTAAAACAGGAGACCCTGCTTCATTTAAATCCTTTGACGATCTTTTCAATGCATTTAATAAACAACTGGCCCACTTCATCGATATAAAGATCAAAGGAAACAATGTCATAGAGCAGATCAACGCCAGGTTCATGCCCGTGCCACTGCTGTCCCTGGTCACACAGGACTGCATTGAAAACGCCATGGATTACAACCAGGGCGGTGCCCGGTACAACACCTCATATATCCAGGGAGTTGGACTAGGATCGGTCACCGATGCCCTTTCCGCCCTGAACCACCTGGTGTATGAAGAAAAATCGGTCTCCATGGAGAGAATGATCAGTGCCATGAAAAACGATTTCAATAACGGCGACATACTGTGTCATCAAATGGACACCGCCCCTAAATACGGCAATGATGATAAAGGGGCCGACACAATCCTGCACAGAGTATTCCAAGCTTATCATGACTGCATAAGCGGCCGCCCGAATCACCGTGGCGGCAGGTTCCGCATCAACCTGCTGCCCACAACCTGCCATGTCTATTTTGGAGAGGTCACAGGAGCCATGCCTGACGGCAGAAAGGCCGGGAAACCTTTGTCAGAAGGTATATCCCCTGTCCAGGGAGCTGACAGGAACGGCCCGACGGCAGTGTTGAATTCCGCGGCCAGGATCGATCATTTGAAAACCGGGGGAACCCTTTTAAATCAGAAATTTCTGCCTGATCTTCTCAAGGACGAAAAAGGCATGACCTCGCTGGTCCACCTCATCCGTTCCTATTTTAAAATGGATGGACACCATGTTCAGTTCAACGTGGTGGACAAAGCCACTCTTCAGGATGCAAAAAAACATCCTGAAAAACACAAAGACCTTATCGTCCGGGTGGCTGGATATTCAGATTACTTTGTAGACCTTACACCGGAACTCCAGGACGAAATCATAGAGCGAACCGGGCACCGGGGTTTTTAGCAAAACAAATTTCCAGGATTCATGCGGTTGAATTTTACCTGTAAACCTGTTATGTTATCGTAATAGTCATTCCTTGATTTTTCCCATTTGTTCCCATCTGGGCCCGGTCATGGTGTGATGATTGACTGAGACCGACAGCAACTTTCAAAACATTAAAGGAGGAACATCCTTATGACAGTAAGTACAGGCAAACAGGTCGCCATCGAGTATACTCTGACCCTTGGCGACAATGAAATCGTGGACACCAATGTAGACAAAGAGCCATTGGTTTTTGTCCATGGAAAAGACCAGGTACTCACAGGACTTGAATCCGCATTGGAGGGAATGACTGCCGGCGAGTCCAAAAAGGTGGTACTCGAACCTGAAGAAGCATATGGACAGGTAATCCAGGATGCACTGATCAAGGTGCCCCTCGATCAGCTGCCTGATGACGTGCGCGAAGAAGGAGCCCTGGTGCAGGGCAAGAACACGGATGGACAAATGATACGTGGTCAGGTGGACAGCATTGAAGAAGATGAGGCCACTATTGACTTCAACCATCCCCTGGCTGGAAAAACCCTTCATTTTGATGTAAAAATTCTGTCTGTCGAGGACGCTTCGGCCTGATCCTGAAAACCAGCCCTGAAACAAGCCGGAAAAATGCCCTTTCAATTAACAATCGGCATATTTTCCGGCTTTTTTTTTAATCAATCAATAGAAATCTCATCTGTTCAGGAAGGTGTTAATATCCTTGTAAGAAAAAGGAGCTGAAATTTTTGTCGATCCTGCCGGCAGTGACCTTTTCAGTGGACTGTGACTGGAACCGCTGTAGCTGACGGGCTTTTGATTTTGGCCGCCGAATTCGATCCGGTAACTGGGTCTCACCCCTTTTCCCGTGGTACTGAAACAAACACTGGCTGCCTGGTCTTCGCCCATGTTGTCGCATACTTTCTGCAAGAATCCTGCCGGCAGGGCAGACACACGTTCCTGGTCCCATACAACCGGGCTGTCGCTTCCTGATCTGGCCGTGCGGCCTGAAGCTGTTTTCTTGGATTTCAGCTTCTTCAACTGGGAGGACAATGCATCTACTTTTATACTCAAGTTTTTGACCGATCTTTCCTGTATTTCTCCTTCAGCCTGGGATTTCAGATCGTCAAGCTGGGTGGAAACCTTCTGGAAGCATTCTTTGGATGCATCGATATCCTTTTTTTCGGTCAAATCGTTTATCTCTTCACACATCTCGTTTATTGCAAGCCTGGATTCTCTGAATTCATTGGGTTCCATTTCCTCTCCTTCATATTGAAATTATCATAATGAATCATTGTTCAGCGGACGAGAGCTACAGCGGGTTTTATCTTTTGAAAAAAACCGTGCACAAACTTTTTGTCACCATGCAAATGGCTGATAATCATCCGGCAGATCCATGCTGCCGGACGTATGCCCCGGACCGTATTAACGCAGTATACACCTTATCAGCTCATAATTCAAGGGGTTAGCGACATGTATTACCGGCTTTCATCCATTGAGACGTTTAATTGCCGCCCACATGCCGGATAATGTATTGATAGTTTCGATGCATTTTGACATACTGTACGACACGGTTTATCGGGCTGCATTTTACAGGTGAATGCCTGCGGCCGCCCAACAACCCTTTTTTATTTATGGAGGCAGGACAGCAGCATGGGAAGATTCAATCTGGTTTCAGAATATTCGCCCACCGGGGACCAGCCCGAAGCCATCGACAACCTCTCGCAGGGGGTACTCCGGGGGCTTTCCCACCAGGTACTTTTAGGGGTGACTGGTTCGGGCAAGACATTCACAATGGCCCATATCATTGAAAGGGTGCAGAAACCCAGCATGATCATCGCCCCCAACAAAACCCTGGCCGCCCAGCTTTACAATGAATTCAAGGCTTTGTTTCCGGACAACTGCGTGGAATATTTTGTATCCTATTATGATTATTACCAGCCCGAGGCATATATTCCCTCCAGCGACACCTATATCCAGAAAGATTCCGCCATAAATGACGTCATTGACAAGATGCGCCATTCAGCCACCCGTTCGGTGCTTTCCAGGCAGGATGTAATAGTGGTTGCCAGCGTGTCCTGCATTTACGGCCTGGGAGCGCCGGAAGATTACCTGGACCTTCGCATCCCCTTGAAAGTCGACATGGAGATGTCCCGGGAAACATTGCTGGAAAAACTGGTCGGCATCCAGTATACCAGAAACGATACCGACTTTTACCGGGGAGTTTTCCGGGTCCGGGGGGACAGGGTGGAAATTTTCCCTGCCTATGAAGAAGACAAGGGGGTCAGGGTGGATTTTTTCGGGGATACAATCGAGGCCATCAGTGAAATTGATCCTTTGAAGGGAGATGTGATAAACACCTTTGAGCAGCTGGCCATCTATCCGGCATCCCATTATGTAACCCGGACCAGGACCCGGCAGAGGGCCATGGAGAGTATCGGGGCCGAGCTCAAGGAACGGATCGCCTTTTTCCGTGACCGCAACAAGCTTATCGAAGCCCAGCGCATCGAAGAACGGACCCGGTATGATCTCGAGATGCTGAATGAAATCGGCTACTGCAACGGTATTGAAAACTATTCGCGGCACTTGACCGGCCGGAAGCCGGGCCAGCCCCCCCCTACGCTGCTCGATTATTTTGAAAATGACTTTCTTTTGTTCTTTGATGAAAGCCATATATCGGTGTCCCAGCTCGGCGCCATGTACAAGGCAGACCGGTCCAGAAAACAGACCCTGGTGGAACATGGGTTCAGGCTTCCATCCGCTGTGGACAACCGGCCCCTTACATTCGAAGAATTCAATTCACGGGTCAGCCAGCTGATTTATGTCTCGGCCACACCGGCTGACTATGAGCTTGAAAAAGCCGGGTCAAACCTTGCAGAACTGATTGTCCGACCGACGGGCCTGGTTGACCCGGCCATAGAAATCCGGAGTGCCGGGGCACAGGTGGATGACCTGTACGATGAGATCATGAAACGGGTGGCCGCAAACGAACGCGTGCTCGTCACCACCTTGACCAAGCGGATGGCCGAGGACCTGACGGATTACTATGCAGATCTTGGAATCAAGGTAAAATATCTGCATTCAGACATAGGCACAGTCGAGCGTATCGATATCATCCAGGATCTGAGGCGGGGACTGTTTGATGTCCTCATCGGCATAAACCTTCTCAGGGAAGGCCTGGATATACCGGAAGTATCCCTGGTCGCAATCCTGGATGCCGACAAAGAAGGTTTTTTGCGGTCCTTCAGGTCCTTTATCCAGATTTGCGGACGGGCGGCAAGAAACGTTTCCGGCCGGGTGATCATGTATGCAGACCACACCACAGGTTCCATGAAAAAAGCCATTGACGAAACCCGCCGCCGCCGCAGGATTCAAAAACAGTACAATGAAGAGCACGGCATTGTGCCGGCCACAATCATAAAAAAAATTGCGGCATTCGATTATACAATGGCGGCCCCTGAAACCGGAACCAGCCAGGCTGTACAGGAGACCATCAGTGAATACGAAGGAAACGACCTGGACCTGGACGATATCATCCGGGACCTGGAGTATAAAATGAAGATAGCGGCCGAAAACCTGGAATTTGAACTGGCGGCCGAATACCGTGACAAAATCAGGCAGATGACAGACCTGCCTCCTTTCTAGCCGATCATGACCGACCCGATCATTGAAAAATACCGGTCCGCGCCCGAACGCCCCGGCGTGTACCTGATGAAAAATGCAAAAGGCGATATCCTGTATATCGGCAAAGCCGCCAACCTGAAAAAACGGCT
>CAYNHL010000035.1:9421-29489 GCA_964397015.1 uncultured Desulfobacterales bacterium | reverse complement strand
GTCTTTCACCGCTGCCATCCGCTGAACCGATGTGGGTGAGAATTTATCTGCTTTTCCGTTTTTTGTCCAAACAGTTGTCAATAGGGTTGCCTCTTCCTTCCTGAATAGTTATGATCGGATGGTATATTATATGGCACAATCTGTCTGTTTTGTATACACTAAATGGGGGGAGTACCCACCCATGGAAAAACTATCTATTCCCTTTCAGAAATCGCCTCTTGATAAAAACCCTGATATCCTTAAAAAAGTTCATCAGAAAAAAATATCCATGAACGTGCAAAAAATGAATACATCAAAGTAAAAATCGCATAAAAATGCCAAAAGTGATATACAGTATAACCAGCGGGATAAAAATTAAGATGTCAATGATTTACCGTACCTGTAAATACTGATACTGGAGCCCGGTTATGACCTTTACTAACGACGGATAATAAAGGGATAGGAGCACCAGACAAAAGTCAACCCCTTTCCTAAACTTTTTTTTCACACACAGTTATCCTATACCAATCCGGTTTGGTTTTTTCAACCTGAAACGAGCGTAAACGTTTAAAAAATAAGTGTTAAAGATTTCGGCGTAGCCGGTGGCAAGACCTATCCAGTGATGTCCGAGGTTGGCATTCCGGTATGACAAGATCTCTTAAAACATGATTAAGGATCAGAGCACCTTTGAGCCATAATAAATCGGACGGACAGGTCAGACACTACTATCCCCGCCATCAATGTCAGTCTCATCAAGTGAGAAGCACTGTGACAAAACTTGCTATGCCATCCTGTCCGCCGAAACCTCAACCCATATATTCCATGTCACGTCATGGCCAGTTCAGTGCAATATTTAAAGGCCCAGCTTGATTTCATATAATTGTTGTACAACATCCCGCCATTGCCCCAGTGGTTGGTCTTTTGCAAAAACCTTATCGAGTGGCGCAAGTTTGGATCATTTTTCTGTAATATATGGTCAAATAGACGGGTAATAACAAGCCCTGTCTTTTTTATCCTCCTGATCTGTTCTAAGATTGCCCGGCATGTAAATCTGCCAGGTTTTCATCATACCCATTGTTATTCTCATTAATCTGCGAGCCATTCCGAATTCAGATTTTTGGGCTTGGCACTGACGGCGTTTGAAATCCCGCTTTAAATCTTCTGGACCGTGGCGGCCAATGTGGTTTGATGCCTGTACCAGGTTGGCGCAAGTCGAGTCAAGAAAAAATAAAAGTTTAAACAATCTCTATAGAATTTTATCGGCATTTCCGTGAAATTTTGAAAAAATGGCTGATTTGGGCACAGCTTATCCGTATCCCTCAACTCAATTTCAAAAAATATAACTGCAGACATGATTTGACAATACCGGAAAAATGTTTTTTACTTTACACTAAGGACTGAAACTCCGGGGTATTGACTTGGTTAATGTGACAAAAAGTTGGAACGTCCTGACGATCAGTCGGGTGATTTTTTGTACCCTTGGTTTTGATGCTCAACTTAACGTTTTGAGGCAAAAAATGAATCCAGTAGATATAAAAGAAAAATTAGCTCAAATTTCAGATTATTGGCTACCAAAAATCATCGGTGAGCTGAATGGCCAGGTAGTAAAAGTGGCAAAATTGAAGGGTGAATTTGTCTGGCACCACCATGAACATGAAGACGAAATGTTCATGGTAATAGAAGGCGGCTTAATCATTAAGCTTAAAGATGGTGAAGTGCAATTAAAAGAAGGACAGTTCTACATCATCCCCAAAGGCATTGAACATATGCCGGTTGCAGCGGAAGAATGTCACGTATTGCTGTTTGAACCAAATTCAGTGTTAAACACTGGCAATGTCGTCAATGAACGTACTGTTGAAAATTTGGAAAAAATATAAATTGGGATAATTTATCAGGCCTTTTTGGTGCAGGGCAAGCAGCAGTGTTTGGAGACAAAAGAAACGTACAAATTCAGGGAATTCACATAACTTCCACATCAAGTTTTTTTTCAGATTCAGCTAATTCTATTCTATGGTGCTTGAGATGGAATTCAATCTCGACGACATAAACAAGACCCTGGTGCACGAGGAAGTGCTTATCCTGACCATCATGCCCAAGAGTATCCGGGTGACTTTCAAATCAACGGATCATTACGATAATTTCGGCAAATACCTACTGTTTCATTTCGGCTGAAGCCGTCAGCAGCATCGCTTGCTTTGCTGGACGGACCGGCGAATTGATTAAGTTTCCGGTAAAGTGTCCGCAACCCGATTCCCAATTCTGCTGCTGCTTTCTTTTTACCTTTCCCATCCCACCCGTGTGTGTCCAAAGCCGACAGGATGGCGGCCATCTCCGCATGTATGACCTGTGATTTGATGTCACCCGGCCGGTCATCCGTCTTGGCCGGACGAATGAAATCCGGCGGCAGACTAACCAGATCCATGTCCGAGTCGTCGCTCATATTCACGGCATATTCGATCACGTTTTGAAGTTCCCTGATATTGCCGGGCCATTCATGAGCCAGAAGCCGATCCATAACTGCCGGCGAGATAGATCGGATTGATTTGCCCAGCATGGCATTGATCTGGTCCAGAAAATATCTGGCAAGTACCGGGATGTCTGTTTTCCGGTGGCGCAATGCAGGCATTTTAAGGGGAACGACATTGATCCGGTAATACAGGTCTGACCGGAACCGATGCTCTTTGATGTGGCTGGACATATTTTGATTGCTGGTTGCGATGATCCTCACATCCAAATCCACGCTGGTGGTTCCGCCCACCCTTTCAAGGATCTGTTCCTGGAGCACGTGCAGGAGTTTGGCCTGAACATTCAAGGGGATTTCGCTAATCTCGTCTAGCACCAGGGTTCCGCCCTGGGCAAGCTCGAACCGTCCGGGTTTGCCCCCTTTTCTGGCTCCGGTAAACGCCCCTTCTTCATATCCGAACAACTCGCTTTCAAACAGGGACTCGGGGATGCCGGCACAATTGACAAAAACAAATGGCCCCTGGCGCCGGCTGCCGGTATAATGGACCACTTTTGCTAAAAGGCCCTTACCGGTTCCGGTTTCGCCGGTAATCATCAGTGTGGAACAGCTGGCCTGCAATTTTTTGATCCGGGTTTTAAGGTGTTGTATGCCGGGTGCATTGCCAACGATGCTGTTCAGGGTGAACCGGGAGGCTGTCCGCGGTTGCCGGGGTTTTGTCCGCCAGGCTTTACCGGGTATTTCAATACGGATAAGTGCGCCTGAAAAAACGGCACCGTCATGAAACGGTATGGCCGAGACCCTGGCATGGAAGTGGTTCAAGGGTATCGGATCAAAGGTGCACTCACGCCCGGACAGGATTTCGTCCGTGACAGGGCCGGGAAACAGCTGAGTGATGGACCGGGCGGCCAGATCACAGAAGGTGAACAGATTCAGTGCCGGCTTATTGCCTTCAATCACCCGGCCGCTGGCATCACAGAGCAGGACCATGTCATCGGCTGAACGGACCAGTGTCTTGACCACAGACATGGTTCTGGGGAAGGCCGGCAGAGTGATCTGATGGGTCGCCATCAATGAAAACAAGCCGGTCAGGGCTTCCAGGGCCTTGATGTAGGAGGTGGTTTGCCGAGAAACCCGGTCATGGCCGTCATCGGAAAAAGAGGTGAATGCCACGGCGCCCACGGGGTTGTCATTGGCCTGGATACTGTGCAGGATTTCAATTTTAGCCGGACAGTTTCCCTTGAACCGGCAGCCGATGCAGGATGGCATCCGCCCGGGCTTGTTGACTAGAACACTGGTGCGGCTGACCACCTCCTCAATGGAGGGGGCGTGCACCCGGGATCCTTTATGCCGCAGGTAATTTTCCGTGGCTGCTGTGAGTGTGGCATCCAGGTCGAAAACGGCGACATCGACATCGAGCAGTCTGCCTACCAGCGTTATCGCGTGCTGGATGTCGGCTTGAAACCGGGTAAGAAAAGAGGCCATGGTAAAGTTGATCCGTTTCTCAGGTTGTTGTTCCGGTATAGCTTATCCTATTTTGCCATATATTGCAATGAAATTGCAATATATGGCAAAAACTCAGAATCCTGACTGTGGGCCATCTCCTTCAAATCGAAAACAAATCCGCTGCCTGCCCGGGGCTTTGCTGGCTTATGCCTGGCAGGGGATGCCCGGATTTATCCCTGGCACATAACATGCTGTGTGGGAGTTGAGAAGCGAACAGATAATTTATATAAATAAAAGGAGGAAGCCGACCATGACCCTGACCGGATTCAAGCACCATCCTTATATTCCCAATTCCGTGCCCGAAATCCAGAAAGAGATGCTGGCAGATATCGGATTGACCGATCTGTCACAACTGCACCGGGAGATCCCGGATAACCTGAAGCTTTCCCGGCCGCTGGACCTGCCGGAACCGCTGGCATCGGAATGTGAACTGAAAACCCATGTTTTGAAGATACTGAAAAAGAACCGGACGTGCCAGGAATACATTAATTTTCTGGGGGCCGGCTGCTGGCAGCACTATGTGCCGGCGGTATGTGACGAAATCAATTCCCGGGGAGAATTTCTGACCGCTTACGGCGGCGAGCCCTACAATGATCACGGCCGGTTCCAGGCCCTGTTCGAGTACCAGAGCCTGATGGCCGAGCTGGTGGATATGGAGGTCGTCAACGTGCCCACCATGGACTGGGCTCAGGCCGCAGCCACGGCCATCCGTATGGCCGCACGGATCACCGGCCGGCGCCATGCGCTGGTCCCGTCACTGATGGATCCGGAAAAACGTGCCATTATAAACAATTACTGCTCACCCGATATCCGTATTGAATCATTTGACTGCCATGCGGACACCGGGCTGACCGATCTGCAGGATCTGTACGGGAAAATCGGACCGGACACCGCTGCCGTATATTTTGAAAATCCCTGTTTTGCCGGTCATATCGAAACCCAGGGAGACGTGCTGTCTGCCCGGGCCCATGATGCAGGGGCGCTCAGTGTCGTGGGGGTGGACCCCATCAGTCTCGGAGTGCTGGCCCCCCCGCCGTCCTATGGTGCGGATATCGTCTGCGGAGACCTGCAGCCGTTGGGAATTCATATGAATTACGGCGGCGGGCAGTCAGGGTTCATTGCCACCCGGGACGAAGAAAAATATGTCATGGAATACCCTTCCCGGCTGTTCGGCATTGCCCCGACCACCATGGAGGGCGAATACGGATTCGGCGATGTGGCATTTGACCGGACATCCTTTGGTCATCACCGGGAACAGGGAAAGGAATATGTAGGCACCCAGACGGCATTGTGGGGCATCACTGCCGGGGTTTACCTCTCGTTGATGGGGCCGGCGGGTATGGCCGAAGTGGGCCAGACCATCGTGCAGAACACGGCCTGGGCCATGGAACGGATCAGCAGCATCAAAGGGGTGTCAGCCCCCCGTTTCAATGCGACTCCTTTCAAAGAGTTTGTGGTGGATTTCAACGCCACCGGCCGGTCTGTGGCACAGATCAACGAGGCCCTGCTGGCCTACCGTATATTCGGGGGTAAGGACCTGTCTTCCGATTTTGCCTTCCTGGGCCAGTGTGCCCTGTTCTGTGTCACGGAAATCCATACCCCGGACCATATTGACCGGCTCGTGGATGCCCTGTCATCCATTCTGGCGTAAGATGCCTGTATCACTTAAACCATAAGGACGGTATCATATGAAACGTATCAACAGAGACATTAAACTGAGGCATTTTCACCAGGCCAAGTGGGATGAGCCCATAATTTTTGAACTTTCCCAGCCGGGAGAGCGCGGCATTCTGCCGCCCCGGGCACGGCCAAAGGTGTCAGAGACGGTGGGGGACGGCCTGTCACGCCTGCCGGATACCATGCGCCGGCAGACGCCGCCGAACCTGCCTGAAATTTCACAGCCACGGGTACTGCGGCATTACATGCGCCTGTCCCAGGAAACGCTGGGGGCGGATGTGAATATCGAGATCGGCCAGGGCACCTGTACGGTCAAGTACAGCCCGAAAATCAACGAGGTCCTGGCGCGGATGGAACAGATGACCGAAGTGCATCCGCTGCAGGATCCGTCGACCGTGCAGGGGATTCTTGAAATTTATTATAAAACCGATCTGTTCCTGCAGGCAATTTCCGGTATGGACCGGTTCACCTTCCAGCCCGGCGGCGGCAGCCAGGGGGTTCTGACCATGGCTGCCATGATCCGGGCCTATTTTGAGCAGCGCGGCCAGGCCGACCAGCGCAATGAGATCATCACCACGCTGTTTTCCCATCCATCGGATGCGGCCGCGCCTGCGGTCAAGGGGTATAAAATCATTTACATTCCGCCGGATGATCTGGGATATCCGGATTTTGAGGCGTTCAAAAGCGTGGTGTCCGAGCGCACCGCTGCGTTTATCGTGGCCAATCCCGAAGACACCGGCGTATACAACACCCGGGTGGCCGAGTACACAGCGCTGGTTCATGAAAACGGCGGGCTGTGCGGATATGACCAGGCCAATGCCAACGGTCTGCTGGGAATCACGCGGGCGAAAGAAGCCGGGTTTGATATGTGTTTTTTCAACCTGCATAAAAGTTTTTCCACCCCCCATGGCTGCGGCGGTCCGGCCGTGGGGGCCACCGGCGTGACCCAGGCCCTGGCTGACTTTCTGCCCGCGCCCCTGGTCATTGAAAAGAACGGCCGGTACGATCTGGATTATGGCACCCGCGATACGCCTCATGGCATCAAAAAGGTCCGGTCGTTTCTGGGGGTGGCCCCGGTGGTACTCAAGGCCTATGCCTGGATCATGAGCCTGGGCGCCCAGGGGCTGTATGAAGTGGCCAAGGTGGCCGTGCTCAACAACAACTACCTGTTCAAAAAACTCATGGCCATGGATGCAGTGGATGTGCCCTTCATCCCCGGCCGGCAGCGGGTGGAACAGGTCCGCTACACGCTGGAGAAGCTGACCCGGGATACCGGCATCACCACTGGGGACATCCAGCGGCGGATGATGGATTTTGGCATGCATTACTGGACCAGCCATCACCCTTACCACGTGCCCGAACCCATGACACTGGAGCCGACGGAAACGCCTTCCAGAAACGATCTGGATGAGTACATCGCCGCATTGGAACAGGTGTTCAAAGAGGCGGTGGAACAGCCGGAAATCATCCGGACCGCCCCCCATAATTCCTGCTGTCATCAAGTGGATGAATCCGGCCTGGACGATCCCGACGGCTGGGCCCTGACCTGGCGGATGTACCTGAAAAAGACGGCCCATGGTTGATCAGCGCTTCTGCCCTGGCCTGATCGTCAATCCTGTGGCCGGCATGGGCGGTGCGGTGGGGCTCAAGGGCACGGATGAGGTGGCCCATGAGGCACTGGCCCGGGGCGCGGTGCCCCGGGCCGGCCACCGTGCGGCCCGGGCCTTGAGCATTCTGGCAGGGGTGGCCCCGTCTCTTGATCTGTTGACCTGTGACGGGGCCATGGGAATGGATGCCGCGGTTCAGGCCGGTATCCGGGCCAGCATCGTTTACCGGCCGGCCGGCGCGGCCACCGGGGCCGGGGATACCGTGGCAGCCGCCCGGCAAATGGTACAGGCCGGTGTAAACCTGATCCTGTTTGCCGGTGGCGATGGCACGGCCCGGGACATGGTCCGGGCGGTGGGGGAGCGGGTCACAGTGATCGGCATTCCGGCCGGTGTGAAAATCCATTCGCCGGTTTATGCCATCAGTCCGCAGCGGGCTGGCCAGTTGGCCCGGGAGGTGATACTGGGGCGCATCCGACGCCGGATCCAGGCTGAGGTCCTGGATATCGACGAGGCCGGCTGCCGCCGGGGAATCGTGAACACACGACTCTACGGGTATCTGACCGTCCCGGACAGCTCCGCGCATACCCAGAGCCGGAAGGCGGGAAGCCCGGTTTCTGAAAAAGCATCCCAGCACCGGATCGCCCAGGCCATAATCGACCGGATGCAGCCCGGTGTGTTGTTCATCATCGGCCCGGGATCCACCACGCTGCCCATCCTGACCGGGCTGGGGCTGGATGGGACCCTGCTGGGTGTGGATCTTGTCCGGGACCGGGCCCTGGTCTGCAAAGACGCCGGTCAACAAGAAATCAAAGCTCATCTGGGAAACAGTCCATGCAAAATTGTGGTTACTCCTGTGGGTGGCCAGGGATTTGTGTTCGGCCGGGGCAATCAGCAGATCGGGCCGTGGCTGCTGTCCGGCCTGGAGAAATCGGATATCATCGTGGCGGCCACCCGGGAAAAGATATCTCATCTCAATGGCCGGCCGTTGTGGATGGATACCGGTGATCCGGCAACCGACAAAAAGCTGTCCGGGTATTACCGGGTGGTGACCGGATATAATGAAGAATTGGTTTATGCCGTCCGTGCAGGATAAGTAACATGGATCTTCTGTGCAGGGAGAATCTATGACTAAGCCGTTTGCCGTCCAGTTCACGAACCATGTTTAAAAAAACAAGCTTTTATCTAAGAGAATGGAATACATGGCCTGAACAGAAAAGAAAAATGCTATGGAAAACCTATGCTGGTTCCGGTTGTCACTTGTCTGCTTGACCCGAATCGGGTATCAGGTCATTTTTTGGATGAGTAACGGATTTGCGGCAATGACAGCCCGAACGGGTATCACTATGTGTAAGGGTGTGGGAAAGTTATGGAGGTGCTGATTTATCCATGATGCGTTAACAATGAATTTGTTTGACATCAGGCTGGGTTCAGGCTATATAATACCCGCTGTTCTGTGTAAAAAAACACAGGCTGCCTTTAATAAATTAATGCTGATTGCCCTTTAAAGGAGTATGGCAGCAATGACCGGAAACAAGAAAGCAACAGATTTGGATGCTGTGCTGAACTCATTAAAACACAGAATCATCACGCTGGCCTATGAACCCGGGCATGTTTTAACCGAAAAAAATGTTGAAAGAGAATACGGTATCACCCGGACCACCCTGAAGTCAATCGTTCACCGCCTGGAGCAGATGAAGCTGGTTGAAATGATTCCTAGGATCGGCATCAAAATCACCGAAATTGACTTCAATGTTCTGCTTAAGGACTATGAGGTAAAAATATATCTTGAAAAAATGGCGGTCACCTTGGCCACCCGGCATATCTCCCGTGATGAGATCCGGCAGATCGGTGAATGGATCGATCAATTGGCCGGTTCGTATGAGTCTTTTCCCGATGTGGTGGATATTGATCTTCAGATCCACAACACCATTTACAAGAACAGCCGAAACGATACCCTGATCCACTTCCTGGACATCCTTCAAAGCCGGGTTCTGCGGATGATCGTGTCGCTTTTTTCAGCCTCGGAACTTCTGCTGGATGAACAGAAGCCCGGCCTGGTTGATTTCAGAAAATTTCATGAAATGCTGGTTGAGCGGAACGAAAAAAAGGCGTCTGAGTATTTTGTATCCCACAGCATATCGACATTTAATGCCATCCGCGAAAAGCTGGCATCAGAATCTTATTATTAATTGACCCTTTGCCGTTTTAAATCATAACCCCCTTCGATTTTCAAGGCCGCTGCTGAGGTATCTCCCGAGGCAAGCCAATGCAGGAAATGCGATTTTTTTGATGCTTAAAAAAAATTATTGACAAATCATTAATACATCAGTTAAGTATTTAAAATAAATAATTCTGACATCAAAGGTATATCATGGAAGAGTCAGTATCCATTCCAACAGCAAAAGACATTCCAATCCCGGGGATATTACGATGAAAACCAGTTACCCCTATATGCTCGACGGTCCGCATGGCGCGAAGATCATGCTGAGCGGCAGCACCTACCTGAGCTTTGCCGGATGCAATTACCTCGGGCTGTCAGGCCATCCCGAACTTATCAACGCCGGAAAAGCGGCTTATGAAAAATGCGGAATCAGCACCGGCGGCATCGCCAGGCATTATGATGTGTCCTCGGACGCCATGGAAGCGGCCGAAACAATGGCAGCCCGGTTTTTCGGCACACAAAGCGCCTTTTATTTTGTTTCCGGATACTTTATCAGCATGCTTGCCCTCAAGGCTCTGGAAGACCGGTTTGACATAATATTCATGGATGAAACAGCTCACTACAGCATAAGGGATGCCGTCATTCTGGCGCAAACCCCCTGTCATACTTTCCGGCATTGTGATCCAAAAGATCTGGAAAAACAGATATCCTTTCATCTCAGGCCGGGTCAGCGACCACTCATTGTCAGTGACGGTGTTTTTCCTACTTTCGGCAATCTGCCGCCGGTGGATCAGTATCTTATAATCGCTGATCAATATGATGGCCTTATTTTTCTGGATGAGGCCCATTCCGTGGGATGTGTCGGACCGGACGGGCGGGGGTCGGCCAATCATTTCGGTTTGACATCCGACCGGATTTATTTTGGCGGCACGCTGAGCAAGGCGTTCGGCGGCCACGGCGCGGTGATCCCCGGGAGTGCCGGATTCGTGGGCCAGCTTCAGGAAAAAAGCACCATTGCAAAGGGGGCGAACATACCGGCCATTCCCTGTGCCGCCCATTCGGCAAAAAGCCTTGAGTGGGTCATGGAACACCCGGAGATCCGGCAGCGTCTTGAACAGAACGTGAAGTTCTTCAAAGACGGTATCCGGTCGATGGGATTTGAGATGAATAAAACCGAAGTCCCGATCGCCACCATTGATCCCGGCTCGGAAAAACAGGCCAGGCATGTCCACGAAGGATTGATGGCGGCCGGGATCTTTCCGCTGTGGTCCAGGTATATCGGGGCCGGGCCCGGCGGGGTGATTCGTTTTGCTGTCTCAGCGGCCCATACCCGCGAGCAGTTGGAATATGCACTTAATACACTCGGGCCACTGGTTTGAAAAATACAGGCATAACCGTACAGGCTCCCGGCCGGAGAAAAGAGACCGGAAAGGCGGTCTGAATGATCAATCGGGTGTTTTGCGTCTTGCAAGGCGCTGATAATAATCCCCTAAATTATGAGGAGAGAGGTATGAAAGGTTTCAAGTTAACGGTATCTGTTTTAATGGCTGTCGGCCTGGTACTGGCAATCGGACTCGCCACCCCGAGTTTTGCAAAGACCAAAAAGTGGAAAATGGCGGCCATCCTGACACCGGATGATCCCATGACGATGTATGCCATTGAATGGGCCAAAGAGATCGAGGAGAAAACAGACGGCGGCATCGTCATCAAGGTCTACCATTCCGGTACCCTGGGCCATGAGCGGGAAACCGCCGAGCAGATGACCACCGGCGCACTGGAATGCGGAATTCTAACCAATGCGGTCCTTGCTAATTTCAGCCCCAGCATGGGCATCTACAACCTGCCCTATGTATTCACGAGCATAGAGCAAGGCCTGGCGTTCGATGCCACGCCCGAGGCCGAACAGCTGGCAGCGCTTTTCCGTGATGAATCCGGTATAGAGTTGATCGGCACCTATCCCGGCGGTTTCAGGAATATCATGAACTCAAAACATCCGGTCAATTCACCGGCGGATCTTGAGGGCCTCAAACTCCGTGTCATGGAAAACAAAGTACATGTGGCCTCGCTCAATGCAATGGGGGCAACTGCAACACCCATAAGCTGGAATGAAGTCATCCCCTCCATACAAACCAACGTGATTGATGGATTCGAAAACAGCATCACTACATTTTCAGCCGTAAAGATCTGGGAACTGCTGAAACACCTGGCAATGACAAAGCATCTTTATGATGTCGCTCAGATTGTTATCGCCGGGAAAGCATGGGATTCACTCACAGATGGAGAAAAACAGATCATCAGGGATGCCCATAAAAAAACCATGAAAGCCATGCTCAAGATCCTGGACCAGAAGAAAAAAGAGGGCCTGGAACAGATGAAGAAGAACGGGGTGCAAATCACCTATCCGGACCTGGCACCGTTTGTCGAAAAGGTGAAACCGGTACAGGAGGATTTTCTGGAAGATCACCCGAAACTTGAGCCGATCATGAAAAAGGCGTTGAGTCTCCAGTAGCAGTCACGCAAGATATCCGCAACAGGACCGTGCCGGGACACGGTCCTGTGTTTAAAACAACCATAACCGATGGCGGGGCGATCAATGATATCAATCCTATCACAGGTGTCTGATTTTTTGTTCACCATACTGCGTTTTATCCTTATTCTGATAATGATTATCATGGCGGTGGTCATCACCTGCAATTCATTCGGCCGGTATTTTCTGGATTCTTCCATCTACTGGGCGGAAGAAGTTACCCGTTACGCCTTTGTTTGGTCGGCGTTTCTCGGTGCAGCCTGTGCCTACAAAAATCGGGGCCTGGTTTCCATGTCCGTTATCATGCACAGGTTGTCGCCGTCCATGAGAAAAATTGCAGAACTGTCAATCAGTACGGTCATCGGAGTGTTTTTGCTGATCTCTTTCGGCTACGGCACCCAGCTGACCCTGGCGGTTGCCAACCAGCGCTCGGCATCACTGGAAATTTCCATGTCGCTGGTTTACCTCTGTCTGCCAATATCCTTTTTCTGCATGATTGTGTTCAACCTTGAACAGCTGCTGATCCTGGCCGGAAAACACAGGAACTTGCCCATCTGGGGGGAGGACTGGACATGACGGTAATCATCCTGGTTATATTCGTAGCATGCATGATGATCGGCATGCCCATCGTGTTTGCATTGGGGGTCCCCGGAGTGGTGTACATCATTTTTTCGGACCTGCCCGCCACTATGATTCCGGCAAAAATGTTCAGCGGGGTGGATGTGTTCGTTCTTCTGGCCATCACCATGTTTGTGGTGGCCGGCAATCTGATGAACAGTTCCGGGATTTCAAAACGGCTGGTCCGGTTCTGTATCGCACTGGTCGGCACCATGCCCGGCGGACTGGCCATGGTGAACGTTGTATCCAGTATGTTCTTTGCCGGCATCACCGGTGCGGGCTCGGCCGATATTGCGGCCATGGGATCAATTCTGATTCCCTCCATGAAGGAGGAAGGATATCCGGCAGGGTTCTGTGCGGCCATCACCTCGGTGTCTTCCAGTGTCGGTCCGATCATACCGCCCAGCATCCTTTTCATCATTTACGGTTATCTGGCACAGGTTTCCATTGCCAGCCTGTTTCTGGCCGGTATTATCCCCGGCATTCTTATCGGTGTCTCTTTGATGATCACCGTATACATCGTTTCGGTCAAAAATAACTACAAAAGAGGCGAGCGGTTTGCATTCAGCGTGGTGATCCGGGAATTCAGGTCCGCATTTCTCGCACTGCTGCTTCCTGTTATCATCGTGGGCGGCATGGGTTTCGGCATCATGACCCCTACGGAAGTCAGCGGCGTTGCCGTCATCCTGGCCTTTATCATCGGGAAATTCATCTACAAGGAACTCAAATGGTCTGATATCCCGGGTATTCTGGCAGACAGCGCCATCCTTGCCGGCGGGGTTGTGTTTATTGTGGCCACGAATAATATCCTTTTGTATGCCGTTACCCTGGAAGGGATCGCAGACAAGATCGGTGCCCTCTTTCTGACAATCACCCAGAATAAAATTCTGATTCTGCTGATGCTCAATTTTCTTTTCCTGTTTCTGGGTGCAGTGGTGGACTGCCTGCCGCTGATGATTATGTTCATTCCGATTATCAAGCCGCTTTTCGCCACCCTGGGTGTCGATCCCATCCATGCCGGGGTGTTTGTTGTGCTCAACATGGTCATCGGATTGTCAACCCCGCCGGTGGGCACCAGCCTTTTCATTGCCACCAGTATCGCCAAAACCGATCTCCAGACGTCGGCCAGATATATGATGCCGTTTTTAATTTCGGTCATCGCCGTGTTGCTTCTGGTGACGTTTGTTCCCCAGATTACACTGTGGATTCCGTCACTGGTGATGAATTAGCGTTTATGCAGGATTATGAACGGCTTGTTTGCAAATAACATCGAAAAAAGGAGAAAGTCATGAACACCGACTCGTCAGACCCGGCAACGGATGTTCGTCTTCAGGAAACAGTCTCCCGACGTAATACATTGTGGGAGCGTGCAGCCGAACAGGGATGCGACCTGGTCATCATCTACGGCAGCCAGGATTCGTCAGCCGCTTTCCGCCACCTGATCAATTTTGTGCCGGTCATGGGCGATATGTGGGCTCTGATGCAAACACCCGGCACCATGACCGGTATCCTGAATTTTCACTGGGAGCTTAAAGAGGCCTGCCAGCTTTCAGGCTTCAGCGACTGGCAGGGCGAGTTTGATGCCGCACCACTGATCATTGACCAGATTCGGAAATACGCACCTCGGAAGCTGGGCATTGTGGGAATGCAGCGTATTCCCTGGAGGATACTCAATAAAATTCTCACGGCCATTCCTGATGTGGACATGGTGGATCTTGATGCTGTGGCAGATGATATGCGCCGGATTAAAAGTACGTCTGAAATCGATCTGCTTCAAAAAGCCGCCCGGATTACGGACGAGGCAATTGCAACCGTAAGACAGGATATCCGGCCCGGCATGACGGAAACTGACATTGCCGCTGTTATCCTGAATGTTTTTAACCGGCATGCCGCAGAGGTGGCATTCCGTCCCGGTGTCATATGCGGGGTGGATGAAGCCTGTGCCGTCATTGTCCGGTCTTTCAGATCCCGGCCCATAGAAACGGGCGATACCGTCATGCTGGACATCGGGGCGTCTTACCAGGGCTACCAGTCCGATGTCGCCCGCAGCTTTGTGGTGGGAACACCGAGCCCGAAACAGCAGAAGGTCTACAGCGTGGTAAAGTCGGCATTCAATTCGGTCGTTGAACAAGCCCGGCCCGGCGTGCCCTGCAACCAGCTTCACATGACAGCGGAGCGGATTATCAGTTCCGCCGGATATGAGCTGATACACCGTATCGGACACGGCTTCGGGCTGGCCACCTCCTTTGAATGGCCCAGCCTGGATACGGAAACAGCAGAACTGGTTCCGGGCATGACATTGTGCATCGAACCGGGCATTTATCTGGCCGGTGCCGGTGCCATGAAGATAGAGGACATGCTCGTGATTACGGAAAACGGCTGCGAGCTGCTTTCCCAAAGCCCCTATGATCTTACGATATAGATCAGGGCACTGGACAACACAAACAAGGAGTCAGGAAATGCCCCAGAGAATAAAAACAGATGTACTGATTATCGGCGGTGGCGGTGCCGGATTCAGGGCCGCCATTGGCGCCCGTGAAAACGGTGCCCAGGCCCTGCTGCTGAGCAAAGGACCGCTGGCACGGTGCGGCGCCACACCCATGGCGGGTGCGGATTTCACCCTGGACGGATTGAGTTTGAGCAAAATGGGCTTTGCCGGAGAGCCAAAGGACACACGCAAGAAATTTTTAAATGACATGCTGACCCATGGCTTTTTCCTCAACAACCAGGCACTGTGCGACCAGTACATCGACAATGCGCCCCAGCGGCTCCAGGAACTGCTGGACTGGGGGTGGCAGATATTTGATTCAGAAGAACGAGCCGTAGTGGGGTCGGGGACCGGTATCATGGATGCTTTGCTGCGTCAGGCGAAAAAGCAGGGTGTATCATTCATGGAAGATATCTTTGTTCTGGATCTGATCGTCAGCGACAATCAGGTCACCGGGGCCCTGGGACTGGATGTCAGATCCGGGCAGCTGATCTGCTTTGAGGCCAGGTCCGTGATAATTGCTTCCGGCGGCTGGCACAAGGCATTCTGGCCGAACACTGGCATGCGAGACCTGTCCGGCGACGGTATTGCCATGGCCCACCGCGGTGGCGCTGATATCGGCAACATGGAATTCATTACCTTCTGCGCCAACATCCTTTATGAGCCCCCGAACTGCCGGGGCAGCCTGGCGACCTATATTTTTCATTATGCATTCGGCGGCAGCCTGACCAATGCCGCGGGCAACGCCTTTCTGGAAGCGTATGACCCGTTGGTGCAACAGATGGGAACGGTCACCGAATGGAACAAGTGCTTTATTTCATATACGTCCGCCATGGAAGCCCGGGCCGGCAGGACCACACCTGAGGGAGGCGTATTTTACAGCCTGGGCAATGTGCCCTTTGATGAGTTTGAAAAAAAGGCGGCGGTTTACATGCCGCACTGGAAATACAAGGCCCTGGATCTGACGGATGTGGCAGCCCGGTTGAAGTCAGGGGACAGCCTGACGGTAGGGCCTGCCGTGGAGTACTTTGATGGCGGGATTGTCGTGAACGACCGGTTTGAAACCAGTGTAAACGGTCTTTTTGCAGCAGGGGAATGTACCCTGGGGCCCTTCGGTGCCAACCGGGTCTTTGCGGCTATTACGGAAATGCTTGTTCACGGCGCCGATGCCGGCCGGAATGCAGCGGATTTCGCTTTGGCCATTAAGGAAGCGGTGCCGGATCCGGCGTCCCTGGAACAGGCGGTTAACTCCGCCCTTGCGCCCCTTGATGCAAACGGAACGCTCAATCCCGGCCCGGTCCGGCGGCAGGTCCAGAAGATGGCGCATAAGTGTCTGTCACCGGTCCGCAACCATGAAGAACTCGCCGGATTCATTGAATTTCTCAAAAAGGTCCGGAAAGCGGATCTTCCCAATCTCAAGGTGACGGACAAGGGTCGGGTGTACAACAAGGCCTGGCTGGATGTCCTGGAACTGAAAAATATGGTTCACCTTCTGGAAGCTGCGGCGCACAGCGCCCTGGCTCGAAAGGAAAGCCGCGGTGTTCATTACCGTGAGGATTTTCCCCACACTGATAACGAAGCCTGGCTTAAAGAGAGCATTGTCAAGCAGATCGACGATGCCATGGTCATTGATCACCGGCCGGTCACAGTGACCCGGACCCCGTTGCCCACCGGTGTGACGCCCTATTTAAGCGAGCTGAAACATATGATGGATGGCCATTCGGACATCACGGGCGGTCACTGACCCGCAGCGATGCCAATGGAAATGATCTGTTCTTACAGTAAAATCAAGGGATATTAAGATGAATGAAACGTATATCAATGCCACGGTTTTCCGCTTTAACCCCTCCGTGGACACCCAACCGTATTACAAGACATACCGGGTGCCCGTATCCAGTGGCACCAGTGCCATGAATGTTCTGGATTACATATACGAAAATCTGGACAGCACCCTGTCCTATTATGATCACGCGGGCTGCGCCCTGGGCATCTGTATGCGCTGCATGGGCAGAATAAACAACAAGGCGGGACTCTTCTGCCAGACACTGGTTGACGGCGATGTCACCCTGGAGCCGTTGAAAAAAGAGGGGATCATCAAAGATCTGGTGGTCCGGCGAAAAGAAAAGAAGGCAGCCGAAACGGATGCCCGACATTCTTGATAATCAACTTTTAAAAAGGAGGGCAACTGATGCCGGCAAATGACAATACACCCGAATCCTTTGAGGAGGTCAAAAAAGCGGTTCGCCGACTGGCCCTGTTGCATCTGGCCTTTGCGGAAACCCTTGTCAAAGAACTCGGTGAAAAAGAGGGAAAAAAAATGATCGTCAAGGCCATCCGCAACTATGGGCTCAAAGTTGGCGGCAAAAAGAAAAAAGAGGCTCAAGCCCGCGGGCTGCCCTTAACTGTGGAAAATTTCGATGCCGTTCCCGGAGAGCCGTATCCTTCAAAAGGCGGACACGACAAACTCGAATGCCTTGAAATTGACAATAAAACAATTGTCCGGGCCCATGGCTGTGTCCTGGCAAAGGTTTGGCAGGAATATGGCGGGGAAGAACTCGGTCGCCTGTACTGCCTGATTGATCCCGCCCAGTACATGGCCTACAATCCGGATGTGGCGTTTGTCCACCGGAAAGCAATGCCGGACGGAGATGAATTCTGTGAGTTTGAATTCAGACAGACAACCGACCAGGAGAAAAAGGATTTTGCCGAAGATGGCGACTGGTCCTACCTGGACAAAGTGGATATCTGAAATGCATCCAGGAAACAAACGCTACCAGGCCTATCTTTCTATTCTGAAAGAAGAGCTGGTGCCGGCCTCCGGTTGCACTGAACCGGTTGCCGTGGCATTTGCAGGGGCAAAGGCCAGGGATGTGCTGGGCCGCATGCCGGACCGGGTGGTAATTGAGGCAAGCCCCAATATCATCAAAAATGCAAAAAGCGTTATCATTCCCAATACCGGTGGACTCAAGGGGATGAAATCCGCAGCAGCCGCCGGTATTGTGGCCGGTGATGCCGGTAACGGACTTCAGGTCATTACATCTGTTGATGATGCACAGAAAAAAAGCATCCGGCAGTTTCTCTCACACACAGATGTGACGGTCACTCCCATGGAAACAGATATCGTGCTTGACCTGGCCGTCAGCCTTTATCAGGGCGAATCATCCGTCACCGTGAGGATTTCCCATTTTCACACCCATGTGGTTCTAATCGAAAAAAACGGGAGGGTGATCTACCGGAACCAGGACGGCGGCATTACGGGAAGTGAAAGCCTCACAGACCGTTCAATAATGAATGTAAAAGATATTATCGAGTTCGCAGAATCCGTGCACATTGACGAAATTGAACCGGTTCTTCAGCCCCAGATCGACTGTAACGCGGCCATTGCCGAAGCCGGGTTGACAGGAGACTGGGGGGCCAATGTCGGTTCGGTCCTGCTGGAAACCTTTGGCACGGATATCAGAACACGGGCCAAGGCCATGGCTGCGGCCGGGTCTGATGCGAGGATGGGCGGGTGCCCACTGCCCGTGGTGATTGTTTCGGGCAGTGGCAATCAGGGCATTGCCGCGTCCGTGCCGGTGATCGTTTACGCAACTGAACGCAAGGCAGAGAAGAAAGCTCTTTTTCAAGCCCTGGCGGTTTCCAACCTGATTACCATTCATCTGAAAACCGGTATCGGCAGACTGTCGGCCTATTGCGGTGTTGTCAGCGCAGGTGTCGGAGCCGGTGCTGGCATCGCCTGGCTTCATGGCGGCCGTTTCAAGGAAATAGCCCACACAATTGTCAATGCGCTTGCGGCGGTGTCCGGCATTGTCTGTGACGGTGCCAAGCCGTCCTGTGCGGCAAAAATGGCCCTGGCCGTGGAAGCGGGCATACTGGGTTTCCATATGTATGAAAAGGGGCAGCAGTTTTACGGTGGTGATGGTATCGTAAAAAAAGGGGTTGAAAATACCATTGCCAATATCGGCCGACTGGGCCGCGAGGGCATGTCTGAAACCGACAGGGAAATAATCCGCATGATGACATCAAATGAATAAACGTCTGACTGCCTATGCCGCACTATCATCTGCCATGGTCTTCTGGGGGGCGTCTTTTGTCGCTACCAAAGTGGCCCTGGAGACATTTACGGTGTCGGGCCTGATTTTTATCCGTTTCGGGTTTTCCGCGCTGCTGTTCATAGGTGTAAAGGTATTTTTCAGATCAAAAAAACCCTTTACGGTAACGGCCCATTTTAAACTGTTTGTCATGGCATTGTTCGACCCCGGTCTTTTCTACTATCTTCAGACATGGGGCCTTAAATACACAACGGCCTCAAAAGCGTCTCTCATCATTGCCACCGTGCCGGTGGCCGTGCTGATTTTTGCGCGGCTTCTTCTGGGGGAACGGATCCGTCCGGCGGCCGTCATCGGTGTCGTGTTCAGCCTTACGGGCATCGGCATGATCGTTTATGCCGACCCGGCGTTTCAATGGTGTATGAACAGCCAATTTTACGGCGATTTGCTGATGCTCGGCGCCATGGTAAGTGCGGCACTTTATATAGTGGCGGCGCGGGACCTGGGCCGGATATATTCGGCCTGGGACATTACCGCGACTCAAATTTTATATGGTGCCCTGTTCTATGCCCCGTTTTTTTTTATGGATCCGTCCGGATCAACACCGGGCAATCTCAGCCTGCCATCGATTATCGCTGTTTTTTATCTGGTTGTCTTTGCAACCTTTCTGGGGTTTCTTTTCAATAATTACGGCCTGACGCAGATCCAGGCATCAAGGGCATCTGTTTTCATGAACGGCATTCCGGTATCGGCCACAATCACGGCCTGGGTCATTCTGGATGAACGGTTGACAGGGCTTCAGATGATAGGGGCAGCCATGGTCCTTTCCGGTGTCTGGATGGCCAACCGCAGGAAAAAAATATAAAGCCATTACCGGCTAGGTATTATATAAGATCTGGACGGCCTGACAAAAAGGAGAAAAAAGTATGAAAATTGATCAAATCAGAATTCATCGTATGTCCATGGACTTTCTGCGACCCATCCGGATGTCCCTG
>CAYNHL010000035.1:3235-9411 GCA_964397015.1 uncultured Desulfobacterales bacterium | reverse complement strand
CACATTGACGGCTGCGGACAATATTATTGTTGAGATCCTTACAAATGAGGGTCTCACAGGATGGGGAGAGGCCAGTCCCTTTCTTCCCATCACCGGCGATACCCGCAACGGCTGTTTTGATCTGGCAAAAACGGCCGCAGAAATAATCAAGGGAAAGGACCCATGTGCGGTCAGTGCCCGGATGCAAGAAATCAACCGCCAATTTTCACGCCACAGCTCCGTGCTGTGCGCCTTTGACATGGCCTTGTGGGACATCCTGGCCCAGCGGGCTGGCCTGCCCCTTTATGCGGTACTCGGCGGCGAACATCGATCTCTTCACAGCATCCAGTGTGTAGGCATGCAGACCGAGGTGGCTCAGACGGTAGAGCAGGCAGGATATCTGCTGGATGCTGGCTTTATCGAGATCAAGATGAAAGTCGGGCGCACCGGCCTTAAAGATGTGGCGCATGTATCCGGCGTCGGCCGTCTGGCCGGGCCGGATGTGCCCATCCGCATCGATGCCAACCAGGGATGGGATTTTCCCACGGCAAAGGCCAATCTCAATGCCATGGCGGACCTGAACATTCAATTTGCAGAACAACCCCTGCCGGCCTGGGACCTTGCCGGTCTCAGCCGGCTGCGGCAGGTCGTCAACCAGCCTGTATGCGCCGATGAATCGGTATTTGACTGCCATGACGCGTTGCAGGTGGCGACCATGGGCGCGGCGGACTATATCAATCTGAAGCTTGAAAAAACCGGCGGTATTTCAGGTGCGCAGCAGGTGGTCTGTGTGGCCGGGGCTGCCGGTTTCAAATGCATGATCGGATGTTTTGCCTCGTCAAGACTGGGCCTGACGGCAGCCGGTCATTTTGCCATGGCAAACCCCGTCATACAATTTGCCGAGCTGGATGCCTACTACCTGTTCAGGAGCGATCCTGTTATAGGGGGAATCACCTATGACGAGAAAGCAAACGGACGGATCAAACTGCCGGATGTACCAGGACTCGGCTGTGAAATAGACAGACAATACCTTTCAAACGATCATACGGTAGTGATCTGATAATATTCGGCCTGCGAAAAGTTAAATATTTTTTTTGCGCTGGTTTTGATACGCATTGTCATGCGAACTCTAATGCCACAACCAAACCGAAAAAGGAGGCCAATATCCAACCAAGAGAGCAAACGCCCGGTAACCGGAAATACCGTCAGCCCCGTGGCCGGCTGCGGATCATGGTTCCGGATATCCCAGAGATCAAGATGACCTAATATTTTTTCGATGATATCAAGCTCCTCGATAAAAGATAGGATTTTAATGGAGCCTTGGCATTTTGGACACACAAAAGTTCGCCAGTGATGTAGAGAGAGGATGACTGGCGGTCAATTCAAGGTTTTGCATTGTCATCAGACACGCGAGAACTTTTTGTCCAGCATGATCTTCAAAATAGTCCGGTCTGTTTCTATCATGCCCTGGGTACTTAAAATACCCACATTCTGCATGGTCTGTTCCGGAGAATCACAGATAATACCATCCGTGGCTTCCACCACAACACCCTGGAGTGAAAACAGAGCGGCCTGGACAGCGGTCCCGGCCGCAGTCACAAGCTTCAGGGCGCAGCCGGCCTTGGCTCCGTCACAGATTACCCCGGCCAGGTCCACGGTCAAGTTTTTAATTGCCCCTGCAATATGGGTCAAATCCCCGCCTAAAAGATAGGTGATACCGGCCGTGGCACCCGCGCCTGCCGCGACCGAACACCCGCATACTGCCGACAGCCTGCCTGTAAAAGATTTGACATAGGCTGTAATGATATGGCTGAAACCGATTGCCCTGAGAACTGACTCCCTGTCAGTGTCGATAAAACCACGAACAGCCCAGATGGGCAGAATGGCAGTCAAACCGTGATTCCCGCTCCCGGCCGAGCTCATGGCCGGCAGGCGGGCTCCGGACATGCGTGCGTCTGCAGCGGCAGCAGTCAGCATCCGGGCCTCGAGCAGCATATCATTGCTCAGCAGCTTCTGGCGTTTCATACGCAGCAGCGCCTTTCCGATTCCCAGTCCGGATCCGTGCTTGAGACCAAAATCGGCAAGGCGCCTGTTACAGGTGACACCGGTTTCGATGAAATCAAGATCCTCTTTATCAAAATCTTCCACCAGGTCGAGAAGCTTTCCAAGAGACAGCCCCTTGAGCCATGATTCAAGCTTTTCCAGCCGTTCACCCTTGCCTGCATGACCGTCGCAGTCGCCGAGCAGCACATGACCCGGCACAAGCTTGTCATTCACCAGCAGCTGGGTGATATTGTCATGAAGCGCCTCGATCACTGATTCATACCGGTCCTGTTTGCATGTCATCACCGAGCGGATAAACACACCGGTCCGGTCCTCCTGGATATGGACGCTGACATGCCCATCACGGACAAACCGGACGGCCTTTTCAAGAGAGGCATCATCGAGAGAGTCAAGTACCTCGAGTTTTTTTTCCGGATCACCGCCGAACAGCCCGATCGCAGCGGACATATCAAGCCCTGACAACCCCCGGGTACCGGGGATGGTTACCGCCAGTCCGTTTTTATATATATTGGAACTGACCCAGATTTCAAGGCTGTCAGGCTTGGCATTTCCTGCCAGCGCCCGGCAGGCTGCCGCGCCCAGTGCGATTGCCACCGGTTCTGTGCATCCAAGGGCCGGCGCCACTTCAATCTGCAGCAAATCTTTTACTGTAAATTCCATAATGTTTCCTTTAATTTGTCCAAGTCTATTTGTACACCAAAGGCAGTTCCTGTCAACCCGCAGATCAAAAGGGATGGTTGTCGCATCTAAAAACGGATTTCACTGTTTTTTCCCCCGTGCTTTAAAAGGGCCACGGCTTCCTGGGTGACCCTGTTGACAAACTCGGTTTTAGCTTCTGTATAAGCCTCCCTGTCATATTGATGGATAACTGCCAGTTTTCTTTTCAGAGCAGCATATTCTCCGGCAATGTCCGGGAACAGTCTCAGATAGTCTCTGAAATAAACCTGGTTCCACAATTTCTCGTGATTTTCCGTCCCCATATGGATATGATAGCACTGGCCCTTGAATCCCTTTTGGGTATATCCTTTGACAAACATCAGATGGTCCGGGTGGTCGTGCATATAATGATATGCCTGACCGGTCAGGATTTTGATGATACACGATTCAATCTCTTCTCGATGAGGAATCCGGATCAGAATATCAATGGTGGGTTTGGCAGCAAGGCCGGAAACGGCTGTACTGCCGACATGCTCGATCCTCAATACGATATCATTTCCCAGAAGGTCGACAAGGTGCTTTTTTTCCTTAAGGTACAAATCAGGCCATACAGGGTCAGGATCTGATATGGTTATGGGAAAAAGACGTCCCAGTTCCGCCCGGCTAAGTTGATTCAACGATCTTGTCATTTATACTGTCCCTCAACCATTCGGTCCAGCTGCCTTTAGCTTTCAATAATCTGTTTCAATCGTTTAAGCTCGATTTCTTCTTTTTCAGCTATATCTGCAAGCATGGGCTCCAATCCTTTGAGAACAGCATCGCTGCCTGTATTGTACACTTCCATCAACGCCGCTGCAATCGCATCCCATAATTCAGCGATAAGTAAAAACTGTTTCCCACTCCGTGCCAACGCAGTCTCTTCTGATATTTCAGAGGCTTCAAGCAAAAATTCTCCATACATTTTTCTGAATGCACCACCGCCTGTTCCCCCTTGAGATGAAATCATAAAATAATTTGTAATGCCGGCAAGTTTTTTCTTTTCAATGTCAAACTTTTTCCATTTGCGTGTTTCTCTGGCAAATTTTCTAATCCCGCTGATCCCCAGTAAGTTTGCCGGAGAGTGCAGCATAGTCTCGATATTTATACGGATCGCCTCATATAGATTGTCCCTGCCAATCGGTTTTTGATCCTTAAAATCAAAATCCACCCATTTGTTGTTTGCCGGGAAAGGACGGAAAGACGAATTTCTTGCCCGCTCTAATTCTTCATAAGACACTTTATGAAAATCAGCGCCAATTTCACCTTTGGGCGTATGTATCTTCCAGTTTGAATGATCTCTGTCTGATACGTAAAAACACCTTTCATGGTCATCAAAGCCGAACACAACAATGGAATGTCCGCCGAAATGACTACTGTCCGGCATGTTGAGATAGGGAAGAAACGGCATGTCCACATAAAGCATAACCGGTTTCAGATTGAAAATTGAGGCTTTGAGTTTTTCAAACGCCACTTTGGAATTCTTTGGTTTTTTTACTTTTATTCCGATTCCAAGTCTCTGTGAAATATTGTTCTCAAATTCTACCGGCTTGATTCGGCCAGAAATCATCGGCGCACCGGATAAATTCACGTACACAAATCCCAATCCGGAACCAAGCCCAAACAACAACTGCTCACTTATGGGATATCCATGAAAAGCGAAGATCTGACTCAATGAATTGGTGATGCAATGATGACCGCCCCGGGGTATAAATTTTTCTATTATCATACGCAAAAAATTCCTCTAAACAGAACTCGATTTTATTCCAGCAGCCTTTTATCATGCCTGGCATTTTTTTCAAGCACAAGTTAAAATTCAACTTTCGGGCTTCAACGATGATGCCTTAGACCATTTTTACCATTTCCAGTACGTCCACAAGCAGAGTGGTTTTTCCGTTTATGGTCATTGAACCGCTTACGGCTCTCTGTTTGAAAGCAGACGTCTCGACATTAAGGGGAACTTCTATTGCATCCACCGGACCGGAGACGATCAGCCCGATTTCCCTTTCCTTGACCCGGAACACGACCACTTCGTGAAATTGTGCTTCAGGTATGGAATCAAAATCAGCCACTCCGGCCATTTCAAACAGCATAAGCGTTCCGCCGCGGTATTGAATCACTTTGTTATTGCCAATGATCTCGATATCAGATGCCCGGATTCTTTCTATACGTTCCACAAGATTCAGCGGGGCCGCAAAATGTTCTTTTTCTCCATTTTTGAAAGTCAAAAGCGAGATACTGTCTTTGCCGGAAGCGACAGCTTCACCACCGGCCGGCGTTACAGCCTGGGCTGCATCAAAGACAGCGGAGAGCCGGGCCATCCCGGCAAGATTTGCAATGTCCAGAATAAGTGCGACCCTGCCGTCTCCCATAATGGTTGCCCCGGCAAAGGCCTGATATTTTTTCAGATACCTTCCCACGGGTTTTACGACGATCTCTTCAGAATCCTGCAGTTCATCGACAATCAGGCCGTATTTTATAGCGCCCGCAGAAACTACCGCCACATTCACTGCACTTTCAGGGCGTTTCCGGCGATCTTCACCTTTTCGTTCATTTGTATCATGTGCCCGGGGCGCGGCAGTCTGACCCCCTGTACCGTTTTCCGGCACCCGATGTCTTCTGGACCGCCGGTCTGCAATGCTTTTACGGTTATCCGGCTTTTTTTCTCCGGTTTCAGTATCCGTGTATGATTTTTCAATCCCGAGGATGCCGGCAAGATCCAGCAGGGGTAAAAGCTCTCCACGCAGCCTGACCACATCGGCATTGCCCACTCTTTCAATCCTGTTCTTTACTTCTGCAGCCGGAATTCTTAGCAGTTCACTCAGGTTCACCTGGGGGACGGCATATCTTTCATCTCCCGCCATGACGATCTGGCTTGGTATGATCGCCAGGGTCAGCGGCAGTTTAATCATCACATCGGTGCCTTTGCCCGGCGTGGAATCCAGTTCAACTACACCACCGAGATTTTCGATATTCGTGGTAACCACATCCATGCCTACGCCCCTTCCGGACAGGTCGGTTATTTTTTCAGCGGTCGAAAAGCCTGGAAGCAATACCAGCTCCATTTTATGTTTGTCCGTCATCTGGTCAAGCTGCTGCTGTGTGACCAGGCCCTTTGCCAGGGCGGCGGCAGCGGTTTTATCAGGATCGATTCCTTTACCGTCATCAGAAATCAGGATATTCACCTGGCCGGCTTCATGGCAGGCCTCGATACGGATACAGCCTTTTGTATCCTTGCCCTTTTCCTTTCTTTGCTCAGGGAGCTCCACCCCGTGATCCACACTGTTTCTGACAAGATGGGTCAACGGATCGTTAATCGCTTCAAGGATGGTTTTATCAAGCTCGACATCCTGGCCCGCAAGGGTCAGCTGAATGGTTTTTCCCTGGTCTCCTGCAAGATCTCTGACTACCCTTTCAAATTTGTTCAATACATTTCCAAT
>CAYNHL010000035.1:0-3135 GCA_964397015.1 uncultured Desulfobacterales bacterium | reverse complement strand
ACCATTTCATTGAGATTTTCCGCCAGACTGGACAGCTGGGCCGCATTTTGCTTTACCTGCTCGCCGCCGGTTTTCATCTCTGCGGTTGACTCGCTGACCCGGATGATATCCAGATTGACTTCGCCAACCACGGCAGATGCCTGATTCACATTCTCGTTCACCTCCTGAACGCCGGCGGCGGCCTGGCTGATATTATTGGAGATCTCCTGGGTTGTCGATGTCTGTTCTTCAATAGCAGTTGCCACGGATGAAACAATATCGTTTATGTCATTAATGATTGCAACGATGGATCCGATGGCCTCCACCGACTCCTGGGTGGTTGCCTGCATACCTGATATTTTTGTGCTGATTTCATCCGTCGCCTCGGCTGTCTGCTGGGCAAGCGCCTTGATTTCACCGGCCACGACCGCAAACCCCTTGCCGGCTTCTCCGGCCCGGGCAGCTTCAATGGTGGCGTTCAATGCCAGAAGATTGGTCTGCTCCGAAATATCTGCGATGGTTTCTGTCACTTTGCTGATTTCTAATGCCGCCCTGCCTAGATCATCCACCTTGGCTGAAACATGTTCTGCTTTTGTTACTGCCTGGGCGGTGGTTTCACTGCCTTTGGCCGTATTGTTGGCGATCTCGCTGATTGTTGCGGACATTTCTTCCACTGCTGATACAATTGATTGTATATTGGCCGTGGTCTGTTCGGTGGCTGCGGCCACACTGTTCATATTGGTCGACATTTCTTCCGATGCGGCGGCCACACTGCTGGTACGCTCCGATGTCTGTCCGGCATTGGCGGAGACCTGCTCGGAAACCGTTGACAGATCACTTGAAGACGTATTCAAGGTGAGCACCCCCTCACTGATTTGTGAGAACATGCGCTTAAGGTTTTGTGTCATATTCCTCATACTGGCATAGACACCGGTATTTTTCCTGCTGTCGTCAAATACCACGGCAAGGTTCCCGCTGGCAATTTCATTGGCGATTTGAGCTATATCACGGGGATCGCTGCCCAGCTGGGCCAGGACCCCCCGTGTTATAAAAAACACGATAAACACGCCAAGGATCACGGCCACCAAACTGACCGCGACAATGGTAAAAAGCGCCCGTTCATTGGAAGACTGGAGCCTGGGACCAATAGTATCCTGGACTTTTTTGATATCCAGCTTGACCTCTTCCACAAGCCCGGCAATTTCAGGGCCGATGCGGTCCAGTGTGCCTGTGATAATCTCGTTTCTCTTAAAGATGATGTCAACCAGTTGATCAAAAGCGTCCTGGTAGATTTCCCCGGCTTCATTGACTGTTGTTAACAACTGTCTGCGCCCGGAATTTTCAAGCTCCTGGCCGAGGATATCCAGATTATCCGACATTTTCCGGAATTCTGCACGCACCCTGGCCACAGCGGCCTGGTCATTGGTATCGAGGAACTTGGCCATGTACAACCTTGCCAGAAGCATGTGTTTCATGGCAAGACCGGTATGATAAGAGGCAACCTGATCACCATCGTTATTTGCAGATATCATGATATCTGTCAGTGAATTTTCCATAACAGGCCCATTGACATTCAGGACCTCATTGACCAGCTGACTGCGACTGTTATTATATTCTATGACCTGATCGAACCCCTTCTTGTATTCTGCCAGCCCGGCTTCGATGACATCGATCTTTTGGGCCCTTTCCGGGTTTTGAATCTGCTGCTGTGCCTCGGCCTGATATTGCAGCATTTTTTCCCATCTGTCCTGATAACGTTCAAGTACGTCCTCTTTCCCTGAAACCAGGTAATCCTTTACATTCATGCGGACAAGAAGCATATTGGCCTGAACCTGCCCGGAAAGATTGGTATCACGTGCCATTTCACGATACTCAAAAAATCCTGAAGATGCTCCTTTCAAAGCGAAAAACGCGGCAGATGCGACAATAAGCAGCAGTATCAGTACAATGGAAAAACCTGATACCAGTTTCATTTTCAAAGACATATTTTTCAAGTTCAATTTCAACTCCTTTTTTCAATCATGGTTGTTTTATGTTTAGTTTTTTGTTTGGAAAAAAATCTTTTAATTAATAAACAGCTATTTGAACGACTTACATATCAAAAAGTGTGCCAGATTGATTATAAAAGCGAATTTGATATAATTTAAGATAGTTAGCAAAAAAGGGTAATGAGTAAAATTAGAGATGAGGCACAAAATACTTTATGTTTTTTGTTTTTCAAAACTATCATTTTTGCAAGACAAAAAAACGGCGTTTCCCTGCACAAACCTGCAATTTTGCCCTTACTCGCGGGTTTGAGTCTGGAAAGCTATGAATGGAGTGGTATTGAGTTTAGCTTGACTTAATTCTTCCCCTAATCCTGCAATCACACATGACCATGGTGCCTGACCGGATTAAAATTGATGAAGGGAAATCAATTGACAATAAAACATCAGAACTCAATTTTCTGAGCTGGTGAGTTAAATGGGGTTATCACCGTTGAAGCCCGAAAGTTGAACCAGAAACCGCGAGCTTTTTAAAATGGCCAGAAGCTGTTGTCCTGCCATACCGATTCGATCAAGGATTCTTCAAGCTTTATAAGCTTTTTTAGATGTGTTCTTTCCCAGTCAGAAAGCCACTTGTAAAGTTTTTTCTCTTTGTCATCCGCCGCCTCTTTGGAACGTTGCTCGTAAAGCCTCACCGCCTTTTCTTCAAAGCCAATAGCCGCAGTAATGGCAGTCGCTTCAAAATCAGCTGCCTTGATTTTGCTCTTCAGGGTATCATCCAGGATATCCGGCGCATCGACTGCAGCGGCATTATTCTCATAATTGCCAGCCAGAAATCTCCCGTCTTTCATAAATGCCTTGAATTGAGCTTCTAAAATATTGATATGTTCCTGCTCTTCGTCTGCAAGGTCTTTGAAAAAGGTTTTTACAGCATCGTCTTTGGCATGATCCATGGCTTTTTCATAAAGGCTTTTTCCTTTTCGCTCAATTAAAATGGCATTTTTCAATATGGTTAATGTGCCAGGTTTTTCCATCGGAATATCTCCCATTTGCTGATGTCAAAAGTTTATAGAGGATATCATGATCCTGCAAGAAAAGACAAGTTTGTTCTACTTGGACACAGGGCAATCGCAAGTAAGAATTTTGCAGGTGGGGTTTTGTTGCTTCTGCT
>CAYNHL010000034.1:0-29978 GCA_964397015.1 uncultured Desulfobacterales bacterium | reverse complement strand
AAAAATTGAGCAGATCTTAACAAAAACATCTGGTGACGATGAGGTGTTCCGGGTTTTTGTGCAGCTCCTGGAAGATAATGTCAGGCTGCCGGCCGATGGCTTTGTTATCGGGGAACCGATTTCGGTCACAGCCATTGAGTACACCGGTAATGCCCGCCGCGGATTGACGGCCGGAATCCGCCGTGAAGATGGTTCAGACCATGTGATTGCGCTGAGTGAGGTCATGTTTCCCAGGGTTTTTGCAGGCGGACAGGTTATTGCTGGCTACCGCAAATGGCTTGGTCTGGACCCTTTATGTGCTGAGGATCAGGTTGCCTCACAACCCGGGCGGCACCATAAGGCAACCGGTGATGACATTGATTTGAGCAAATCGGTTGAACTGGTTATACTTTCGGTTAAGGAGCTAACCGCCCGGTGCCGGTTGCTGGATAGCGACAGGATCATTACACTGCGTGCAGCAGCGGTTTATGATGAAGTGCCGGGCAATATTGTCACTGTCACTCCAAAAAAGCAGTGGCGCTATGGCGGGCATCCTTATCTTTCAGGAGAGATCGAATCTGCCCGTCTGGATGTTCAGGCCCTGAAACTTGTGCCCCTTGGCCTTGCAGACATGGGAATCTGGGATCCCCGGGAACACGATTGGGGAGAAGAAGATGAGCCTTTGGCAGAGTGGGCCCGACCCATTATGGATATGGGGACCCGCCCCATGTTCGAGATGGAGCAGGTACTGCCCGGTGGATCACCGGGTGATCCCTTTAATGACCCCATCTGTCAGGCGGCCGATTTTATGCATGCCGGGGAAAAAGCAGAAGCCCGACAGATTTTAATGGACCTGTGCCAGGCTGATCTGCGCTGTATGCAGGGTTATGGATTGTGTCTGTGGCGCCTGGGTCGTTTTGGCGAAGCTGAACGTATCTTTAACCGGATGCTCTGGCTGAATCCGTCAGATAACCAGGGTGCAAGATTTCTTCTGGATGAGGTGAAAGCCGGGATAACCTGGGAAAACAGTGAAAACAGGGAATAATCAACTGGAATGATAAAAAGATGAACCTATGATAGAAGACAGCAGCATTCAGATTTATCAGAGTCTGGACGGGGAAGCCTGTGTGGATGTCCGGTTTGAAAAAGAGACGGTCTGGCTGACCCAGCGCCAGATGGGGGAAGTGTTTAACACCACACCTGAGAATGTGCTGATGCATCTGAGAAACATCTATAAGACCGGGGAGCTGGATCAGGATTCAACTGCTAAGGATTTCTTAGTCGTTCGAATGGAAGGCGATCGCCGGGTCAAACGGAAACTCAAGCATTACAATCTGGATGCCGTGATCTCGGTGGGGTATCGGGTGAATTCAAAACGGGGTGTGCAGTTCCGGATATGGGCCACGCAACGGCTGCGGGAGTATCTGGTACAGGGCTATACCCTCAATCAGAAGCGTTTTGAACAGAATGCCGAAGAGTTGAAGCAGGCCATTGCCCTGATTCAAAAGGCAGCCCAATCGCCGGCCCTTGCAACGGACATGGGGCGGGGGCTGGTGGATATCATGGGCCGGTATACCCGGACTTTCCTGTGGCTTCAGCAGTATGACGAGGGCTTGCTCAAAGAACCGGGAGGAAAACCGGGCGGGACCCTTCCAACACCTGAAGCAGCAATGGCATCCATCCTTGAGCTGAAAAAGCAGTTGATGGCAAAAGGCGAAGCCTCAGGGCTGTTTGCCAATATGTCCCGGCCGGACAGCATGGATGCCATCTTCGGGAATCTTGAACAGAGCGCATTTGGAGAGCCGGCCTATCCGACGGTTGAAAGCAAAGCTGCCCATCTGTTATATTTTGTGGTGAAAAATCATCCCTTTACTGACGGCAACAAACGCAGCGGGGCTTTTCTATTTGTGGATTTTCTTCACCGCAACGGCCGCCTGATAAGACAGAATGGGTTGCCTGTCATCAATGATACCGGGCTTGCGGCCTTAACATTGCTGGTGGCCGAGTCTGATCCAAAGCAAAAAGAAACATTGATTAAATTGATAATGAATTTATTGTGGGAACACGGAACTTAACAATACGAGAGCATTTCAGCAACAACCGATTACAGGATACAATTATGAAAAGTGCGAAGGATTATCTTGCATTTCCGCTGGATGTGTCCACCATCCAGGAGGCCCAACGGTTTGTCCGGTTACTGGCCGGGAAGGTCGGCGTGTTCAAGATCGGCCTGGAGCTGTTTATCGGCCAGGGGCCGTCAATTGTCCAGATGGTGAAGGACAACAGTGATGCCGGGATTTTCCTGGATTTGAAACTGCATGACATATCAAAAACTGTGGAACGGGCCATGCAGCAGGTGGCCGGCCTCGGGGTGGATTGGGTCACTGTTCACTGCGCATCTTCACAACAGATGCTGGAATCCGCGGTCAGGGGCGGGCAGGGGAAAACCGGGGTGCTGGGCGTAACGCTGCTGACGGATAATGATGCCGACTGTGTCCGGCAAGGCGGTTTCAGGGAGGAATATTGCAGCCATCCGGATGAACTGGTCGTGAAACGGGCAGGCATGGCCTTTGATGCCGGATGCAGCGGGGTGATCTGTTCGGGAAGGGAAGTGGAAAAAATCAAAGCACGGTTCGGCCCGTTATTCCTGGCCGTGACGCCCGGTATCCGGCCTGAATTTTCATTGATTGCCGGGGATGACCAGAAGCGGGTGACGACCCCGGCAGAAGCCATTTCAAAAGGCAGTGACCTTCTGGTGATAGGACGTCCCATTAAAGAGGCTGCAGACCCTGCGGGTGCGGCAGCCCGGATTCTTGAAGAAATTGAAGCGGTATTGAATGATCAGTCCTGATCCAGGCCGAATGCCGTGTGAAGGGTCTGGACGGCCAGTTCGGCATACTTGGTGGTGATGACGTAGGAAATGCGGATTTCCGAGGTGCTGATCAGGCGGATGTTGATATTCTCGGAAGCCAGTGCCTTGAACATGGTGGCGGCAACACCCGAATGGGTTTTCATGCCGAGCCCGATGACCGAGACCTTGGCAATATCATCGGCGGTCAGGATTTCCGATGCCCCGATTTCCTTTCCGACTTCAGTGGTGATTTCCACTGCTTTTTTAAAATCATCCTTGGTGACCGTGAACGTAAGATCGGTTTCTCCGCCGGACCGGGTATTCTGGATAATCATGTCCACGCTGATTTCAGCCTCAGCCAGTGGCGTAAATATTTTAGCGGATATACCGGGCTGATCCAGGACCCGTTTCAGGGTAATCCTGGCCTCGTTCATATCGCAGGTGACCCCGGATACCACAATACTTTCCATGACATTGCTTTCATTGACTACCATTGTCCCCTCCTCTTCATTGAATGATGATCTGACATGAAAGGGCACATTGAATTTTTTGGTAAATTCAACCGATCGAATCTGGAGAACTTTTACACCAAGAATTGCCATTTCAACCATTTCTTCATATGAAATTTGTTTAATTTTTCTGGCTTTATGACAGATCCTGGGATCCGTGGTAGACCCCGTCCACATCCGTAAAAATTTCACTTACGGATGTGGTGCGACCGGCATGGTCACAAACTTGTTGGTGAGAGTCCAACGACAGCTTTGAAAGGAGGGAATGTATAGACGGAGGCAAGGGTGCCCGAAGAAACTTTCTGGATCTGCCCGAAGAGGGGACAACTGGTGAAAGGAAGCCAATGAGGGATCTGAAGGAAGCCCGAAATCCTTTCCATAATTCCGCAGGGTATAGGAGGTGGGTGGGCAATGAAAGTGTGTGATCTTACCCGGTGACAAGCCGTCTGATCCGGGCCGTTGTAACTGCGACAGCCAAGCCCTAAGCGGAGCAGTAATGTAGCCGCTACGGACAGAGGGTTTTCAGACGAAGCCATAGTAGGCGTAAAAGCGGCAGCCGATGAAAATGCGGTGACGTATTTGAGGATAAAACTGACGTAAAGTGACAAGGGTGTTCGCCTCCTCGGGGTCCCCTGTGCGCGCGACAGGGTCGTGCACGCAACATTGATTTATCCAAGTTTTTCGACCGGGTAAATCATGACCGGCTCATTTATCTTTTGTCAGGCCAGGTCACAGACAAGCGGATTCTACGTTTGATCGGGATGATACTCAGAAGCGGAGTCATGGTGAATGGTACATTCCAACTGACTCAGGAAGGAACTGTACAAGGCAGCGAACCGGGTTATGGACAGTATCAGCCGGTTCATTGAAAGCAAACTCAAGCTGAAGATCAACTGGGACAAAAGCAAGGTAGGCAGATCTCAGGATATTAAATTCCTGGGCATGACGGTCATCCGAGGGACCATAGCCATATCGGTCGAATCGATGAGACGGGCCAGGCAGAAGATCAGAGAATTGACGCCGCGCGGCACGTTTCTGTCTCTGGAAAAGACGGTGGATCGTATCAACAGCTGGTATATGGGATGGTCATGCTACTGCCTGATGACCCAATACCCATATCAGTTCCGTGTGATCGAAGCCTACATCAGAAGGCGCTTGAGGGCGCGTTTTGTTTACCAACAAAAGAGAAGACGTCACCTATACAATAAGCTTGTCAAACAGGGGGTATCCAAGAAAGCAGCCGGGGAGACATCCTACTCCAATCAGAGCATTTGGGCACTGTCCAATTCAAGTGCCATAAATAAAGCATACCCAAACAAGCTGTTCATTAACCGATGGGGGCTGAAGATAAGGTCGGAAGAAAGAATGAAACACTGGTTTAACGTTCGCAGATGGATAAGGGTTAGATGATGAGCCGTGTACGGACCCGTACGCACGGTTCTGTGGGCAGACGGGAGTCGATGGACTCCCTCTGACCCGACCGCAGCATTGATTTTTTACATGCGGTAACCCTGTTGCAAAAAATACCGGCCTTGATAATTATTTTTCACCATGCTAAACTTTTCTTTTTGTTTTTTACTTTTATTAAAATTGATCGGCTTTTAGTAATGGAAAAAGGATAACATTTCATGTCACCTGAATTGGAAAATAAAGTCAAGGATGAGGTGGCGGCGCTGAATCTGGGCAGCAAGATCCGGAACCTGAGAAAACAGCGCGCCATGACTTTGCAGGAAGTTTCTAACCGGACGGGATTGTCCAAGCCTTTGTTATCCCAGGTTGAAAACAATATTGCCGCACCCCCGATCGCCACCCTGATTAAAATATCCACCGCCCTTGGCGTGAAGATCAGTCATTTTTTCAGGGAGCAGGACCATGAAAACCGGATAGTGGTGGTAAAAAAAGACCAGCGCTACGGAATAAAGAAATTATCCCACCACGATAAAAATCCGGGTATCGGATACCGGTATGAATCCCTGGCCTATCCAATGGTCGGCAAACAGATGGAACCCTTTATAGCGGAAATCGAACCGCGGGATGAACAGGACTTGCTGTTCAACGATCATAAGGGAGAAGAATTTTTGTTCGTTCTGGACGGCATCGTGGAGTTCAAGAGTTCAGACCAGGCCCATGTCCTGGATACCGGAGACAGTATTTATTTTGATTCAAGTATTCCTCACGCCCTGCGCGGTGTCGGTGGCACGGCAAAATCCCTGGTGGTCATCTTTACGCCGAAATGAGCTTGTTTTCCTACAGTAAACTATATTTGATATAATCAAAAAAACCCTTGACAATATTTCTCTGTTTTAATTATCATGATATGAAAACGGATGATATTTTCTCAAGGGAGAATGGGTGATTATGATAGAAATACGGTTACATGGCCGGGGCGGACAGGGATCTGTCATTGCATCAAAAGTTCTTGCGGTTGCCGCATTTGAAGAAGGAAACTGGGTACAGTCTTTTCCAAAATTCGGCGTTGAGCGAAGGGGCGCACCCGTAGAGGCGTTTCTCCGCATCGCAAAGAACAAGATTTTAATCCGCAGTGAAGTCACCACCCCGGATTACGTGGTTGTGCTGGATCCCTCCTTGATCGAGGTGATCGATTTTACAACCGGTTTGAAGGAAAACGGTACCATTCTGGTCAACACGTCGAAAAAGCCCGCGGAACTGGACCTTTCTGACCGGTTCAAGGTATATTGTGTCAATGCATCCAGGATTGCCGCGGATCACCGGCTGGGATCCCCGACTTCCCCTATTGTCAATACCGCTATCTGCGGCGCGTTTGCAAAATGCTCGGGCCTTGTTGATATTGATTCGGTTTGCAAGGCCATTGCCCAGGAAGTTCCCATCAAACCGGAAAACAACAGCAAGGCAGCCCGGGTTGCCTTTGAGTCCACCATATTTTAATCAGGAAGTCTATTATGTCCAAGCGAAATCCCATTGTATACGAGAGGCTGGATGCAGTTCCGGAAAACGTCATTTCCCAGGGAACCATGCTCTGGAACAGGACCGGTTCCTGGAGGTATATGCGTCCGGTATATCAGCGGCTGACCCCGGCATGCAACAACGGATGTCCGGCAGGTAACGATATAGAAGGATTTATCCGCCTGGCCGGCGAAGGCCGGTTTTCAGAGGCTCTTGAGGTGATCAAAAATGAAAATCCGCTGCCGGGTATCTGCGGGCGGGTCTGCTTTCACCCATGCGAATCTGCATGCAATAGAAAGGAGTTTGATCATGCCGTGGCCATTTCAGCCATAGAACGCTTTATCGCACAGGAGGCAGGAAGCGATGTCAAGCCGGAAAAATACTCTTCCCCGACATCCGGGAAAATAGCAATTGTGGGATCCGGGCCGTCATCGTTGTCATGTGCTTATCACTTGGCCCGAATGGGCCACAAGGTGACCATTTACGAGGCTGCTGACAAACCCGGTGGAATTCTGCGCTACGGTATTCCGGCATACCGCCTGCCAAAAGATGTCCTGGATGCGGAAATCGATGATATAGTAAGTCTCGGCGTAACCATCCAGTGTAATACCCTTGTAGGAAAAGATATATCATGGAAAGAGCTGGATTCCTTTGACGCTGTTTTTATAGGTACGGGCTGTCACCGGGAACGGCCTTTATTCAAAGACAAATCGGATTTAAAGGGACTTTTCCCGGCCCTGGACTACCTGACCCTGGCAGCCAGGGACAAAACAAGCGATTTCGGTAAGGTCACCGCTGTTATCGGCGGCGGCAATTCAGCCATAGATGCTGCACGGACAGCGTTGCGCCTTAAAAGCAAAGTAACAATCTACTATCAAAGGTCCCGGAATGAAATGCCGGCATTTGAAGAAGAAATCCAGGACGCGGAAAAAGAGGGTGTCGCCTTTATGTTCCAGGTTCAGCCGGTGGATATTGTCACCAAGTGGGGCCGGATCAGGGATCTCAAACTCAGGAAAACAGTTCCGGGAAAACCGGATGAATCAGGCAGAAGACGGCCTGAGCCGGTGCCGGGATCCGAGTTTACGGTCCGGGCCGATACAGTGGTAACCGCTATCGGCGAAACACCTGATTTTGATATCCTGCCGGAAGATCTTGAAAATGACGGATGGAAACTGAATGTGGACGAATTCGGCCGTACAGCCAATGACAGGATTTTTGCCGGTGGTGATGCCGCCCTTGACGAGCATAATATCGCCGAGGCCATCGGTTCCGGAAAAGCTTGCGCCTGTGCCATAGATGCTTTTCTGACCGGGCTGGATATCGGAAAGATGGCCGAAAAAATCTGTATAGGGGATACCAGGCGGGTGTCAGCGCGCAAGTATCTTGCCGCCCGTGGGATGCTTGCCGATGTTCCAGATGTGAAAAGGCAGGTGGTTACATACAATGACTTGAATACAGCTTATTTTTATAAAAAAGGGCGGGTGAAAAAAGAAAAACTGGATATTGCCAGCCGGTCAGGCAGTTTTGAAGAGGTGTGCAGATCTTTTTCCCAAAAGGGCATCCAGGCAGAGGCAGACAGGTGCTTTCATTGCGGAGCCTGCACAGTGTGTGACAATTGCTACAAGTTCTGCCCGGATGTGTCGGTTATAAAAAAACCGGACAGTACCGGCTATGATATTGATCTGGATTACTGCAAGGGATGCGGTGTCTGCGTGAACGAATGCCCGCGGGCCGCCATGGCCATGGAGGAGGAAATATGAAAAAGGTACTCATGGGGAACCATGCTGCAAGCTGGGGTGTTCAACTCTCCAGGGTGAAGATGATTTCAGCCTATCCCATCACCCCACAGACCCATATTGTGGAGGAACTGTCTGAGATGTGCGGGGACGGCAGCCTGGATGCCCGTTTTTTAAAGGTGGAGTCCGAACACTCTGCCATGGCTTCTGTCATTGCCTCCCAGGCCACAGGTGTCCGGTCCTTTACCGCAAGTTCCTCCAACGGCCTGGCATTGATGCACGAGCTGCTGCACTGGGCTGCCGGTGCCAGGCTGCCCATTGTCATGGTCAATGTGAACCGGGCTCTCGCCCCGGGGTGGAATATCTGGGCCGACCAGGGAGATTCTCTGTCCCAGCGGGATACCGGGTGGATACAGATTTATGTCGAAGACAACCAGGAAGTTCTGGATTCGGTGATCCAGGGATATAAAATTGCCGAGCAGGTCAACCTGCCGGTCATGATATGTTACGATGCATTTTTTTTAAGCCATACATACGAGCCGGTCGATATTCCGGAATTCACACAGGTCGATGACTGGCTGCCGTCCTACGAACCGGTGGATTTCCTTGATCCTGAAAATCCCCGCTCTTTTTACCCCCTGGTCATGCCGGACAACTACATGGAAATCAGGTATAAGCTCCAGCAGGCCCATGCCCGTGCACTGGAAGTCATCGATGAAACAGGGATCTCTTTCGGCAGGGCATTCGGCAGGCCTTACGGCGTAGTGGAAACCGTTCACTGTGAGGATGCCGATATCATCCTGGTGACATCCAGCACAATTACCTCACCGGCCCGGCTAGTGCTCGAAGAGATGCGGCAGAAGGGAAAAAAAGTGGGGCTGCTGAAAATGCGGACCTTCCGCCCGTTTCCTGTCAAGGCGGTACAGTCGGCCCTCAAAGGCGCAGGCAAAGCCATTGTCATTGACCGGAACTGTTCATGGGGCAAAGGCGGTATTTTTGCAGATGAACTCAAGAGCGCCATGTGCGCCGTACAGGATGCGCCAATGATTTATTCATATATCGCAGGTCTTGGTGGAAGGAGCATCACCCCCGATGATATAAAGGAGATGATAGAAGATACAGTTCAAAGCGATGCACCCTCGAGTGAATCCGTATGGAAAGGATTGAAACCATGAGAAAACAATTTGAACACAACGAACTCATGATGCCCGGCCACCTGGCCTGCCAGGGCTGTGGCGGGACCATGATCATGAAACATGTGCTGCGGGCCGTAGGTGACAATTCGATATGCATTATTCCCGCATGCTGCTGGACCATAATTTCCGGCAACTTTCCATACACTGCCTTGAATGTACCGGTACTTCATACCGCCTTTGCCACGTCAGGGGCAGCAGCATCCGGTGTCCGCGCAGCCCTTGACATGAAAGGAAAACAGGATACAAAGGTGTTGGCATTTGCAGGAGATGGAGGCACGTTTGACATCGGCCTGCAATCCCTTTCAGGTGCGGCCGAGCGTAACGAAGATATCATCTATATCTGCTATGACAACGAGGCTTATATGAATACAGGGGTTCAGCGGTCTTCAGCCACCCCCGAAGGGGCCTGGACAACAACGACGCCCGTGAGCCATCCCAAGGCCGGGGCAAAAAAGAACATGATCCAGATCCTGGCCGGGCACAAGGTTCCGTATTGCGCCACTGCAAACATCGCTTTTCCGGACGACCTGTACCGAAAGGTTAAAAACGCTGCAGACATCGAGGGAACCTGCTTTATTCATGTTCTATCCCCCTGTCCTTCCGGTTGGAAAATTCCATCTGAAAAAGCCATAGAAGTTTCCCGGCTTGCCACCCATTCAAAGGTGTTTCCCATTTATGAAGTCTACAACGGAGAAGAATATAAAATAACCATGGAGCCGGATGAAATTCCGGTATCGGATTACCTGACCGCCCAGGGGCGGTTCCGCCACCTGACAGATGCGGATATGGATGCAATTCAGGAGCGGGTGGACTATGAATGGAAGATTCTGCTTCAGCGCTCCATGATGGAGCCGTATCACATGAATTTTTAGGTGCCCGAGTGCCTGAAGGCTTTATAATTGATGTCGTACCTGGCCGCTTTGTAGGAAAATTTGCGCACTGTAATACCAATCAGCCGGGCGGCCTTTTTAATGTTTCCCTTTGTGTTTTTCAAGGCATCCACTAGGATTTCCTTTTCAAGGTTGGCCACAGCGGTTTCAAAGTCATTGGGCAGAGTTTCCGACTTCAGGCCGGTCTGGAGGCTCGGCGGCAGGTGATAGCTGTGAACGGCCCCTTCGTTGCAAAGGATAACCGCACGTTCGATACAGTTTTCAAGCTCCCTGACATTACCCGGCCAGTGGTATTCCATCATCATGTCAATGGCAGGCGTTGAAATCCTTTTGATATCCTTTGAGTGAGCCCGTGTATATTTTTCAAGAAAATGATCGGCCAGAAGGAGGATATCTGTTTTTCGCATCCGCAGGCTGGGAATGTAAATGGGAAACACATTAAGCCTGAAATACAGGTCTTCTCGAAAAGATGCGGTTTTCACCATTTTTTCAAGGTTGCTGTTGGTTGCCGCGACGATTCTAACATCGGTCCTGATGGGAGCTGTGCCGCCTACCCGCTCGAATTCCTTTTCCTGCAGCACCCTGAGCAGTTTGACCTGGGCGTTCAGATCCATGTTGCCGACCTCGTCCAGGAACAAAGTTCCCCCGTCCGCCAGTTCAAACTTGCCTTTTTTCAGAAAGCTCGCACCTGTGAATGCCCCTTTTTCATGACCGAAAAGCTCGCTTTCAATAAGGTTTTCCGGAATGGCCGCGCAGTTGATCTTGATGAACGGTTTCTGATTGCGCCCGGAATTGTAATGAATGGCATTGGCTACAAGTTCTTTTCCGGTACCGCTTTCTCCCCGGATAAGCACGGTGGCGCTGCTGGCGGATACCTGGGCGATCATCTGCAGAACCTCTCTCATTTTATTGGAATTGCCGATAATGGAATCAAAGCGGTATTTTTTTTCAAGTTCTCCTCTAAGCCGCATATTTTCATTCTTGAGCCGGTCTTTTTCAACGCGGACGGATTCGATATGAATCACGTGGTTAGCGACCATGGCCGCTACGATGGACAGTATTTTTTCTCCCTGTTTCAAAGATTTAGGGCCTTCGAACGGCCGGTCGGCACTGATGGCACCAACCACCTGGCTGTCTTTTTTAATGGGAACGCAGATGAACGAATATTCAATGCCCTCGGGCCGATTCCTGGAATGGGTCTTGTCCAGAAACAGCGGCTCTTCGCTGATCCTCGGAACCGTTGCCGGTTCCCCGGTCTGAATCACGCTGCCGATTATTCCCTCGCCGGGAAGATATTTGATGTTCCGGGTGGTTTGTTCAGATATGCCATGGGCCATTTCGATACGGATTTCACCGGTCCTGGAATTCGTTAAAAATATGATGCCCCGGATAAGGTTCAAAGATTCAGATAACACATTCAGTACCTTGAACAAAGATTTTTTAATGTTCATGTGCTGGTTCAGCGCTGTACTGATTTCGTAAAGCAAAGACAGTTCTTCAAATGATTTCATCTGTTTTCCAGCAGTTTGACAGTGCTCAAATTCACAAAATTATTGTGCTTATACACATTATACGTTATAATGACGGAATATAACCAACTTGTTTACCTGGACAATCGTCATGCATGGTCGTCACATTGTGCCTCCATGCGGGGATAATTATAAAATGACCGGTCATAAATTGCAACCAGCGCATGCCAGAGATGCCAATAAAACCCTTGAAGTATTATATGAAATTTCAATGGCCGTCAACACCACCAGAAATCTTGAAGAACTGTACCCGGTAATCCACCGGTCTCTTTCCAGGATACTCAATGTCAAAAATTTTTACATAGCCATCCATTATCCTGAAAAAGACACTATCAGTTTTCCCTATCTTGTGGATGAAACCGAAGGATTCGGGGAGGATGTGACCAATTTCAGCCAGACCGCTTCGTTGACCGGTATTGTAATAAACAGCCGCAAGCCTCATATTTTTTATAAAAAGGACGTAGAAGAGTTTGCCAGGCAGAACAAGAGAATCATCGGCTCGGTAGCACATGTATGGCTGGGCGCACCTTTGATTGTGAGAGACAAGGTGATCGGAGCCATCGCCATTCAAAGCTACAGCGAGGAAACAGATTACGAAAAACAGGATCTTGACCTGCTCAACTCGGTGTCTCAGCATGTCGCCCTGGCCATTGAACGCAAGGAATTCGATAAAAAACTGTCCGATCAGGGACAGTTGCTGGAAAAAATACTGGAATCATCTCCCGTGGGCATCGCCTACCTTGAAAACCGGGTGTTCAAATGGGTGAATTCGGAAATGGTACGCATGTTCGGTTATGATGCAAAAGCGGATTTTGAAAACCGGCGGGCGGATATGGTATACAATGATCTTCAGGCATCACAGGCCGCCGGCAGCTTTATCTTTGAAAGGCTGGCAAAGAGAGACAAGACCGAGTTTGAACATGAACTTAAAAGAAAAGACGGCACGGTTTTTTCAGCCAATATCCTGTTGTCCGGTTTTCATCCGGAAAACAGGATGGGAGCTGTCATTGCCATAATCACTGACATTTCGGAACAGAAAATCGCGCGCAGGGCCAGGATTGAAAAGGAAAAGCTTCAAGGGGTGCTTGAAATGGCCGGCGCGATCTGTCATGAATTAAACCAGCCCCTGCAGACCATAACCGGATACGCGGATCTTTTTACAAACCCTAAGGATATTACACAAGAAGACCTGGCCGCCATCAGAAAACAGGCATCCAGGATCGGGGATATTACCCGGAGGCTTGCCGGCATCACCATGTATAAAACCAGGGATTATCCAGGAAACAAGAAGATCGTCGATATCTGGGGTGCAAGCGGGAACAGCGAATGACCGGCCGGCCTGTTTATCCACCAATACGCGATCCGGACAAAACCCTCGAGGTGTTGTCCGAAATTTCATCAGCCGTTTCACAGACCCGGAGTCTGCAGGAATTGTACCGCGCAATTCATAAATCGCTTCACAAGCTGTTGAACGTGGACAATTTCTATATTGCCATTCATCATCCGGAAAGGGACTCAATAACCTTTCCCTATCATGTTGATGAAATGGATGAGGATCCGGAAGAAATTTTTGATTTCAGCAAGACAAGCTCTTCTACGGGCCGGGTCATTCAGCAGAAAAAACCGCTGATATTTTATGAAGAAGATATCCTGGCACTGGTGGCCAAATTGCAAACACAGCCCATGGGAACCGTCTGCAAGGTCTGGCTGGGTGCCCCGCTGATCGTCAGGAACCGGGTGACAGGAGTGGTTACCATTCAAAGCTACCGGTCCGCAACCATATATAACCGCACGGACCTGGAACTGCTGAATGCCGTTTCCCACCATATAGCCCTGGCCATCGAGCGCAAGGAATCAGAGGCCTGCCTTGCCCGCCAGAACCAGCTGCTGGAAAAAATACTGGAATCCTCCCCCGTGGGCATCGCCTGCCTTGAAAACGGGGTCTTTAAATGGGTAAATACTGAAATGGTGCACATGTTCGGGTACGAGAGCAAAGATGCATTTGAAAACAAGCCTGTTCAAATGCTCTATTCCTCCACGATGGACTGTGATGCAAGCCTGAAATCATTGTATGCAGACTTGACATCAGCAGGTAAAGCCGAACAGAATGTCAGTCTTGTCAAAAGGGACAAAAGCCGGTTTCCGGCCAATATCCGGATGAACAGTTCAGACCTGTCTGATCCCATGGCCCGGCCCATCGCCATTTTTACGGATATTTCACAAAAAATTGCGACTGAACAGGAGTTGTGTGAAAAAGAAAGGCTCCAGGGGGTCCTGGAAATGGCAGGGGCTGTCTGCCATGAATTGAATCAGCCTCTTCAGGCTATCCTGGGGTATACAGAACTGTTGTTGATGAATCAGGGGGGTAATAGAGATACAAATCTTTATGCCATCAAAACCCAGGCCGGCAGGATTGAAACCATTGCCCGGAAACTGTCCACGGTCACATGCTACAAAACAATAGATTATCCTGGAAATACAAAAATTGTGGATATATGGCATTCCGGTACCAGTCATTGACTGACCGGCTAAGACCTGTACAATCAGGCCTGGAGAGCTTCGGCCCCTTTCATGGCAAGGCTGTCCAGCCGCTGCTCAATAACAGCTCTCAAGTGGCGGTCCGGGTCCATCCTGTCTGAATAGTAGTTCAATACCCACCACAGGGTGTTGAGCTTGTCCTTGTCATCCTGCCACCAGGAAACCGATTCTTCTATCGCCTCTGCGGTTGAACATTCCGTGTTGATCTTTAGGTAGAAGTCGTAGCAGTTGTTCCGTGTTACGGGTTTTAAGGAAAGTGTTTTTACCGTGTTCCGGTTGATCATGGTACCCTCCTTGTAACGGTGAAATAAATACCATTCATTTTTTAAGGTAAGTACATGAATCAAAAGTTAATGTAAAGTATTAATATCAAATGGTTATATTTTTTTTTTATAAGGGGGTCAAATTTGAATATTTTGTTTGCATATCCCGTGCAGGATACGGTAAGTATAGCATGATAAATTCAGGGCTCCATAATATGAACCCGAAGACAGGACTTGTAACTTGACTGATGATGGAAATTTCATGCTTGTGCTCGGCGGCTGCCGCAGCGGAAAAAGCGCTTACGCGCTCGATTTCTGCAACAGCATTGCCGGATCGGATAAATTTTTCCTGGCAACCTGTGTTCCCATGGACGCGGAAATGAAGCAGCGGGTCATATCACACCAGGCCCAGCGGGAAGACAAGTGGAAAACGGTAGAGGAGCCGGTGGATCTGTCCCGGGCCGTCACGGCCGTGGCGCCCGGTGCGTCGGTAATCCTGGTGGATTGCCTGACCTTGTGGGTATCCAATATGATGGCGGCGCACAACGATACTGAAAATATCCGTGCAAAGGCAGGAAAACTGGCAGCAATTCTGGCTGATTTGCCCTGTCCTGCGGTATGCGTGGCCAACGAGGTAGGCACGGGCATTGTCCCTGAAAATGAACTGGCCCGGCAGTTCAGGGACAATGCCGGCATGGTGAACCAGATCATGGCCCGCCATGCCCGAACCGTTATCTATACCGTGGCCGGAATTCCCATGAAGGTCAAACCATGAGTACTGTATGGCATCCTGAAGACAGCGCCGAGTCATATCAACACCTTTTTGGACCGGTTCCCTCCCGTCGGCTGGGCATGTCACTGGGCGTAGACCTGGTGGTACCCAAAACCTGTTCTTTCAATTGCGTGTATTGTGAATCAGGCCCTACCACGAAATGGACGCGGACAAGAAACGCTGACGTGTCTTTTGAATCGGTGAAAAAGGAAATCGATCATTTCTGGAAACACAGTCTGGACCCTGATTACATGACATTTTCCGGATCCGGGGAACCCACGTTGAGCAAAGAGATCGGACGGGTCATTTCCTACATAAAGAAAAAACGGCCGGATATCAAGGTCGCGGTTCTGACCAACGGCTCCATGCTGTCCTACCCGGCTGTCCGGCAGGACCTTATACAGGCTGACCTGGTGATGCCTTCACTGGATGCAGCACTCCAGGAAACATTTGTAAAAATAAACAGGCCCTGCCAGGGACTTGATGTCGAAACCTATATCCAGGGGCTTGAGGCATTTTCAGCCGTATTTGAAAACAAACTGTTTCTCGAGATATTCATTCTGCCGGGATATAATGACAACGATGCCGATCTTGCGGCATTGAAAAAAGCAGTTGAACGTATCAAACCGGACCGGATAGAACTCAATACCCTGGACAGGCCAGGTCTTCTCTCGTCCCTCAAACCGGCATCCCGGAGCCTGCTTTGCAGGATAAAGGATTTGTTTCCCAATTTTGACACCAGGATCATTGCCGCCGTAAAGGACAGCGGTGATAAAAGATCTTTCGGCCGGGGCCTGTCATCGACAATCCTGGAAACCATTCTCAGGCGGCCATGCACCGCAGAGGATCTGGTGCAGATTTCAGGATCGGATATAAAAACTGTCACCCGGTGTTTGACCCGCCTTGAATCCGAAAATAAGATCGAGTCCGTCACACAGGCGCGGGGCCGTTTCTACCAGATAAAGACTTGATAATCATGAAAACACCAGGGCTTATATCCGGCTTCAAGTCGGCAATCGGTTTTATCACCATACTTCCTGCCGGCCGGCAGGAAAGTTTTTCTCCCATGGGAATGATACGGTTTTTTCCACTGGTGGGACTGATAATCGGCGTATGCCTTGCCATTGTGGACACACTGGCCTCCTTTTTCTGGCCTTTTGGGGTAGCTGCAGTGGTGGATGTTCTGTTTCTGGTGATCGTTACCGGTGCCTTTCACCTCGATGGTGTCGGGGATACTGCGGACGGCATATTCAGCCACCGGTCAAAGGAAAGAGCGCTGGAAATAATGAAGGACAGCCGCTCGGGAATGATGGGGCTTGTGGCGGTGTTTTCGGTTTTATCTCTCAAGGTGGCAGGGATTTATGCCATCAAAACCAGTGTCTTTTTTACCCAGGCAATGGTCCTGCTGGTGACCATTCCGGCGCTTTCAAGGAGCACCATGCTTTTCGGCATCCGCTGTCTGCCCTATGGCCGGGAAAAAATGGGAACGGGAAAAGAACTGTTTACAAGAAAGCTGACAGCCCTTGATTTTATATTTTTTCCGGTACCGCTTGTGGCTCTGCTGCTTCTGACCGGGAAGGGATGGCTGCTCCTGGTGGTTTTCCTGTTGTTGACAGCCGGTATTCTTGCTTTTTACAGGAAAAAACTCGGCTGTATTACCGGTGACATGCTCGGCGCCATGACGGAAGTCAGTGAAGCTGTATTTTTCCTGGCCGCCGGTATTCAAATGATGTAGCAAAAGGAGAACCACATTCATGATCAATGGCCATGGCGGCAATATCAACAATCTGGCCAACCGTCTCAACTGTCCGGCTGAAGAGATAGTGGACATGAGCGCCAATCTCAACCCCCTTGGACCGCCTGATATAATAAATACCCTTCTTTGCGGCCATCTTCCAGACATAAGATCTCTTCCCGATCCCGGTGCCCGGGGGATGGCCAGGGCGTTTGGCCGGTATTACCGGATTCCGGAGGAACAGGTGATTGCGGGAAACGGTACCACATTTTTCATTTACACCCTGCCCATGGCCATGGGAATAAAAACCGCCCTGGTGGCAGGGCCCACCTATGCTGATTATGCGGATGCCTGCCGGATGTACGGCGTTGATGTACGCCATCATATCACAAAAGAAGAAGATTCTTTTGTCCTGGACACAAAAGCCCTTGCATCTAAGGCAGCTAAAAGCAAAATGGTGTTTATCTGCAACCCCAACAACCCTACCGGAACAATGGTAGAAAAACAAAAGCTGGTTGCGTTGATAACCGCCTGTCCGGATACTTTTTTCGTGGTGGATGAATCCTACCTGCCGTTTGCCGATCCAGAAGGCGCTCATTCGCTGCTGACAGGTCAGCAGTTTTCCAACCTGGCTGTTTTGACCTCCATGTCAAAAATATTCACCATCCCCGGGCTTCGCACAGGGTTTTTGACAGCCAGAGAACCGGTTATAAAACGAGTTATGGCTTTTTACCAGCCCTGGTCTGTCAATGCCCTTGCCCAGTCGGTTGTCCAGTCTGTTTTTGAATCCCCGGAATTCATGGCGCCTTTTATTACTTTATCCTGCAGACATGTTGAAAACCAGCGGATCTTGTTTGCAAAAAGTCTTGAAAATGAAAAAGGGATCAGGCTGTTTGATTCGGTCACCAGCTTCATCCTTGCCCGGCTTGAATCCATGAATGCCGAAACTTTCTGCCAAAAAGTGGGAAACCATCAAATCCTGGTCAGGAACTGCAGCAATTTTACAGGGCTTGACGACCGGTTTGTCCGGTTTTCCCTTAAAACCGAAGCATTGAACAAGCGCCTGTCCGGGGTGATAAAAGAGATATTGTCCAATGATCGATAGCATTACGGGTGATATCCTTTTTGTGGCCTATCTTCTGGATTTTGTGCTGGGAGATCCCCGCTGGCTGCCCCATCCGGTGATATATATGGGAAAGGCCATAGTCTGTTGTGAAAAACTCTGGCGCAAAATGGTCAAAAATGAATTTGCGGCAGGTGTCCTTTTTGCAATTTGCCTTATTGCAGGCACTTTTGCCGGAGCCCATTTTCTGCTCAAGGCCGTGGCGATCATTCATCCGGTTGCAGCCGGGGCAATGGAAATCCTGCTGCTGTTTTTCTGCCTGTCAGCCCGTTCCCTTGAAACTGCGGCCCGGGATGTGGCAAAGACCCTGGAAACCGGCAGGCTTCAACCGGCAAGGGAAAAAACAGCCATGATTGTCGGAAGGCAGACAGACAAGCTCGATGAAGCAGGAATTACAAGGGCAACAGTAGAAACCGTGGCGGAAAACTATGTGGACGGGTTTTTATCCCCGGTTTTTTTTGCTTTGATTGCAGGTGTTCCGGGCGCCCTTGCCTATAAGATGATCAATACCCTGGATTCCATGGTAGGATACGACAATGACACCTACCGCTATTTCGGCCGGGCTGCGGCCCGCATAGACGATGCGGCCAATTTTATTCCTGCCCGGCTTTCAGTGATTTTTATCTTTCTTGCCATTCTGTGCCTGAGACCGTCCAGAGCCCTGATATCGCTGAAAACCGGCCTGACGCAGGGGGCAAACCATAAAAGCCCCAATGCCGGCTATCCGGAGGCTGCCATGGCCGGCGCCCTGGCAATGAAGCTTGGGGGGCCGTCCATCTACCATGGACAGCTTGTGGTAAAACCCTTTATCGGAAAAGGATCAGATACACCGGTGACACGCCATATCTACCAGGCTGTCGATTTGATGCTCCTGGCAGCTTTTCTGGCCATGGCCTGCGCCTGTCTCGGGTTGTTTGTCTTTGGCCCAGGAGGAGTGTAAATGGATGTTTTGCAAAGAGCGCCCCTTTTTAAACTCTGTACCACATCGTTTATCTACCCGGATCATATTATTCCCAATATCCGGAAACTTGGCCGGAACTTTGACGAGATCGAGCTGCTCGTATTTGAAAGCATGCCAGTACAAGTACTTCCGAGTGAAAGCGACATCGCTGAGCTTTTGCAATTGTCCAGAACCCTTGATGTCACCTACAATGTGCACCTGCCTTTAGATATCTGCCTGACCGGCCCGGATGCCAAAACCAGGCAGAACGGTGTCAAGAGGCTTGCTCATATTATGGAGCTCTGCCGGCCCCTGGCCGCAAGTACCCATACCCTCCACCTGGATTACACCATGCCGGACCAGTCGCCTGCCAGCGTGAAGAAATGGCAGCATCATGTATTTGACGTCATGGACAGGCTGGTTGCCGCCGGTGTGGATCCTGAAACCATCTCTGTTGAAACCCTGGACTATCCCTTTGCTTTCCTGGATGAAATGATTGACCGGGTCGGGGTCCGGGTCTGTCTTGATATCGGTCATGCCCTCTGTCACGGATATGACCCTGGCGAGATTTTCAAAAAGCACGGTGACCGGGTTGCCGTAATTCATCTTCATGGCGTGGACATGTTGAAAACACCGGCAAAGGACCACGTGTCCCTGGACAGAACACCCCCGGACCGCTGGCCCGCGATAAAGTGTATTCTTGACAAATATGACAGGGTAGTCTCTGTGGAAGTGTTTGATTTCACCCGTCTTTTAAGGTCGCTGGAGTTTCTTGGCCGTTATTATACAGGTATGGATGTACTTGAAAGATAATGCTCAAGGCGGCTTGAACAAATCGTGTTTCCTGTGGTATCTATGGGTTGCAGCAGAATGGATATGAAAATGAATAATCCTGACAGATCGATAAAAACACCAATGACCCTGGTCGCACCAAGAAGAAAAACGCGGCAGATCATGGTCGGACCTGTACCGGTAGGCGGTGGCGCCCCCATAACGGTTCAGTCCATGACAAATACCCTGACAAACGATGTTCCTGCCACCCTTGCCCAGATCGACAGGCTGGTCCGGGCCGGGTGCGAGATCGTGCGGGTTGCTGTTCCGGACATGGAAGCGGCCGGGGCCATCAGGGAGCTGGTCGACGGTATTGAAATTCCATTGATCGCTGACATCCATTTTGACTTCAGGCTGGCCATTGCGGCTGCCGAAGCAGGGGCTGCCGGATTGAGAATCAATCCCGGCAATATCGGCGCCATCCAGAGGGTAAAGCAGGTGGCAGACTGTGCCAGGGCTCATGATATACCTATACGGATCGGTGTCAATGCCGGATCGCTGGAAAAGGAGATCGCGTCCCGGTATGGAAACACGGCAAAGGCAATGGTCGAAAGCGCCTTGAAAAACATAAGAATGCTGGAGGACCTGGGATTCTACCAGATAAAAGTGTCGCTGAAAGCATCGGATGTAGACCGGACCCAGGCTGCCTGCCGAATGCTTTCCGACCTCTCCGATGTGCCTATTCATTTAGGCGTGACCGAGGCCGGTGGAATTTATGCCGGTATCTCAAAATCAGCCATTGGTATCGGTCTTTTGCTTTCCCTCGGGATAGGTGATACTTTAAGGGTCTCGCTGACCCGTGACCCGGTTGAAGAGGTCAGGACCGGGTATGAAATTCTAAGGGCTCTCGGGATCAGGCACCGCGGGCCAGAAATAATTTCCTGTCCTACCTGCGGCAGGTGCCGTTTTGACCTTTTTGGCGTAGCTGAACAGGTGGAAAGCGCGCTGCTCGAATTCCAGGCACCTATCAGGGTTGCCATAATGGGATGTGTGGTCAATGGTCCCGGAGAGGCGAAAGAGGCGGATATAGGTATTGCCGGCGGCAAGGACAGCGGTATATTGTTCAAAAAAGGAAAGGTGATCAGAAAAATTGCGCAAAAAGATCTTGTCACCCAGCTATTAAACGAAATCAAAAACATTACAAATACAGCGGATTCGGAGGAAGTCAATGGGGAAAAAAGTTAAAACTGCCATAACACCCACAAGAAAGGAGGATTACCCCCTGTGGTACCAGGAAGTGATCAAGGCGTCTGATATGGCTGAAAATTCACCTGTCAGGGGATGCATGGTCATTAAACCCTGGGGGTATGCGTTGTGGGAAAACATGGTGCACATGATGGATGCGATGTTCAAGGAAACCAATGTCAGAAACGCATACTTTCCCCTGTTTATACCGTTGAGCTATCTTGAAAAGGAAGCTGAACACGTGGAAGGATTTGCCAAAGAATGTGCCGTTGTAACCCATCACAAACTTGAGCAGGGAGCGGACGGGAAACTGGTGCCGGCCGGTAAACTGGCCGAACCCCTGATTGTCCGGCCCACCTCGGAAACCATAATCGGGGAGTCTATGTCCCGCTGGACTTCGAGTTACAGGGACCTGCCCATTCTTTTGAACCAGTGGGCCAACGTGGTGCGCTGGGAAATGCGGACCCGCATGTTTCTGCGGACCAGCGAGTTCCTCTGGCAGGAGGGCCACACAGCCCATGCCACCAGGGCCGAGGCAGAGGTGCGCACCATGATGATGCTGGATGTTTACACCCGGTTTGTGGAGGACCTGCTGGCCATGCCGGTAATACGGGGAAGGAAAACCGAATCCGAACGATTTCCCGGGGCGGATGACACCTTGTGCATCGAAGCGATGATGCAGGACAACAAGGCGCTGCAGGCCGGTACCTCCCATTTTCTGGGACAGAATTTTGCAAAAAGTTCCCAGATCCGGTTTCAAAATGAAGAAGGCCAGGAGGAATATGCCTGGACTACATCATGGGGCACCTCAACCCGTATGATCGGCGGCATGGTCATGACCCACTCAGATGATGACGGAGTGGTGATTCCGCCCCGCGTGGCCCCTGCCCATGTTGTCATCCTCCCGATTTTGAAAAAAGGGGGAGACAACGGGGAGATCCTTGCCCACGTGGATGAACTGAAATCAGAATTGAAGGCTGTCGATTATCACGGCCGCAAGATCGTTGTGGAGGTTGATGACCGGGATATCGGAGGTGCCAGGGGGTGGGACTGGATTAAAAAAGGTATTCCCGTGAGGATCGAGATAGGTCCCAAGGACATAGCCTCGAAATCAGTTTTCATGGGACGCAGGGACAAGGCCCCTAATGAAAAGCAGGCCATTTTGCAAAAAACCTTTGTTCAAACTCTGCCCGGAATGCTGGACGAGATCCAGCAGACCTATTTCGACCGGGCCCTGGCCCATCAGAAAGCCAACACATTTACCATTGACACAAAAGAAGAATTCTATAATCTGTATGAAAGTAACCCGGAATTGCCCAATGGCGGCTTTGCCCTCTCCCACTGGTGCGGTTCGGCAGGGTGTGAAGACAAAATCAAGCAGGACTTGTCTGTGACCATCCGGTGTATTCCGCTGGACAGCAGGCCTGAAAAAGGCTTTTGTATCTGTTGCGGAAACGAAAGCCGGGAAAGGGTGGTTTTTGCAAAGGCATATTAAAAAAAACCAATGATTCGTGTTACCGACATACTGGATAAAATAGCGGAATACAATCCGGACAGTGACCTGAACATTATCGACCGCGCCTATATTTATTCAGCCCGGGCCCACGAAGGACAGGTCAGGCTTTCCGGAGAACCTTATCTGTCTCATCCCCTCGAGGTAGCCGATATCCTGGCGGATATGCGCCTGGACGCGGAAAGCATTGCCGCCGCCCTTCTGCATGACGTGATCGAAGACACTCCAACCACCAAAGAGGATATAGACCGGATTTTCGGTCCCGGCGTGGCCCATATCGTATCCGGTGTCACAAAACTGTCAAAGCTTAAATTTTCCGATAAAACATCGCTCCAGGCCGAAAACTTGAGAAAGATGATCCTGGCCATGGCCGATGATATTCGCGTGATTCTGATCAAGCTGGCAGACCGGCTGCACAATATGCGGACTTTGAAATTTCATAAAAATCCGGAAAAGCAAAAAGCCATTGCCCAGGAAACCCTGGATATCTATGCTCCCATCGCTGCCCGCCTTGGCATTTTCTGGATCAAGCAGGAGCTCGAGGAGATTGCATTTTACTATACCCACAAAGAAGAGTACGAACAGATAGATTTCCTGGTAAACAAGGAAAAGAACGAAAAGGAAGTTTACATACAGACAGTTCAGGACGCTTTGGCAGAACAAATGGAAGAAGCCGGGCTTCAATGCGAGATAAAAGGCCGGTTCAAGCAGCATTACAGCATTTACCAGAAAATGGTTTCCCAGAATCTGGCCTTTGACCAGATTTATGATATCATAGCCTTTCGCATTGTCTTGGATACCATTCCCCAGTGCTATGCAGCCATGGGCATCGTTCATTCCATGTGGAAGCCCATTTACAACAAGATAAAAGATTATGTGGGCAATCCCAAGCCCAATATGTATCAGTCCATCCACACCACGGTGATAGGTCCCTTTGGCGAGCGGGTCGAAATTCAGATCCGTACCCGGGAAATGGACCAGATCGCTGAATCAGGCATAGCCGCACACTGGAGTTATAAAGAGGGAACCCGGGTGGACAGGAATACGGGCGAAATTTTTGCCTGGATTCGAAACCTGGTTGAAAACCAGGAAAACCTTGAAGACCCGGATGATTTTCTGGAAAATGTCCGCATTGATCTGTATCCGGATGAAATTTACGTGTTTACTCCGGATGGTGATATCAAGACCCTTCCAAAGGACGCTACCCCGGTTGATTTTGCCTACCTCATCCACACGGAAATCGGGAAAGAATGCACGGGAGCGCGGGTCAACAAAAAGCTGGTGCCCCTGACCCATCGCCTGCAGACCGGTGATACCATTGAGATATTGACCACAAAAGGTCATGAGCCCAGTTCGGACTGGCTGAATTTTGTCAAATCCGTCAAGGCCAGGACCAAGATCCGCCAGTGGATCAATGCCAGGGAAAGGGAAAGAAGCTACACTCTGGGCAGGGAAATGTGCGAAAAGATTTTCAAAAAGAAAAACCAGAATTTCAATGCCATGGTGAAATCGGGAGAAATAAAAAAAGTTGCGGAAGCCTACGGTTTCAAAGCCGTCGATGACCTGATCGCGCAGGTTGGTTTCGGCAAGATTACCCCGTTGCAGATACTTAACAAGGCCTTGCCCGACCTGGAAACCGAAGCGGAAAAAGAAGACGGTTTTCTGAAAAAAATTGTAAAGGGAAAAAAGGAAAAGGAAAGTACCGGAATCGTTGTCAAGGGTCTCAACGATATCCTGGTCAGGTTTTCAAAGTGCTGCAACCCGTTGCCGGGCGACCCCATCATCGGGTTTATCACCCAGGGCCAGGGCGTGACCATTCACCGCAAGGGATGCCTGACAGTCATGAAAATGAGCCTGGAAAGGCAGATCGATGTGGAATGGAGCCGGGAGATGACCTCTTCCTATCCTGCCAGCATAAAAGTGAAAAGTGATGACCGCTACGGACTGCTGGCAGATGTGGCTTCCGCCATTTCAAAACACAAGGCCAATATACTGAACGCCCGGACTGAAACAACCGAGTCCGGGGTCGGGTCCTCTTACTTTACATTGATGGTTGAAAGTACGGATCAGCTCAGGAAAATCATAGCGGATATCAAAAAAGTCAAAAAAGTAACCGATGTGAAACGTGTCATCAGCGGATAAATTTTTTACCGATTAAGGGGCTTTGACCACTTTTCCGGCCTTGATGCAGCTGGTGCATACATCGATTTTTTTGACCAGTCCCGGCTTGAGTACCGCACGGACCCGCTGAAGGTTGGGGTTGAAGCGTCTTTTGTTCAGATTATGGGCATGACTGACATTGTTGCCGATCAATGGTTTTTTGTGGCAGATAGCGCATTCCTTTGACATATTCAAGCTCCTGAAAACAAGTGTTTTTTAACAAAAAAATAACCTGTGTCTTATATCGCAAAATCCAGGTATTGTAAATCTAATTTTTATTTTTTTCAATAAATTCCCAGCAGCGGGGGATTTGCTCCATGGCTTTTTTGGCCTGGGAGGATTCCGGATAGTTTTCAACCAGGTATTCATACCGCTTCAGGGCTGCCTTGTAATTTTTTGTTTTAAGGTAATAATCAGCCACGTAAAGCTCATGCCCGGCCAGGTTGTCCCTGCAGGCCTCGATTTTTTCTTCAGCCTTGGATGCATAATCGCTTTCGGGATACTGCTCCATAAGGCGGGTAAAAAGATCCAGGCTTTTTCTGGCAGGGGTGCTGTCCCGGTCCACGCTCTTGATACGGTCAAACCAGCAGAGGCCTGACATGTAGATTACATACGGGATGGCCTCGTTTTTCGGGTGCATCTGCTCAAAGGTCTCATATGCAAACAGGGCCTCATCATATTCTTCGAGTTCATAATGGGCATCGGCCAGTTTGAGTTCAGCCAGTATGGCATACTTGCTGAACGGATACCAGTCTTTGAGGTCTGAAAAGGCCCTGACAGCCTTTTTGTATTTTCCGTCCCTGAATGCGGCGGTGCCTTCGGCCAGAAGTGTATCCACGCTCTTGGTCATCTGGTCCGAGTCGCCGGAGCCGAACAGGGCGCAGCCGGATAGAAACAGTATGCCTGCGGTAAGGATAATGAGCCAGTTGATTCGTTTCATGATTTGAAGTTCTCGATAAAATGTTCGGCAAAAACGGCTGCGACAGCACCATCACCAACTGCTGTCGATACTTGTCTCAATGGGGTCGTCCTGATATCACCGGCCGCAAATACACCGGGAACCGATGTCTGCATGTGGTCATCGGTGATGATGAACCCGTTGTCGTCTGTTTTGATACTGTCATCTAAAAAATCGGTGTTGGGAATGATACCGACCCAGATAAAGATGCCGGAGGCTGGGATACTTCTTTTTTCATTGGTTTTTATATTTTTGACATGAACGGTTTCGACATTGAAAAAACCATCCAGGCCGGTGACAACCGAGTCCCAGACAATTTCGATTTTATCGTTTTCAAATGCCCTTTCCTGGAGTATCTTTGTCGCCCTGAGCTGGTCACGCCTGTGGACCAGGTATATTTTCTCTGCAAACCTGGAAAGGTAAACCGCTTCCTGTACAGCGGTATCTCCTCCGCCTACTGCAACAATGGTCTTGTCCCTGAAGAACGGTGCATCACAGGTGGCGCAGAAGGAAACGCCCTTTCCCATGAACTTGTCTTCACCGATATCCAGTTTTCTCGGCGACGCCCCGGACGCGATGATCAGGGTCCTGGATGTCAAGGAACGGTCTTTGAGGTAAACTGTCTTTACGGGTTGAGACAGTTCAAGGGAATGAACCTGGGCGGTTTCTATTTTGACCCCCAGGTGCTGGGCATGGTCCTTCATTTTTTCGCCCAGGTCAAAGCCTGAAATTCCCTCTGGAAATCCGGGATAGTTTTCAATCCAGTCAGTGACAATTATCTGGCCGCCCGGGACCGCTTTTTCAAGGACCAGTACATTGAGCCTGGCCCTGACGGCGTACATTCCTGCTGTCAGGCCGGCCGGACCGGCTCCGACAATGATCAGGTCATAGTCAGGTGTCGACATGTTCTCTCCTTACAAAACGCCCTTTATAGTCTCCTCGAGCTTTTCCATGGCCACCATGCCGGTAATCTGGTCAGCGATCTCACCATTTTTAAAGAAGATAAGGGTGGGAATGGCCTGAACACCGTATTTGCTGGGGCTTATGGGGTTTTCATCCACATTGACCTTGACGAATTTCATCTGGTCACCGAATGTTTTCTCAAGCGCTTCAATGGAAGGTGCAATGGCCTTGCAGGGTCCGCACCAGGGGGCCCAGAAATCCACCATTACCGGTTTGTCCGATTTTAGAACTTCCGTTTCAAAGACATCGTCTTCAATTTCAAGTATATGATGAGACATAGCGATATTCCTTTTTATTCTTATGGTTAAAAGTATTGTTCAACCCGGTTTGAAAAACATCTTTGTAAATATATGTTCATATTTGATTTTTGTCAAATCATCTATTCCTTGCATTTTAATTATTTATCAGGGTAAAATGCTTTATGGACAAAGATAAACAGCTCGTTTTTTTAAGGATTTGTATAAGAGGCATCTGCCTTGCAGTTATATGGACAGCCATTTTCACGGCCTGTTTCTGGCTGCCTTTGTCTGCTACTGGCGCCGGTCCGGCGGCAGACCGGGTTGACAGGCTGCAGCAGCAGGCACAGGCCGGAGATCCAGTCGCCATGTACGAACTCGGACTTGCCTATTACTATGGCCGCGGGGTTCTCAAGGACCCGGCGGAAGCGGGGTGCTGGCTCAAACGGGCCTATGAAAACGGAAACGGGCAGGCCGGAAAAGTTTACAATGAACTTGATCTGTGGCAGTACCAGGGCCAGTGTGACAGCCTTTTTTCAGACTCCCGGCCGGCAGACTCGCACAGGGCGGGGGATATCCGGACTGATACTGCAACAGGCATTTCTTTTGTCTGGATTCCTCAGGGATGTTTTCACATGGGATGCTCATCTTTGGACAATAACTGTTCAAAGGATGAAAAACCCAGTCACAGGGTCTGCCTGGACGGGTTCTGGATGGGGCAATACGAGGTTACCCAGGGCCAGTGGCGCCGGATCATGGGCACCAATCCTTCTTTTTTTGATGCTGGAGAAGAATATCCGGTTGAATCTGTTTCCTTTGGTGATGTACAGGCCTTTCTCCGGCGTTTGAACCAGGAAGGCTCCGGCCGGTTTTTTCTGCCCTCCGAAGCACAGTGGGAATATGCGTGCAGAGGGGTTGAAAACCGGGGGATCTATCCTTTTGATACCGATACTGCACGTCCCCTGGCCAACTGCGGTACCTGCGATTCTGACGGATACATGGGGCAGACTTCGCCTGCAGGCCATTTTCCCCCCAACAGCCTGGGTGTTTACGATATGGGGGGAAATGTCAGGGAGTGGTGTGCGGATGTGTATGATGACAGTGCCTATGGAAGACACGCATTGAAAAATCCGGTATGGGACGACAGCCGGGGCGGAGCCCGGGTTGTCCGGGGCGGAGCCTGGACCGATACCGTGGATCAGGCCCGCTGTGCCGGGCGGTCGAGTCGGCTGCCGGGGATCCGGGCCCACAATATCGGATTCAGGCTGGTGCTGGAAGAAAGCAATTGATCCATATCATTGAAAGGCCCTGTGGATGAATCGATTCAAGGTCTCAAACGTAATTTTTTCCACCAGGGGCGTTCCGATGTCTTCAAGAAAAACAAAAAACAGGTGATCTCCCTGTTTTTTTTTGTCCAGTGAAACCCCCTGGATGATATCCGCTGCCGAGGCATCGAGGGAAACCGGCAGACCCAGCCGTGCCAGGAGCCGGCCGGTCCTGTCTATGATATCGTCTTTTTTCAACCGCTTATGTTCCATAGAGAACTGCAGCGCCGCCATCATGCCCATGCTGACGGCCCGGCCGTGGCCCCGTGGCTCGATTTTTTCCATGGCATGGCCTATCGTATGGCCGAAATTCAGAATCCTTCGAAGCCCGCCTTCTTTTTCGTCTGCCTGAACCACGGCGGATTTGATACAGACTGAATCACGAACCATTCTGAAAACAGCCGTGCTGTCAAGGTCACGGGCAGCCTGGGCATGGGTCTCCAGAAAGGAAAACAGTTTTGGGTCCCTTATCAGGCCATGCTTGACAATTTCGGCCAGACCGTTGGAAATTTCCTTTTCCGGCAGGGTGTGCAGCAGGGATATGTCGCAGAGAACAAATTCAGGCTGGGAAAAAACCCCCACCATGTTCTTGTAGGAATCCAGGTTCACGCCGTTTTTCCCGCCCACGCTTGCATCCACCTGTGAAAGCAGGGTGGTGGAAACAAACCCGAAGGCCACTCCGCGCATGTAGACGGAAGCGACAAATCCCGTGATGTCACATACAATGCCCCCGCCAATGCCCAGGATAAAGCTTTGACGGTCACATCCCAGGGCGGCCAGCTGCCGGGAGAGGAATTCGACCGTAGCCAGGGTCTTGATCTCTTCCCCTGTTCCAATGGTTATTATTGCGGCTTTTGGAAATTTGTCCGCATACAGGGAAAACACGTTGTCATCGGTAATGATAAAACATTGTCTGTCCGGCAGGTATTGATGGACGTTTTCCAGGTGTTCACCTACATGGATAGCCGAGCGCCCGAGCGCCCCTTTTACATGAAAGGTTTCCATCATGGCTGTTTTACCAGGGCATGGATGGCGTTCATTTTTTGCATCAATGCGTCAAACTGTTCCGGATACAGGGACTGGGCGCCGTCACTCAGGGCTTCATCCGGTTTGTGATGGACCTCGATCATGACACCGTCGGCGCCGATCGCGGCTGAAGCCAGTGCCAGCGGGATAACCTGGTCCCTGACACCGGCTGCATGGCTTGGATCGACAATAATGGGCAGGTGCGTTTCTTTTTTGGCTGCCGGGATCACGGATAAATCCAGGGTGTTTCTACTGTGCTTTACAAATGTTCTCACGCCCCGCTCGCAAAGGATAACATTGGGGTTTCCCTCTTCCATGATATATTCGGCCGCCATCAGCCATTCCTGGAGAGTAGCGGACATCCCCCGTTTCAGGATCACCGGGCGGAAGGATTTTCCCGCCCGCTTGAGAAGGCTGAAATTCTGCATATTCCTTGTCCCGATCTGTACCATGTCGGCATATTGCTCGACAATTGAAAAATTTTCAACATCCATGACTTCCGTTACAACGGGAAGGCCGGTTTTTTCCCTGACAAGGGCCAGGTACTCAAGCCCTTTGGTCCCAAGTCCCTGGAAGGAATAGGGAGATGTCCTGGGTTTGAACGCCCCGCCCCTGAAAACCTGGGCCCCGGCTTTTTGTACATGTGTTGCAATTTCAAGGATCTGTTCCCTGGATTCCACTGCACAGGGGCCTGCAATGACCGGCAGGGAGCCGTCTCCAAACACCGCCTGTCCAACCCGTACAACTGTTTTTTCCGGCTTTATTTCCCGGCTGATCAGTTTATAGGGTTTGGTA
>CAYNHL010000033.1:0-30004 GCA_964397015.1 uncultured Desulfobacterales bacterium | reverse complement strand
GGGTGTTGGGGGTTCGATTCCCTCCTGACCTGCCATAGAAATTTAAGACCATATTAATATTGCAGCAGGAGACGTATGGCAAAACTACAGAAAAAAAAATCTGCCGGCGTAAAGAAGAAGGCACCCGAATCACCTGAAGAAAAATCCAGTGGCAGAACCGGCAGCGGCACGGCCGTTATATCAACCACCAGGACCAGCAACGTTTCCGGTGATAAAAAGCCTGTTGCAGAAAAATATTCTGGAGATATAAAAAAAGGGGATCCCAATTTTTTTCAAAAAGCAGTGGATTTTTTCCGGGAAGTTAAAGTTGAGCTCAAGAAGGTCACCTGGCCTACCCGGAAACAGACCACCGGAACGACCATTGTGGTGATCGTGTTTGTAATTGTTGTGTCTATTTTCCTCGGAATTTTCGATTACGCCCTTTCAAAACTGGTTCAGGTAGTTCTCACTTAAATCTTTTAAGGAAAAACCATGTCTCGAAAATGGTATGTTGTTCATGTGTACTCAGGGCATGAACAAAAAGTGAAAAAAGCACTGGAAGAGAAAATTGGCAATTCCAAGTTTCCCGATAAGTTCGGAGACGTGCTTATACCCACTGAAAATGTTGTTGAACTGGTTGATGGGAAACGAAAGGAATCTTCCAGGAAATTTTATCCTGGATATATCCTGGTGAACATGCAGCTTGACAACGAGACATGGCATATTATCAATTCCACGCCCAAGGTAACCGGGTTTCTCGGGGGAAAGAACAAGCCTGCGCCTATCAGCGACAAAGAGGCTGCGGCAATTGTCGAAAAGATGCAGCAGGGACAAAGCAAACCCCAACCGAAATACTATTTTGAACCAGGTGATGAGGTGCGCGTGACCGATGGTCCCTTCCTGAATTTTAACGGGACAGTGGAGGATGTTTCACCGGACAAGGAAAAAGTAAAAGTACTGGTCAGCATATTTGGCAGGGCCACTCCGGTGGAGCTGAATTTTATCCAGGTAACCAAAATTTGAAAATGTATGTAAACACAGTGAGTTTCAGGAGCAGACAAGATGGCTAAAAAAATAATGACACAAATAAAACTGCAGGTCGAAGCCGGAAAGGCCAATCCATCTCCCCCCATAGGACCCGCGCTGGGTCAGCATGGCGTGAATATCATGGATTTCTGTAAAGCGTTCAACGCAAAAACAGCCAACGATACCGGGTCCATTATACCGGTCGTTATCACTGTTTACAAGGACCGCTCCTTCAGTTTCATCACCAAGACACCGCCGGCTTCGAGGCTTCTGCTCAAAGCTGCCGGGCTTGACAAAGGATCCAGTGAGCCCAATCGGGATAAGGTCGGTAAGGTGACGCGGGACCAGCTGGTTGATATTGCCCAGCTTAAAAAAGAAGATTTAAATGCCTCGGACCTGGACGCGGCCGTGAACATTATCGCCGGAACTGCCAAGAGTATGGGGATTGAAGTTGTTTAACCGTCAATAATTCAGTTATAAAGAGTGTAAAAAATGCCAAAGCGGAGTAAAAAACACGTAGAAGCGCTGAAAAAAGTCGACAGGGAAAACCGTTATGATCCCTTGGATGCCCTGGAACTGGCAGTCGCTTCCAGCCATGTTAAATTTGATGAAACAGTTGATGTTGCCGTCAGGTTAGGGGTCGATCCGCGGCATGCCGATCAGATGGTTCGCGGCACGGTTGTTCTTCCCAACGGGCTTGGAAAAGAAGTCAAAGTTCTGGTGTTTGCCAAAGGGGAGAAGGAAACCGAAGCTTTGAACGCCGGTGCGGATTTTATCAGCAATGATGAAATTGTCGAGAAGATCCAGAACGGGTGGTTTGGGTTTGATAAAGCCATTGCCACACCCGATATGATGGGAACCGTTGGGAAGCTCGGAAAAATTCTCGGTCCCAGGGGTCTGATGCCCAATGCCAAGACCGGTACCGTTACCTTTGAAGTTGAAAAAGCGGTAAAGGAACTCAAGGCCGGAAAAATTGATTTCAGGGTTGAAAAGGCGGGTATTGTCCATGCTCCGGTGGGAAAGATCTCATTTGGAGCCCAGAAACTTCTTGAAAATACCAAAGCCTTTCTGGGTACCATCCTGACATTGAAGCCTGCATCCAGCAAAGGGACATACATCAAGGGAATTACCGTATCATCGACAATGGGCCCGGGAATAAAAGTGGACCCGTCGCTGATTAAGTAAAGATCGTTATAAATTGTCTGTCAAAGACAGTAGGTACACGTCAATCAACGTGTTTAATCGGAACTGCCCGGCCTGCCGAGACGGAAGCAATTGTTTTGGCAAGTCAAAGGCACCTTCGAAACACAATAATTTGTTATGGAAGGAGGTGTAAGAAAAGTGCTGAAAATCTCTCAGAAAAAAGAGTTGGTCGAACGGCTGAATCAGCAGCTGTCTGAAGCGGAACTCGCTATCATTATCGACTACAAGGGCCTGAATGTCGAAAAAATGACCACACTCAGGGCCAGGATGCGTGAACAGGGAATTGGACTGGAAGTCATCAAAAATACCCTGTTGAAGCGCGCCATTGAAAATACCGGTGCTCAGTGTCTGGAACAATATTTGACCGGCCCTAACGCATTGGTGGTTTCAGTGTCTGACCCCGTCGCACCGGCAAAAATACTTGTCGACTTTGCCAAGGACAATGAAAAGCTTGAAATAAAGGCCGGTTCTTTGAACGGACAACTGCTCAGTTTTGAAGAGATCGGGCAGCTGGCCAAGATGCCAAGCAGGGAAGAGCTTCTGGGCAAATTTGTCCGAACCCTCAACGAAGTGCCCTCATCATTTGTTCGTGTTCTCAACCAGGTTCCAGGGTCGCTGGTCAATGTACTGACTGCGATCAAGGATCAAAAAGAAGCGGCATAGCAAAAATTTTTTAAAAAAATGAATTTACTTTATCAAAACAATATAAATTTTGTGTTGGTTTATATTTGAGGAGAAAAAAATGGCAGATATCACAAAAGAAGATGTAATTGAATTTATAGCTAACATGAGTGTCCTTGACCTGTCTGAACTGGTTAAGGAGCTCGAAGAAAAATTCGGCGTTTCAGCGGCCGCACCGGTAGCCTTTGCAGGCGCCATGCCGGCAGGCGATGCTGCGGCAGTCGAAGAGGAAAAAACAGAATTTGACGTTATCCTTGAAACCATCGGTGACAAGAAAATAAATGTCATCAAGGAGGTCAGGGCGATTACAGGACTGGGTCTCAAAGAGGCCAAGGCCCTTGTTGAAGAAGCGCCTAAGCCGGTTAAGGAAGGCGTGGCAAAAGAAGAAGCTGAAAAAATCAAGGAACAGCTTGAAGGCGCCGGAGCACAGGTTTCCATCAAATAGTTTGCTGATTTTATCAGTGTTAATCCATATGGTTCATTCTACAAATGCGGAGGCAGGGCGGCAAGGTCCTGTTTCCGCCTTTTACGGTTGGAAAAACTCACATTGGGAGATATCATGACCGGAAGTCTTTTGGCAAAAAAACGCATCAGGAAAGAATTTGGTGGTAAACAGAAAATTATTGATATCCCTGACCTGATCGGCATGCAGCGGAACTCCTTTGAAAATTTTCTTCAAAGGGATGTGCCGCCGGAAAAGCGAAAGGAAAAGGGCCTTCATTCTGTTTTTAAGTCGGTATTCCCCATAAAGGATTTTACCGATACCTCCTCTTTGGAATATGTATCCTATTCTTTCGGGGAAGCCAAGCATTCCATGAAAGAGTGCATTTCCAGGGGGATGACCTATGATATTCCGGTGAATATCAAGGTACGTCTTCTGGTTTATGATCTGGACAAGGATACCGGGGCTACAACGATCCGTGATATCAAGGAACAGGAAATCTATTTCGGTACCATTCCCCTGATGACACGGCAGGGCACATTTATCATAAATGGAACTGAGCGGGTGGTTGTCAGCCAGCTGCACCGTTCATCCGGTGTTTTTTTTGACCACGACAAGGGCAAGAATGCAGCCAGCGGTAAAATAGTCTACAATGCCAGGGTCATTCCGGTCAGGGGATCCTGGATAGACATGGAAATCGATACAAAGAACATTATTTATATCAGAATCGACCGGAGGCGGAAATTTCCGGTTTCCATCCTGTTCAAGGCCTTTGGTTACACGGCTGAAGATATACTGGATTTTTTCTATCAAAAAGACCATATCATAAAAAAAGACGGCTCGTTTTTTAAATCATTCGAGCCTGAAAACCTGAGAAGGCAGCGGGCCAGCTACGATGTCCTGTCTCCGCAAACCGGCGACGTGGTGGTGAAGAAAGGACGTATATTTACCAAAAGAGCATTGAAACAATTGTCTGATGAGGGGCTTGAGTTTATTCCCGTAGATGAGAAGGAACTGATTAAAAAAGCGTTTTCACAGGCCATTGTGGATGAGAAGACCCATGAGGTCCTTTTCAAGGCTGGAGAACTCATTACTGAAACCACACTTGAAAAGCTTGAATCCCAAGGAATAGACTCTTTTTCTGTTCTGTACGTCGAAGCCCACAGTTCCGATGCCATGCGGAAAACCCTGGTGGTGGACAAGACTGAAACCAAAGAAGAAGCTTTGATGGATATTTACCGGCGTCTCAGGCCGGGTAATCCTGCCACGATAGAAGTTGCCCAGGATTTTGTGGATCACCTTTTTTTCAAACAGGCTTATTACGACCTTTCCAATGTTGGCCGGTTGAAAATCAACCATCGTCTGGGAATAGACACCAATATCGATGTAAAGACATTGAGAAAAGAAGATGTGCTGCTCACAGCGGCGACATTGATTCATCTTAAAGATACCCAGGGGCAGGTCGATGATATTGATCACCTGGGAAACAGGCGTGTCAGGGCGGTGGGGGAACTGCTCGAAAACCACTACCGGATCGGGCTTGTCCGGATGGAACGTGCCATCAAGGAAAAAATGAGCATGCAGGAAGTGGATGCCATGATGCCCCATGACCTGATCAATCCCAAACCGGTTTCCGCCGTGGTAAAAGAATTTTTCGGCACAAGCCAGTTGTCCCAGTTTATGGACCAGACCAACCCCCTGTCTGAAACTACACATAAAAGAAGGCTGTCAGCACTGGGCCCGGGCGGCCTTACACGGGAAAGGGCCGGATTTGAAGTCCGTGATGTTCATCCTTCACACTATGGCAGGATCTGTCCCATTGAAACACCGGAAGGCCCCAACATCGGTCTGATTGTTTCCTTGTGCACCTTTGCAAGGGTCAACGATTATGGATTTGTCGAAACTCCGTTCAGAATTGCCGAGGATGGAAAGGTTTCCAAAAATATCAGGCATCTGTCAGCATTTGAAGAGGGCCACCATCCGATCGCCCAGGCCAATGCACAACTGAATGACAAGGGGAGTTTCATTAACCCGCTGGTTTCCGCAAGGGTGGCCGGTGAGTTTGAAATGATAGAAAATGAAGAAATCAAATTCATGGACGTGTCCCCGAATCAGCTTGTAAGCGTGTCCGCTTCCCTTATTCCATTCCTTGAAAACGATGATGCCAACAGGGCTTTGATGGGATCCAACATGCAGCGGCAGGCGGTTCCCCTTATCAAGAGCGAAGCTCCGCTGGTGGGCACGGGAATGGAGAGTGTGGTAGCCAGGGATTCGGGTGTCACAATTGTTGCAGACCATGATGGAACGGTAGTTGACGTTGATTCAAGGCGCATTGTGGTCCGCAATGTGGATTCAGAGGATGATGCCTTTGATAAGGCGGTCTCTATTTACACCTGCACAAAATTTGTCCGTTCGAATCAGAATACATGCTTTAACCATCGGCCCATTGTTCAAAAAGGGGATGTAGTCAAAAAAGGCCAGGTAATTGCTGACGGGCCGTCGACAGAGATGGGTGAGCTTGCATTGGGAAAGAATGTCACCGTAGCTTTCATGCCGTGGGACGGTTATAATTACGAAGACTCCATTCTGGTCAGTGAACGTCTGGTCAAGGAAGGGGTGTATACCTCTGTACATGTCGAAGAATTTGAAGTTCTGGCACGTGACACCAAGCTGGGTAAGGAAGAAATTACCCGGGACATCCCGAATGTGGGCGAAGAGGCGTTAAGGAATCTTGATGAAAGCGGTATTATAAGGCTTGGAGCGGAAGTGGTTTCAGGCGACATCCTGGTCGGCAAGATTACGCCCAAGGGGGAAACACAGCTTTCTCCCGAAGAGAAACTGCTGCGTGCCATTTTTGGTGAAAAGGCCGGTGATGTCAAGGATTCTTCCCTGTGTGTGCCGCCTGGAGTCAAAGGAAAGGTAATAGATGCCAAGGTTTTTTCAAGAAGGGGACTGACCAAGGATGACCGGACCCGACAGATAGAAGATCAGGAAATTGAACGACTGGAAAAAGACCGGGATGATGAGATTGCAATTATCAGTGATGTTGCCAGGGAAAAAATTGAGAGCATTCTGGAAGGCCAGGTATTGCTCAACGATATCGAAAAAAATGGCAAGATGGTTATCTCAGCCGGGACAAAAGTCAAAAAAGACCTGTTCTTCTCGATTCCGGTATCTTCACTCCAGAGCTGTGCTGTCAAGGACCCGGTCCTGACGGAAAAAGTACAGGTGATCCTGGAAAATGCCAGGCACCAGATCAAGATGGCCAGAGAGCAGTTCAACCGCCAGGTGAGCCGTTTTGAAAAAGGTGACGATTTGCCCCCGGGTGTTCTAAAGCTCATTAAAATAAACGTTGCCATGGAGCGGGTTCTGTCCGTAGGAGATAAAATGGCAGGCCGGCATGGAAACAAGGGTGTCGTCTCCAGGATTCTGAGAATGGAGGATCTTCCCTATTTTGAAGACGGCAGGACTGTTGACATGGTGCTCAATCCTCTGGGCGTTCCCTCCCGGATGAATGTAGGCCAGATTCTTGAAATTCACCTGGGGTATGCCGCACAGGGAATCGGGCGGCAGATCGATGAAATGATCAGCCAGATGAAACTGGATGACCTGCGGAAGAAAATCAGCCAGGTATTTAATATGTCGGAAACCGGTAAGGTCTCAAAGGAAGACACCGAACTGGTCAAGATGCTCGATCAATTGGATGAAGAGGAATTCATCCGTTTCGCATCCCAGTACCGCAACGGTTTTCACATGGCAACCCCGGTGTTTGACGGTGCATCGGAACAGGAAATAAAGTCTTTGATAGAATTTTCAGGCCAGAACAAGACCGGGCAGTCCATTCTGTATGATGGACGGACCGGAGAGCCTTTTGAAAAACCGGTAACCGTAGGGATCATGTATGTACTCAAACTCCATCATCTTGTTGATGACAAGCTGCATGCCCGGTCCATCGGACCTTATTCACTGGTTACCCAGCAGCCTCTAGGAGGCAAGGCCCAGTTCGGCGGACAGCGGCTCGGGGAAATGGAAGTGTGGGCCATGGAAGCATACGGGGCCGCTCATGCACTCCAGGAATTCTTGACTGTAAAATCTGATGATATGACCGGCAGGACCCGGATGTACGAAAAAATCGTCAAGGGCCAGAATGTTCTGGAGCCCGGGATGCCAGAGTCTTTCAGGGTTTTGATCAAGGAACTTCAGAGCCTGGGACTGGATATGAATCTTATAGAAGGCAGCAAATAAGGAGAAGACATTGGACAATATTTACGATTTCTTCGCTAAACCAAAAGATCCCAAGGTTTATCAAGGTGTTCAGATCAGTCTGGCATCCTCGGATCAGATCAGGGAATGGTCCCATGGTGAGATCAAGAAGCCTGAGACCATTAATTACAGGACATTCAAGCCGGAAAGGGATGGATTGTTCTGTGCCAAGGTTTTTGGTCCCACAAAAGATTACGAGTGTAACTGTGGTAAATACAAGCGCATGAAACACCGGGGTGTGGTGTGTGAAAAATGCGGGGTTGAAGTGATCCAGTCCAAGGTGCGGCGGGAGAGAATGGCTCATATCGAGCTGGCATCCCCGGTATCCCATATCTGGTTTTTGAAAAGCCTGCCTTCCAAAATCGGCAATGTGCTGGACATGACCTTGAAAAATCTGGAAAAGGTTCTGTATTTTGATTCCTATGTGGTTATCGATCCCGGTGAAACCAGCTTGACCAGAATGCAGCTTTTGTCGGACGATCAGTACTACGAAGCCATTGAAGCGTTTGGAGAGGACAGCTTTAAAGCTGGTATAGGTGCGGAAGCCATATTGACCCTCATGGACCAGGTGGAGCTTCAGCCAACCCATGATGAGCTGAAAAAGGAAATCAGTCTGACCAAATCGGTGGCCAAACAGCAGAAAATGTCCAAGCGCCTGAAAGTCATCGATGCATTTCTGCAGTCAGGGATCGAACCCTCCAGGATGATAATGACGGCAATTCCGATTCTGCCGCCGGATTTGCGGCCTCTGGTTCCGCTGGAAGGCGGGCGGTTCGCTACATCAGATCTCAATGATCTCTACCGCAGGGTGCTGAACCGGAACAACCGCCTGAAGCGGCTGGTGGACCTCAATGCACCTGACATTATTGTCAGAAATGAAAAACGCATGCTTCAAGAATCCGTGGATGTACTGTTTGACAACGGCCGGCACGGCCGGGTGGTTACAGGGACCAACAAGCGGCCTTTGAAATCACTCAGTGATACCCTGAAAGGAAAACAGGGGCGTTTCAGGCAGAATCTTCTTGGTAAACGGGTGGATTACTCCGGTCGAACGGTTATCACTGTTGGATCCGAGCTCAGGCTCCATCAGTGCGGGATCCCTAAAAAGATGGCATTGGAGCTGTTCAAGCCCTTCATTTATAATTATCTTGAGAAAAACGGACTTGTATCCACCGTGAAAAGTGCAAAAAAAATGGTGGAGCGAGAGGAAGTCGAGGTTTGGGACGCTCTTGAATCAGTGGTCAAGGAATATCCCGTCATGCTGAACAGGGCTCCTACCCTTCATCGGCTGGGTTTCCAGGCTTTTGAGCCCATATTGATCGAAGGCAAGGCCATTCAGCTTCATCCCCTGGTCTGCCCCGCCTTTAATGCTGATTTCGACGGTGACCAGATGGCGGTACATGTTCCGCTGGCCCTGGAATCGCAGCTTGAAGCCCGCATCATGATGCTTTCGACAAACAATATACTGTCTCCGGCAAATGGACAGCCCATTATCGTGCCGACCCAGGATATTGTACTTGGTATTTATTACATGACAAGGGGTGTGGCAGGTAAAAAAGGTGAAGGTGTTATTTTTTCCAGCCTTGACGAGGTCCGCTATGCATTCGACGCCGGTGAACTGAACCTGCATGCCAGAATCAAGGTCCGCGTAGACAACAGGATAGAGGAGACCACTACCGGCCGGATGCTGCTGTGGGAAATCATCCCGGGGGATACACTTCTGTCATTGAGCCGGATCAGGACAGACAGCATTGAAACCGCCCAGGAGGCGTTTGATGCCTTGAAATCAGGCATGACGTTTGAAGAGGCGGTACTCAAATATTCAGACGATGAACTGAAGACCACGCGAGGCCGGACGGGAATTTTGACCAAAAAGGAGTTCCGTAATTTTTTTCAGGTTCCGGAAATCATTGCGGAACAGCTGTTCTCCCTAAAGGAAGAGCAGGTTTCAGATATAGTGAGGGTCGGGGATGTCTACACGATATTCAAGGTGGATGAGCGGAAAACCACCATTCCTTTCAGCCGTGTGAACAAGCTGATGGACAAATCCGCCGTGGTCAGTCTCATTGACTATGCCTACCGGAATATCGGGCTCAAGGAAACCGTTATCCTGTCTGACCGGCTCAAGGATATCGGTTATAAATATTCTACACTGGGCGGTCTTTCCATCTGTGTTGACGACATGATCATTCCTGATCAGAAATGGGATATTATTGCCAAGGCCGAAAAACAGGTTGAAGAGATCAAGAACCAGTATTCTGAAGGTCTGATCACCCAGGGTGAAAAATACAATAAGGTTGTGGATATCTGGGCCCAGAGTACTGACGATATTGCCAATGCCATGATGGAGGTCATGAAAAATCCGAGCGTGCAGGGGGGAATCAGTGACAAGACTGATGAGCTCAATGCGGTATATATCATGGCCGATTCAGGGGCCAGGGGCAGCAAGGACCAGATGCGCCAGCTTGCTGGTATGCGTGGCCTGATGGCAAAACCTTCAGGGGAGATTATCGAAAATCCGATTACAGCCTGTTTCCGTGAGGGTTTGTCGGTATTACAGTATTTTATTTCAACCCATGGTGCCAGGAAAGGGTTGGCGGATACAGCATTGAAAACTGCCAACTCGGGATATCTGACCCGGCGGCTGGCCGATGTTGGCCAGGACTGCACAATTGCCGAGCATGATTGCGGAACAATCCAGGGGATCGAGGTTGAAGCACTCTACGAGGGTGGTGAAATCATACAGACCCTGGGTGAAAGAATCCTGGGGCGCGTGACCCTCGAGCGGGTGAGGGATCCGTACTCAGATGCCATGATTGTTGAAAATGACGTTGAGCTGGATGAAAATCATGTAAAGCTTATAGAAGATGCAGGGGTTCAGAAAGTGCGAATTCGATCTGTCCTGACCTGCAACTCCAGGCATGGGGTATGCCAGCGCTGCTACGGAAGGGATCTTGCCCACGGTGCCACTGTCGAAATAGGACAGGCTATTGGAATCGTGGCGGCCCAGTCCATCGGAGAGCCCGGAACCCAGTTGACCATGAGAACATTTCATATTGGCGGTACTGCCAGCCGTAAGGTTGAGGTTGCAGAGATCAAGGCAAGGGTAGGGGGCGTCGTCCAGTACAACGAGGGACTGCAGATTGTTACAACGGCCGAAGAAAAAAGAATTGTAATGAACCGTAAAGGGGGCGGCATCCTCATTGTCGGCGAGGAAGGCCGTGAACGTGCCAAGGAAGATATTATCTACGGCGCTACCCTTCATGTGAAAGATGGACAGAAAATTGATCCCGGGGATGTAATAGCCACCTGGGATCCCTTCACCACGCCGATTATAACGGAAGTTTCCGGCAGGGTGCGCTTTGCTGATATCGAAGTAGGGGATACGGTCCAGGAGGCTATTGACCCTGTGACAGGAAAGGTCAGCAGAAGTATCACGGAAGGAAAGGACAGTGATACCAGGCCGCGGATCACCATCAAGGATAAAGACGGTAAAAGCGTCAAGCTGCCCAATGCAGCTTCTGCTGCACGGTACTTTCTGCCGGTGAACGCTATTTTGACCGTGGATGAAGATGACCAGGTAATGGCTGGTGATGTCATTGCCAGGCTGCCCAGAGCTACCACCAAGACCAAGGATATTACCGGCGGTCTCCCCAGGGTGGCAGAGCTGTTTGAAGTCAGAAAACCCAAAGATCCCGGCATTCTTTCTGAAATTGACGGTACGGTTTCGGTTAGCAAGGGCACAAAAGGCCGCCAGAAAGTATTTGTGACACCTGTGGATGTCGGCGAGAAAAAAGAATACCTGATACCCAAGGGACAGCATGTAACTGTATATGACGGGGATTATGTCAAGGCCGGGGACCCGCTGGTCGGCGGAAGCGCCAACCCTCAGGATATCCTGAACATAAAGGGAGAAGTGGCGCTTGCCAAGTACCTTGTGGATGAAGTCCAGGAAGTATACAGGCTCCAGGGAGTCAGGATCAATGACAAGCACATCGAGGTCGTGATCCGCCAGATGATGAGACGTATCAAGGTCACAAGTATCGGTGACACCAATTTTATCCCTGATGAACACGTGGATCGCCATCGATTTGCCGAAGTCAACAGGGAGGTGATTGCCAGCGGCGGAGAGCCGGCCCAGGGTGAACCACTGATCCTCGGGATTACAAAGGCATCATTGTCAACTGACAGCTTTTTGTCTGCAGCGTCATTCCAGGAAACCACCAAAGTATTGACTCTGGCAGCCATTGAAAAAAAGATGGATGACCTGAAAGGCTTGAAGGAAAACGTGGTCATGGGCAGGATTATTCCTGCAGGAACAGGTTTTCCAGGGTATTCAAAAGTGGAGGTCGGGTTTTCAGAGGCGTTTGAAGTATAAAATAATAATAAAAAACTTGACAATTGACACGGTTAAAAGTAATATTAAATATTTTGTCGTCCACGATGATTTGATTAAATTTGATAAGGAGCGTTAGCAAAGTTATGCCGACCATTAATCAGTTGGTAAGAAATGGAAGAGCAAAGGCTGAAAAGAAAGTGAATACGCCTGCCCTGAAAGGTGGCCCGCAGAAACGCGGCGTATGTACCAGGGTGTATACGTCAACACCTAAAAAACCAAACTCGGCGCTTAGAAAAGTGGCCAGGGTAAGGTTGACCACCGGCATGGAAGTGGCAGCTTACATTCCAGGCATGGGGCATAACCTTCAGGAGCATTCGGTTGTTCTGGTAAGGGGCGGCAGGGTCAAGGACCTTCCAGGTGTGCGGTACCATATTGTAAGGGGTGCTCTGGATACGCTCGGCGTGGATGACAGGCGGCAGGGCCGCTCCAAGTATGGCGCAAAACGGCCGAAATAATTGATTGAGAAACTAACTCGTAAATTTGTTGGATATGACATATGGCAACTAAAGAGATCATTGTAGAAAAGTTGATGAAGGATGCGACCAAACAGGAACAGCTTGCGGCCAAGTTTATCAATTGCGTGATGAAGGCAGGGAAAAAAAATGCGGCCAGGCGGGTTGTGAACAACGCACTCGGAATCGCTGAAGAAAAGGTCGGAGAACCGGCGCTTGACATATTCCAGAAAGCGGTGGACAATATCCGGCCGGCTGTTGAAGTCAAATCGAGGCGTATTGGTGGTTCGACATACCAGGTGCCTACGGAAATCAAGCTTAGCCGGCAGACGGCCCTGGCGTTCAGGTGGCTTATCAATTACAGCCGCAACCGGTCTGAAAAGGGATTTGCCAAAAAACTGGCATCCGAGATCATGGATGCATACAATCAGCGCGGCGGTGCTGTTAAAAAGAAAGAGGATACCCATAAAATGGCAGAAGCTAACAAGGCATTTGCACATTTTAGATGGTAATACAATTGAAGATATCCCAAAAAACATTCCACGGGAGGAATTAGAACAATGGCTAAGGAGAAGTTTGAGCGGAACAAGCCGCATGTGAACATAGGTACGATTGGTCATATCGATCATGGCAAGACGACGCTTACAGCAGCGATTACCAAGCATTCAGGTCTGAAGGGTTTTGGTCAGTATGTTCCCTTTGACGAGATCGACAAGGCGCCCGAAGAGCGTGAACGCGGTATCACCATTGCAACGGCCCATGTTGAGTACGAGACAAAGAATCGTCACTATGCCCATGTGGATTGTCCGGGTCATGCCGATTATATCAAGAACATGATAACCGGAGCTGCCCAGATGGACGGTGCTATTCTGGTTGTCAGTGCTGATGACGGTCCCATGCCGCAGACCCGGGAGCATATTCTTCTTGCCCGGCAGGTAGGTGTTCCAAGAATAGTTGTTTTTCTGAACAAGTGTGACATGGTGGATGATGAAGAGCTTATAGAGCTTGTTGAAATGGAGCTTCAGGAGCTGTTGGACAGCTATGAATTTCCTGGTGACGAGACTCCGATTATCCGTGGCAGTGCCTTGAAGGCACTGGAAAGTGATGATCCTGACAGTGAAGATGCAAAGCCTGTATTCGAGCTGCTGGAAGTGCTTGACAGCTATGTGCCGCAGCCTGAACGTGACATGGACAAGTCTTTTCTGATGCCCATAGAGGATGTTTTCAGTATATCCGGACGTGGTACGGTTGTAACGGGCAGGATCGAGCGTGGTATAATCAAGACCGGTGACGAGATCGAGCTTGTCGGGATACGTGATACAGCCAAGACCGTATGCACGGGTGTCGAGATGTTCCGCAAGCTTCTTGATGAAGGCCAGGCCGGTGACAATGTAGGTCTTCTTCTTCGCGGCACCAAGCGTGACCAGGTTGAAAGAGGCCAGGTAGTTGCCAAGCCCGGAACGATCACCCCGCATACCAAGTTCAAGGCGGAGATGTACGCATTGAGCAAAGAGGAAGGCGGTCGTCATACACCATTTTTCAGCGGATACCGTCCGCAGTTCTTTTTCCGCACCACCGATATTACAGGTGTGCTGACCCTTGAAGAAGGAGTCGAGATGATCATGCCGGGTGACAATGCCACGATCAACGTGGAGCTGATTGCACCCATAGCCATGGAAAAAGAGCTTCGCTTTGCCATCAGGGAAGGCGGACGGACAGTGGGTGCCGGTGTTATCGGTGAAATAATCGAATAAGGGAAGCATAAAGAGGCTGTTATTATGTTGAAAACCAAAATCAGAATTCGGCTCAAAGCTTATGATCATAAGCTTCTAGACCAGTCCTCCGTTGACATTGTGGATACGGCCAGGAAAACCGGAGCCAAGATTGTAGGTCCGGTACCGCTTCCGACAAGGATAAATAAATTCACCGTTCTGCGGTCCCCTCACGTGAATAAAAAATCACGGGAACAGTTCGAAATCAGGACTCACAAGCGGATGATGGATATTTTAGAGCCTACACAACAGACCGTGGACGCGTTGATGAAGCTGGATCTTTCTCCGGGCGTCGATGTTGAGATTAAATTGTAGCACATTGGATGATGATACTATGAGCACAGGATTACTTGGAAAAAAAATGGGGATGACCAGCGTTTTTGCCCCTGATGGTCGGATGATACCGGTTACGGTTCTGCAGGTGGGTCCCTGTGTGGTTACCCAGGTGAAAACAAAAGAAACCGATGGATATACCGCTGTTCAATTAGGGTTTGACGAGATACCGGTTCAAAAATTAAACAAGCCATTGGCCGGACATGTCAAAAAGGCGTCTGAAAATGGCTTCAGGGTACTTCGTGAATTCAGGATCGAATCTGAAGAAAGTCCTGAAATAGGTGCGGCCCTTCAGGCGGATATGTTTGCAATCGGGGACAAGATCAATGTTTCCGGAATTTCCAAAGGGCGCGGTTTTCAAGGAACTATAAAACGCCATGGCTTTTCCAGGGGATCTGAAACCCATGGATGCCGGAATCACAGGAAACCCGGCTCCATTGGTAACAGCGCCTGGCCTGCCAAGGTAATTAAAGGTAAAAAAATGCCGGGTCACATGGGTGTAGCCCGCAATACCGTTAAAAACCTGACCGTTGTTGATATCAGACCGGATCAGAATATTATAATGGTTAAAGGTGCCATTCCAGGGCCTAAAACAGGAGTTGTAGAAGTCAGAAAAGCGGGTTGATTGTATTCCCGGCTTTATAAAAACGTGTATTAACAGTCGGCTATGGGTATTGCAAATAAATTTCGCAGTGATGCATAGCTGAAAATATGAGGAAGAAAATGACTGCTGTAGATGTGTTGAACAGTGCAGGCGAAAAAGTGTCTGAAAAAGACCTTCCTGATGAGATATTCAATGTGCCTGTGAAGCCTCATGTGCTTCACGAGGTCGTCAGGATGCAGCTGGCAAAAAAACGGCGGGGTACTGCTGCAGTAAAGAGCAGAGGAGAGGTTGCGGGCAGCACCAGAAAACTTTTCAGGCAGAAAGGGACAGGTAATGCACGGGCAGGAAGCATCAAGTCTCCCTTGAGAAGAGGCGGCGGGGTTATTTTCGGTCCATCCCAGCGGTCTTATGCATTTCCTGTTACCAAGAAGGTACGCAGGCTTGCCCTGAAGATGGCGTTGAGCAGCAAGCTCGACGACCAGAAAATCTTTATAATCGATGATTTCAAACTACAGGAAATCAAGACCAAATCACTTCTGAATGTTCTGAACGCATTAAAACTCGAGAATATACTGATCATATCGGATTCTGACGACAGAAATCTTTCTTTGTCTTCAAGAAACCTGCCGGATGTTAAAGTGTTGAAAACAGACGGGTTGAATGTTTACGACATTCTTAAGTTTGACAACCTTCTCATGGTGGAGTCGGCCGTTGAAAGCATCGAAAGGAGGTTTGGTCAAAATGAAACAGTATGATATTATTCGGGGCCCTGTCGTTACTGAAAAGACAACGCTTCAAAAAGAGTTGAGCAATCAGATCACGTTACGGGTCGACCGCCGGGCCAACCGTGTGGAAATCAAGGATGCTGTTGAAAAAAATTTCAATACCAGGGTGAAACAGGTCAGGACTATTCAGGTCAAGGGAAAGGTGAAACAGCGCGGCAGGATTACCGGCAAGCGGAGAGACTGGAAAAAAGCAGTCATCACCCTGATGCCGGGACAACGAATTGATTTTTTTGAAGGTGTTTAAAAGAGGTATAACATATGTCAATTATTAAGACCAAACCGACATCACCTGGTAGAAGAGCGCAAGAATACCTTTCATTTGAAGAAATTACCAAGACCCAGCCGGAAAGAAGTCTTGTCAAAGCATTGAACAAGAAGGCCGGACGAAATTCAAACGGAAGGATTACTGCCAGAAGACGAGGTGGTGGCACCAAAAAGAAGTATCGCATCATTGATTTTAAACGGGACAAGGACGGCATTCCCGCCAAGGTTACCGCCATTGAATATGACCCTAACAGGAGCGCCAGGATCGCGCTGCTGGTTTACGCGGATGGTGAGAAAAGGTATATTCTTGCACCTTTGGATGTGAAGGTCGGTGACATTCTTGAAACCGGAGACCAGGCTGATATCAAGCCTGGAAACTGCCTGCGCCTTGATCGTATTCCAACGGGTACCAGGATTCACAATATTGAGCTCAAGGAAAGCAAAGGCGGTCAGCTTGCCCGCAGTGCAGGGGCCTATGCCAGGCTTATGGCCAAGGAAGGCAAATACGCCCAGGTCGCGCTGCCTTCCGGAGAGGTCAGGATGGTTAACCTTGCATGCAAGGCAACCATCGGCCGCATCGGCAATGAAAAGCATGGAGATGTCTCAATCGGTAAAGCCGGCAGAAACCGCTGGATTGGCAAGCGCCCGAGGGTAAGGGGTGTTGCAATGAACCCGGTTGACCATCCTATGGGCGGTGGCGAAGGCAGATCGTCAGGTGGCCGCCAGCCATGTACACCCTGGGGTGTACCCACCAAGGGTAAACGTACCCGGAATAATGCCAGAACGGACCAGTTTATTATTAAAAGAAGAGCAAAAAGAAGATAAATAGGTGACACATTATGCCACGATCATTGAAAAAAGGCCCTTATATAGCACCGCATCTGTTGAAGAAGGTGCTTGAGGCAAACCAGTCAAGCAGTAATAAGGTCATCAAGACCTGGTCAAGACGATCGACCATCATTCCGGAAATGGTGGGCAGTACCTTTGCGGTCCACAATGGCAAAAAGTTCATTCCGGTTTTTGTGACCGAAAACATGGTTGGAAACAAGCTCGGTGAATTTTCACCAACCCGGACATTCTACGGCCATGCAGGAAGCAAGAAATCAAAGGTAAGATAATATTATTCTTTGCGTTTAAGGGATTATGATATGGAAGTCAAAGCAAAAACAAGGTATGTCAGGATTTCACCGACCAAGCTGCGGTTGCCGGTAGAAAAAGTAAAGGGAAAACCGGTTGAGAGTGCATTGAACATGTTGAAATTCATGCCTGTCAAAGCAGCGGGGATCATTGCCAAGACATTGAAATCTGCGGTATCAAACGCAGAACACAACAATGAGCTTGATGTGGATAATCTGATTGTAAAAAATATTATCGTGGACCAGGGACCTTCCATGAAGCGGTTCAGACCGCGGGCAAGGGGAAGGGCCTCCAGGATATTGAAACGTACCAGTCATATTACGGTCATTGTCGAGGAAACAGTCTAAACAGGGAGGATACACAGCTTGGGCCAGAAAGTACATCCGGTTGGATTAAGATTGGGCACCATCAGGACCTGGGATTCCAGATGGTACGCGGACAAATCATATGCTGACTTTGTCGAGGAAGATTTCAAAGTCAGAAAATTTTTAAAGAAAAAGCTGTATCATGCCGGGATTTCGAAGATTGAAATTGAGCGGTTTTCAAAACAGATCCGGCTGAGAGTTTTTGCGGCACGTCCCGGCATTATCATCGGGAAGAAAGGATCCGAGATCGCGCTGCTCAAGCAGGAGCTTGACAGAATGCTCAAACCGGATGTGCTGATAGATATCAAGGAAGTCCGCCGCCCGGAAATTGAAGCCCAGCTTGTGGCTGAAAATATAGCTTTGCAGCTGGAACGACGGATCGCTTTCAGGCGGGCCATGAAACGAAGCGTTTCTTCCGCAATGAGATTCGGTGCCAAAGGTATCAAAATTATCTGTGCCGGGCGTCTTGGCGGTGCGGAAATGGCAAGAACCGAATGGTACAAGGAAGGCCGGATTCCGTTGCATACAATCCGGGCCGATGTTGATTATGGTTTTGCTGAAGCCAATACGACATATGGAAAAATCGGTATCAAGGCATTTGTTTTCAAAGGTGAAATATTAACCGCTGGTGACCACAATTTTGGTGTATAGCAGTGGTGTCTAAAGGAGAGTGTTAGATGCTTAGTCCAAAAAATGTAAAGTACCGCAAGCAGATGCGGGGAAGAACCAAGGGAGCTCCAATCAGGGGAAGTAATTTGAATTTCGGGGATTTTGGACTTCAGGCTGTCGAATGCGGATATGTGAATGCCAGGCAGATTGAAGCTGCCAGAATCGCAATGACCCGGAAAATCAAACGGGTAGGTAAAAGCTGGATTCGATTTTTTCCGGACAAGCCCGTGACCAAAAAACCGGCGGAAGTCAGGATGGGTAAGGGAAAAGGTTCTACAGACGCCTGGGTGGCGCGGGTAAAACCGGGGCGAATCCTTTATGAAATGGAAGGGGTTCCCAGGGAACTTGCCAGGGAGGCCATGCGCCTTGCTGCCAACAAGCTTTCCGTTAAAACCCGGTTCGTAGAGAGGAGTAGATAACAATGAAAGCCAGAGAGATCAGGGATCTGGAACCGGAAGAATTTGCGGAAAAGCTCGTGGAATTGAAAAAGCAGCTTTTCAATCTCCGATTTCAGCATAATGTCGGGCAACTTGAAAATACCACCATGCTGTCCAACGTGAAAAAGGACATTGCAAGACTATATACCATATCAAGGGAAAAAAACGTAAACATCCGTAAATAATAAAGTTGATCATATGGAAACTATTGAAAGAAGAAAAAGAGAAATGGTGGGCCTGGTTGTTTCGGATAAAATGGAAAAATCCGTTGTCGTTCAGGTAGAGAGGTTCGTACAGCACAGGATGTATAAAAAATATATCAAGCGCTATAAAAAATACCATGCCCATGATGAGAAAAATGAATGCAGGACAGGTGATCAGGTCCGGATTATTGAAACCCGGCCGATGAGCAAGCTCAAGCGCTTCAGGGTCACTGATATCATCAAAAAAGCGGTATGATAAAGGAGTCGTGTCATGATTCAGAGTGAAACAAGACTTACGGTTGCGGATAATTCCGGGGCCAAAGAGCTCTATTGTATAAAGGTGCTGGGCGGATCAAAACGGAAATATGCCAGTATCGGTGATATCATTACCGGTTCGGTAAAGGAAGCCATCCCCAATGCCAAGGTGAGTAAAGGCGATATCGTGCAGGCGGTCATTGTCAGAACCAAAAAAGAGATTTCCAGGCCCGACGGTTCCATGATCCGGTTTGATGATAATTCCGCCGTCATTCTTGCCAAATCCAATGAACCTGTAGGGACCAGAATTTTCGGCCCTGTTGCCAGGGAGCTGCGTGCCAAAAGATTTATGAAAATCATTTCGCTGGCCCCTGACGTTCTTTAATTTAGGGCTACTGGAGAGACATTATTATGGAAGCAATGAAGATCAGAATTAAAAAAGATGACAAGGTTAAAGTCCTTGTGGGCAAAGATAAGGGCAAGATCGGCAAGGTACTGACGGTTAACCGGAAAAAAAACCGCATCGTTGTTGAAAATATCAATATGGTGAAAGTCCATCAAAAACCATCGCAGGGAAATCCCCAGGGCGGGATTGTCGAAAAACCCATGTCGATCAATGTTTCCAATATCATGTTGATGTGCAACCATTGTGTCAAACCCACACGAATTGGAATAAAACAATTAGAAGATGGAAAACGGGTCAGGTTCTGCAGAAAGTGCAATGAACAGATAGATTCGTAAGACCACTGCCGGAGAGTTAACATGTCAACGCTTAAGGAAGTATATAGAAACGAAGTGATCCCCAAACTCAGGGAAAAGTTCAATTATAAAAATGAGTTCGAGGTGCCGAAATTTGAAAAAATTGTATTGAACATGGGGTTGGGAGAGGCGATTCAGAATCCCAAGATCATTGAATCCGCAGTATCAGAGCTATCCCTGATTGCCGGTCAAAAACCCGTGGTGACCCGGGCTAAAAAACCGATCGCCAACTTCAAACTCCGTGCTGGCGTTGCCATTGGATGCATGGTGACATTGCGCCGGGAGCGGATGTATGATTTTTTTGAAAAACTGGTCAATGTAACCTTGCCCCGTGTAAGGGACTTCAGGGGAATTTCAGGAAAGGCCTTTGACGGCAGGGGCAACTACAGTCTCGGTATCAAGGAGCATATTATTTTCCCCGAAATTGACTATGATAAAACAGATAGTATCAAGGGGCTGAATATTACGGTTGTCACAACAGCCAAAACCGATGAGGAAGGCAAGGAATTCCTGAAGCTTTTAGGGATGCCTTTTAGAAATTAAGGATTTTAAGGAGGACAGCTTGGCTAGAACGGCTCTAATTGCGAAGGCGGCACGGAAACCGAAATTTGCTGTACGCGCCTATAACAGATGCCCTTTGTGCGGTCGATCAAGAGGGTTTATAAGGAAAGCGGGTATATGCAGAATTTGTTTTCGAAAGCTTGCCTCAGAAGGCAAACTTCCAGGGGTTACCAAATCAAGCTGGTAATCCGTGGGTAACAAGAAAAATGATTGATATCATCAGGTATTTCAAGGAGATGAACTAATGGCAATGAGTGATCCAGTTGCAAATATGCTGACCTCCATTCGCAATGGCGGAAAAGCAGGATTTGCCAAAGTGGATATCCCCGGGTCAAAGTTGAAACTTGACATGATGCGGGTGCTGAAAGAACAGGGATACATCAAGGATTACAAGTTCCTTGAAGACAGCAAGCAGGGTATAATCAGAGTGTATCTGAAATATCTTCCCAATGACAAACCGACCATTTTCGGTATCGAGCGTGTCAGTAAACCCAGCTGCAGGGTCTATAAAAAGGCCAAACAGATAACACCGGTTCTCAATGGCCTCGGGATATCAATTGTATCGACTTCCAAGGGTGTCATGACAGATAAACAGGCAATAGAAGCGAACCTTGGCGGCGAAATTCTATGTAACGTTTGGTAGCACAGGAGTCATTTATGTCTAGAATAGGAAAAAAGCCGGTTCAGCTTCCAGATAAGGTCCAGGTGACCGTGAACAATGGTCTCGTTGAGGTCAAAGGCCCCAAAGGCAGTATTGAAAAGCAGCTGCACCCGGATGTTGAAATCGAGTTGAATGACGGTACGGTCGTGGTTAAGACCGATGTAAGCGATAAGAAAAAAGTGGCTCTCCAGGGGCTTTTCAGATCCCTGATTGCCAATATGGTTACCGGAGTCACTACCGGTTATGAAAAAACTCTGCTCCTTGCCGGTATCGGATACCGCTCTGAGCTCAAGGGCAACAGTCTCGTCTTGAACGTCGGATACTCAAACCCTGTTGAATTTGCACTTCCGGAAGGGATTACCGCAACTGTTGAGAACAACACCCGGATTAAGCTTTCCAGTATTGATAAAGAACGCCTGGGACAGATTGCAGCGGATATTCGGAAATTGAGACCGCCTGAACCCTATAAGGGAAAAGGCATAATGTATGAAGATGAGCGCATCATCCGGAAAGCCGGAAAAACAGCAGGCAAGGATTAAATAGCGGGAATATAAAATTATGGCAAATACATCACCCAAACTGGTATCGAGAATGAAACGGAAGATGCGGATCAAAAAGTCGCTGACCGGAAGTCCGGAGCGTCCGAGATTAAGCATTTTCAGAAGCACAAACCATATTTATGCACAGATCATAGACGATATAAAAGGGACAACGCTTGTTTGCGCATCATCACTTGATAAGGAATTTGATAAAAGTGATGTCAAAGGCGGCAAAAAAGACGTTGCAAAGGCTATCGGAAATCTTGTCGGCAAGCGTGCCATCGATAAGGGAATTACCAAGGTCGTTTTTGACAGAAATGGTTTTTTATATCATGGCCGTGTTAAAGCGCTATCAGACGGAGCCAGGGAAGCTGGCTTGAATTTCTAATTAAGGAGGAACTCCCTTGGCAGGTAAGCAACAGCAGACAGAAGACAATGGTTTTATCGATAAAGTCGTCCGGATCAACCGGGTTGCAAAAGTCGTTAAAGGCGGCAGGAATTTCAGCTTCAGCGCCCTGGTAGTTGTCGGTGACGGCGAAGGCAGCGTTGGTTATGGGCTTGGAAAGGCTGCGGAAGTACCCGAGGCTATCCGTAAGGGCATGGAAAAGGCTAAACGTAATATGGTCAAGGTATCAATACTTAACGGTACTGTACCGTATCAGGTTATCGGCAAGGCCGGTTCCGGCCGTGTACTGCTCAAGCCGGCTTCCCCGGGAACGGGATTGATAGCCGGAAGCGGTATCCGTGCTGTTCTCGAAGCTGCCGGCGTTACGGACATACTTACAAAATGCATCGGTACCCATAACACACAGAATATTGTCCGGGCAACGCTTCAGGGACTTCAATCCCTTTGTACCAAAGAAGATGTGGCCAGTAGAAGGGGTCTCAGACCTGAGGATATTTAGCAGAAAGGTTCCTAATAATGGCGAATAGAATAAAAATCACACAGGTTAAAAGTGTTATCGGCAGGCCTGGAAAACATGGAAAAATCATTCGGGGACTGGGATTGAGAAAAATGCACCAGACGGTTGAGCACAAAGCGGATCCCACTATTCTTGGTATGATTAAGAAAGTTTCACACCTGGTAAAGGTCGAGGAGGTATAACATGAAGCTGCATGAATTGTCACCTGCTCCAGGCAGTAGAAAAAACAGAAAACGGGTAGGAAGGGGCCCCGGGTCCGGCATGGGAAAGACATCCACCCGCGGCCACAAGGGGCTCAAAGCCAGATCAGGCGGAAATGTGAGGCCAGGTTTTGAAGGCGGCCAGATGCCGATTTACCGCCGGCTCCCAAAAAGAGGGTTTTTCAATGTATTCAAAACCAACAACGCGATATTGAATGTATCGGATCTGGATCGTTTTGAAGATGGTACCGTAATTGATCCTGACCTTTTGAGGAATGCAGGTCTTGTCAAGGGAAGAGTCGATGGAGTCAAGCTGCTCGGCAATGGTGAGGTCACCAAGAAGTTTTCCATAAAATCGGTTCTGGCAAGCAAAACAGCCAGGGAAAAAATTGAATCTGCAGGCGGCAGTTTTGTGGCATAAACAAATATTGTTTCAGATCAAAGGTAAGGATCAGATAAATGGTTGACCCCAACACGTATCAGAATTTATTTAAGCTCCCGGAGCTCAAGAAAAAGCTTTTGATTACCCTGGGACTGTTGTTTGTTTACCGGGTCGGGGTGCATGTGCCTACCCCGGGCATAGATTCTGTAGCGCTTCAGTCTTTTTTTGACGCGGCGTCAGGGACCCTGTTTTCCATGTTCAACATGTTTTCCGGCGGTGCGTTTGAACAGTTATCGATTTTTGCCCTGGGAATCATGCCCTATATCAGCGCTTCAATTATTCTGCAGCTGATGACGGTTGTGGTACCGCACCTGGAGCAGCTGTCAAAAGAAGGGGACGCTGGACGTAAGAAAAAGACACAGTATACCCGCTACGGTACAGTGGTTTTAAGTATAATCCAGGGGTTTGGAATCAGCGTAGGACTTGAATCAATGACCTCTCCTGCCGGCGCCCCGATTGTATTGTATCCGGGGTGGGGGTTCCGCCTTGTGGCTATCATAACACTTACTGCCGGTACCGCTTTTATTATGTGGCTGGGGGAACAGATTACCGAGCGTGGAATCGGAAACGGGATTTCCATGATCATTTTTGCCGGTATTGTCGCCAACATGCCGTCAGCTGTTGGAAATACCGGGCGGTTGATCGCTACGGGTGAAATGGGAATTTTCTTTCTCATCATCCTGACGATCCTCATGCTCGGTGTCGTTGCATTCATAGTTTATATGGAACAGGCTCAAAGGAGGATTCCGGTTCACTATGCCAAGCGGATGGTCGGCAGGAAAATGTATGGAGGCCAGACTTCCCACCTGCCGTTGAAGATCAATCCTTCTGGTGTGATACCGCCCATTTTTGCCTCTTCCATTATCATGTTCCCTACCACCATTGCTCAATTCATTGATATGCCGATCATGAAAAGTATTGCGGCAATGTTCAGTCCTGGAACCATCGTGTATTACATCGTGTTTACCGGGTTCATTATTTTCTTTTGCTTTTTTTATACAGCCATTCAATTCAATCCTGATGACGTGGCGGAAAATATGAAGAAAAACGGCGGTTACATTCCCGGAATCAGGCCCGGGAAAAGGACAGCTGAATATATTGACAAGGTTTTGACCAGAATAACTGTTGGCGGTGCATTGTATGTCTCTGCCGTATGTGTCCTGCCGACCATTTTAATGAACCGGTTCAATGTTCCTTTTTATTTTGGTGGTACAGCCCTGCTGATTGTCGTTGGCGTGGCAATTGACACCATGGCCCAGATCGAGTCTCACCTGATTACCGGTAATTACAGCGGCTTTTTGGGCAAGTCGGGTTCAAACCGGCTACGGGGCAGATGATCACCATTTAATTTTCGACAGGAGAAAAAAACGCGTTATGGCTAAAGAAGAACCGATTAAAGTAGATGGGAAAGTTCTTGAAACCTTACCCAACGCAATGTTCAAAGTCGAACTTGAAAATAAGCATGTTTTGCTGGCCCACATTTCAGGCAAAATGAGGATGCATTTTATTAAAATTTTACCCGGGGACAAGGTGACGGTGGAAATATCGCCGTACGACTTAAGCAGAGGCAGAATTACGTATCGGTACAAATAGTTGCCGATTATCAAAAATGTTATTAGGTTTGGGAGTTGAATAGATGAAAGTCAGAGCATCTGTTAAAAGAATATGCAGAAATTGCAAGGTAATCAAAAGGCGTGGTGTTGTCAGGATCATTTGTGTAAATAAACGCCATAAACAACGTCAGGGATAGGGGGCAAATAAATTGGCACGTATTGCAGGAGTAGACTTACCAAGAAACAAGCATGCATGGATTGCCTTGACCTACATTTATGGGATAGGCAGAAGCCAGTCGCAGAAAATACTTGATCAGACCGGTATTGATCCGATGACCAAGGCAAATGACTTGACTGAGGAGCAGATCAATTCCATCAGGAAGGTCATCGACAGTCAACACAAGGTTGAAGGGGAACTTCGCACAGAAGTATCCATGAATATCAAGCGCCTGATGGATCTGGGCTGCTATCGTGGGTTACGCCATCGCAAGGGACTTCCCTGCCATGGTCAGCGGACCAGCACCAACGCCCGCACCCGGAAAGGCCCGAAAAGGGCTGCTGTTAAAAAGAAAAAGTAAATCAATTTAAAAGGTACGCATAATGGCAAAAAAGTCAAAAAAAACCGTGACCAAAAAAAAGGTCAAAAAGAATATTTCCACCGGAATCGTTCATATTCAATCCACATTCAACAATACCATCGTGACGATTGCTGACGAGAACGGAAATACCATTTCATGGTCCAGCGGCGGTATGCAGGGGTTCAAGGGATCCAGGAAAAGCACACCTTTTGCAGCCAAGCTGGTGGCTGAAGATGCCGGTGCCAAAGCGATGGAACATGGCCTTAAGAACATCGGTGTTTTTGTAAAGGGGCCTGGACCGGGACGGGAATCCGCTCTGCGGGCTTTGCACGCTCTCGGGTTCAATATTTCCATGATCAAGGATGTTACCCCGGTTCCACATAATGGATGCCGTCCGCCCAAAAGAAGAAGGGTCTAAGTTTACTGGTTTTATAAAGGAGGAGAACGTTGTCACGTTATAGAGGTTCTGTTTGCCGGCAATGCAGGCGAGAAAATATAAAGCTTTTCCTGAAAGGGGACAGGTGCTTTTCAGATAAATGCAGTTTTGACAGGAGAGGTTATCCCCCCGGAGATCATGGTCAGAAAAGAAGCAAGGTGTCAGACTATGGGATGCAGCTTCGGGAAAAGCAGAAAATCAAACGGATTTACGGACTGAGTGAAAAACAGTTCAGGCTGACATTCAAAAAAGCTGACCAGCAGAAAGGCATCACGGGTATAAACCTGCTGAGCCGGCTGGAAAGACGTCTTGACAATGCAGTGTTCCGGCTCGGGTTTGCCAATTCGAGAAACCAGGGAAGACACTTTGTGCGGCATAACCATTTTACAGTAAACGGGCGAAAGACCAACATCCCGTCTTACCAGTTGAAAAAAGGGGACGTGATCGAGCTCAAGGAAAAAAGCCGTAGTGTTCAGGCTATCAACGATTCTCTTGAGGCCATTGTAAGGCGGGGTATCCCGCAATGGCTCGAAATAGATAAAGAAACCTTCAAAGGTACTATTGTGAACCTGCCGACCCGTGAAGATATCACGCTTCCTATCCAGGAACAGCTGGTTGTAGAGCTTTATTCGAAATAGGGGCATTTTTTTGGTTCCGCCATTATTTTGTCTATTTTATAAAATTATTCAGGAGATATAAATGTCATCTGAAAAACTAGCATATGTGAATTGGCGAGAGATGATCAAGCCGGATAAGCTTGATGTGACCACAACTTCAGCATATGGCAAATTTGTATGTGAACCTCTTGAAAGAGGGTTCGGCATAACCATTGGGAATTCTTTAAGACGTATCATCCTGTCATCCATTTATGGTGCAGCCATTGTATCGGTAAAGTTTGAAGATGCCTGTCATGAATATAGCGTGATACCTGATGTAAGAGAAGATGTGTCTGAGATTATATTAAATCTCAAGGAGCTCAAACTTAAAGTCGAGGATCCGGAAGACCGGATTCTGACCTTGAATGTCAAAGGGGAAAGAGAGGTCACGGCAGCTGATATTGTCAGCCCGGACGGTCGTGTCGAAATCTTGAACCCGGAACAGCATATTGCCACGATTTCAAAGAACGGCCGGCTCGATATGACCATGGGCGTTAAAATCAGCAAAGGATACGCCCTGGCTTCCCAGAACAAGGATGAAGATGCTCCGGTTGGTACCATCCCGATAGACAGCGTTTTCTCGCCTGTAAAACGGGTAAAGTATCTTGTAGGAACGTCACGGGTCGGCCAGAAAACCGACTATGATAAACTGACCCTTGAAATATGGACCAACGGCAGTGTTGCCCCTGAGGATGTAGTGGCATATGGTGCAAAGATTTTAAAAGAACAAATGGCGCCATTTATCAATTTTGATGAAGACATGGAGCCGGATCAGTTGGATGACGGTAAAGAAGATGGTGACCGGGATCTTAATGAGAATATTTATAGAAGCGTGGATGAACTTGAATTGTCTGTAAGAAGTTCTAATTGTCTGAAAAACGCCCGGATCCATACCATTTACCAGCTGGTCCAGAAAACAGACAGCGAAATGCTTAAAACCAAGAATTTCGGAAGAAAATCCCTGAATGAAATCAAAGAAGTCCTCGCTTCCATGGGCCTTTCCCTGGGAATGGATCTTGAAGGATTTGAACCACCGGAAGAAGAAAACAATCAGGAAGGAGAATAATTCCCATGAGACATAGAAAATCTGGACTAAAACTGAACAGGACCTCGAGTCACCGCAAAGCCATGTTCAGGAACATGGTGACATCCCTGTTCAAACACAACAGGATCAAGACAACCGAAGCCAAGGCAAAGGGATTGATTCCCATTGCGGACAATATGGTGACACTGGCCAAAAGAGGAGACCTGCATGCTAGACGTCAGGCCCTGGCTATTATACGTGAAAAGGACGTGGTCCATACTCTTTTTGACGACGTGGCTGATAAGTTTTCAAAACGGGAAGGCGGATATACCCGGATGACAAAACTCGGACCCAGGAAAGGGGACGTGGCACCCATGGCCATGGTAGAACTTATATTTGATTGAGCATTGAAGGTTTTTTACTGTAAAGCGCCCTGAATTGTAACGATTCAGGGCGCTTCCTATTTGAAGTACATTTGATTTAAAAACAGATTTGGCGGCAGCATGATTTTGACTTCTATTTTCCGCTTCCGTGTATCATAGAGCAGGCATTGCAGAGGCCTGGACAATGATCGGCAGGTATCTGTAACAACCCCTTTGAAATGGGCCTTGATATCATCTGGTGTGAGGACCTTTTCCTTTTGCTGCTCAATAAAATGGGTCAGTACCGGGTCTGTAATATTGAATCCAAGATTTCTGGGCAAAAATGTTTTTAAAATATACTGGATAAACGTTTCGAAATAGGGCTGATAGTAGCAGTGGTGTTCCTCCTGGCTTCGGATCATGATATCGAGGGTTTTGCCGATGGAAGAGGGCTTTTTATAAACCCTTTCGGCTGAAATAGCTTCAAAGGCGTCCGCAATGCTCATAATCCGGTAAAACGGCCGGGTATACTGGTAGATGTGCTCGAGTTTTTTCTTTGCCTCGTTTGTCAAAAATTCATGAAATGAAGTAGCAGTATCCTTTGTAATGCTGTAACTGTCAGGTGCGAGTTTGTTTTCTTTGATATGATGCAGTGCCATGGCAAAGGATTCAAAGTTAAGATCCTGCTGGTTCCTGGATGAAATCAGGTATGAGAACAGAACATGGCTTTTCATGATGTCGTTTTCCATCTGTGTAAGACGGCTTGTTTTATATATGATATCTTTTGGCATGAGGGCTTTGCCCACGTCATGGCCCATACAGATAACGCTCAGTGCCTTGTAGTCTTTTTGAGTGAAAAATCCCAGTTCTTTGGCCAGGGCCAGGGAAAACCACGTTGTTTTAATTATATGAGCCAGGGTCTCGCCAGTATGGTTTTTTCCCAGGTTGTAACTGGATCGCTCCGTTTCCACCATCTGTTTCAATGCAGCGGCAACGCCAATATACTTTTGCTCGGTTGTGACTGTACTGTTGGCAAATTCAAGGTATCCTCTTATCTCGGTGAAATGATCCGACATTGTCGAGGCCGCAGGAGAGGAGAGCTTCCTGTCAATGGTTTGCCGGATGAAAGTGCTGGCACTGTCTTGAATTACAGGTATGTCCGTTGTGTCAATCTGCTCGAAAAAGTCCTGCTGCCTGTCAATGATCTCGGTCAGGGCTGACTGGAATGCCGTTTCCCGCTGCTCAACTGAAATTTCGTTTATATTGACCTTGAAGTTTATTTTCAGGGTATCAAATATGATAAGCAGGGAGATGGATATCCTGGTGCCTGCAGCAGCGATAAGGTCATTTTGATAATAGGTGTTGACAGCGAGCTGTTTGTCGATGATGGGCAAAAAAATGGGCTCATATTTTTTTTCCAATATTCCTTTTGTCTTGTCCTTGAAAATGCTGCTTTGGTGGCTCATTTTTTTCAGTGGGAAATGCAGCAGGTGTAATGATTTTTCAGGTTGCAGCATGAGCTGTAGGCCTTTTTATGACAGGGAAAGGGTTTTTTTTTGTTTTTTCAAGGCGTACAGCTGCCTGTCGGCTGATTTGAGCAGGTCCGCAGCCGAGGTGACATGTTTGTCCATGGCCGACGCGATTCCATAACTCAAGCGTATGGTGATATGATCGGTATTTGTTGCAAGAGGCCTGTCTTTTAAATTGACCTGGATTCTTTCGACCAGGGATGCTGCCTGCTGAGGGCTTGTGGACGGAAGGATAATGACAAATTCATCTCCAGCGAAACGGGCTACAATGTCCGAGTCCCTTTTCATCTGCTTCAGGCAGCAGGACAGGTGAATCAATGCCTGGTCTCCCTGGTCATGCCCGTGAATGTCATTGATCTGTTTGAAATCATCGAGGTCGAGCATGGCAACGGATAAATCGGTGCTGTACCGCCTGGCTCTCAAAAATTCCCTTTCCAGTATCCGTTCCATGACCCGCCGGTTCAAAAGTCCGGTCAATGGATCATGGTAAGCCAGGAATTTGAGCTGTTCAT
>CAYNHL010000032.1:0-30075 GCA_964397015.1 uncultured Desulfobacterales bacterium | reverse complement strand
CCCAACCGTGGTGCAATGGTTTCGGAACCCACCCCCAGGGAAGTTGAAGATATTTATCAGGCAAGGCTTCTTTTGGAAAATCATGCCCTTGAATCTGTCGTGGCCAATATGAGCCGGGCCCATCTTAAAAAAATTGAAACCTATGAAGCGGTTTTTGAAAAAAAACTCCAGGAAAAAGACCTGATCGGTATCCTGAATAACAACCGGATGTTTCACCAGTCCATGTTTGAAATCTGCGGCAACAAGGTGATTTCAGATGCCATCGACCAGCTCAGGAACCGTTCCAGAATCTGGTATCACTATGTCCGTGGCAGTGATGAACACCAGGCAAATACCGTCAGGGATCATCTCGCCATGATCAGGTGCCTTCGCTCGAAAGATATCGATGCACTTAAAAAGATCAATGAGAGCCACCTGGCGGCCGGATATAACACTTATATCCGCTATTTGCCGTAAAAAGATTGTGACTTAAAAGATATTTTTTCAATTGACAATAAAAAAGAGGACGATTATGATCGTCATTATTATTAATAAAATCATTAATGATTTTTGCAGTTCATTCAAAAAAGGCAATTCTTTCAAAATGATGAGTTAAATGGGGTCAGGCTTGCATTATTGCGTTTTTGACCCCTGGCATCAACGTTGAAACCCGAAAGCTGAATTATTAAGATTATCATCCGGCAAGGAGACAATAATGACAGAAGAACGGATCAAAACAGATGTCCTGTGTATCGGCGGCGGAATCGCCGGCCTCATGGCGGCCATCAGGGCGGCGGAGTCCGGTGCCAGCGTTGTCGTGGCTGAGAAGGGAAATGTGGAATACAGCGGCTGCGGCCGTATGGGGAATGATCATTTTGAAACCCATATCCCAGAAATTCATGGTCCGGACCGGGATGCATGGATTGAAGAACTGCTGCGGACGGCCAAGGGTGAAATACTGATCGGCAAAGACCTTTTGCGTGTCCAGTTCACGAAAGCCTATGATATCGTCAAATTATGGAATGACTGGGGGATTCCCATGAAGTATAAAGGGCGCTGGGAATTTTCAGGGCATTCATTTCCCGGCCGGCCCATGACCCATATCAAATATGCAGGCCGTTTCCAGAAGAAAATTTTGACAAAAGAGGCTAAAAAAAGGGGTGTGACCATTTTAAACCGGGTTATGATGCTGGACCTTATCCGCAACCGGAGCAGGGTGACCGGTGCTGTAGGTGTGCATACCCGGGAAGGCAGGCTTCTCGTGTTCGAGGCGAAATCTGTTGTGCTCGGTACAGGTAAATGTTCAAGGCTTTATCCGCCACTGACTCCCGGATGGCTTTCAAATGATCCCCACGGCGGGTCACAGTCCGGTGACGGCCGGGCCATGGCCTACAGGGCCGGTGCCATGCTCCAGAACCTGGAGATGCCCCAGCGGCACATCGGACCGAAGTATTTTACCCGGTTTGGACAGGCAACATGGGTCGGGGTGGTCAAAGACTGGTATGGGAAACCGGCCGGTACCTTTGTCAGCAAGCCTGACCGCCGTTACGGGGACATGATCTGCGAGGTCAACAAGCTGGCGCCGGAACAGTATACCCTGGCGGGAAAAGGACCGCTTTACATGGATTGTACCGATATAACCGAAGCCGATCATACCTATATGATGCACTGGATGGAAAACGAAGGTTATACAGCCATGACCGAATACATGGCGGCGGAAGGGATCGATTTCAGGAAACACCCCATTGAATTCATGACGTATCCCCTGCGCGGCGGCGGTCTTGTCATGGCCGACGGAAATGCCGAAACCTCCCTGAAGGGTCTTTATGCCGCCGGTGACGAAGCCTTTGGCGATATATCCGCAGCCGCCACATTTGGATATATCAGTGGCGAAAATGCGGCCCTGTATGCCCGCAACGTCAAGGATGCGCCCATCGGCAAGAATAATCCGGTTATCAAAGAAAAGAATAAGATTATCGATGACATCAGGGGAAATGAAAACGGACCTGACTGGGAGGAAACCAGTGTTGCCCTGCAGCAGACCATGTCGGATTATGCAGGAAAGGTCAGGAACGAAGCATTGCTGGAACAGGGTCTTCAGCATTTGAGAAGAATCCTCCGGCAGGCCTCTGAATCCCTGGTTGCCAGAAATGCCCATGAAGTTACACGGTGCCTGGAGGTGTTGAACCTTCTGGAACTGGGGGAGTTGACTTTTTTGATGGCGCTGAACCGCAAAGAGACCCGCGGGCTTCATAACCGCCCGGATTATCCTTTTACAGATCCGACCCTGAATCAGGCCCAGATTATTCAAAAGATCAAAGATAATCCCATTTTGGATTGGAAATCATATTAAGAGAGGGAAAACATGCCACCGGTCATTAATCCTGAAAATTGTATAAAATGCAGCAAGTGTGTCGAAATCTGTTCCGAGGATGTATTTTTCGGATCAAAAAAGGGAGAGGTCCCGACAGTGACCTATCCTAAAGAATGCGTCCATTTTAACGGGTGCGTGTCTGTATGCCCGGTTCCAGGAGCCATAAGGCTCAGGATTCCTTTGCCTGTTCAGCTGGTGTACAGGGAATTTGAGCCGACATCCTGAACAAACAGATGATACTCATATTTGTTTAGTTCAGTTTGATAATCATTAAAAAGGGAGAAAAAATGATGAAAACAAGAAATTGTTTAACTGCATTGGCTGTAGCGGCCTGTATGATGATCCTGCCTGTTTCGGTTTCTGCACAGGACTGGTCACCTAAAGGTTCTATCAAGCTTCAGGTCGGATTTGATGCCGGCGGATCCACCGATGTCGCCACGCGTTTGCTTGCGGCACATATCGAGGAAACCACAGACTGGAATATCGTGGTGGAAAACAAGCCCGGCGGTGGCGGCGTTGCCATGCTCTCCAATCTCATGACGGAAAAGCCGGACGGAAAGACCCTGGGTGTATGTGTCAATGTGCCCATTATCCTGACACTGGCGCTCCGTGGAGATACCGTCCCGTTTAAGATTGACAGTTTCGATTATATTGCCACGATTTCAAAAGCTGAAAATGCCATGGTTGCAAAGGGGGACGCCCCTTTCGACAATTTCACGGAATTCATTGAATACGCCAGAGCCCATGAACCTGTGGCAATAGGATATGATGCCAATCCCCAGCAGATGATTTTAAATGCCGTCAGCAATCAGACCGGCCTGAAGTTCAGACAGATCGGACACAAGAGCGGTGCCGAGCAGATCCAGAATCTTCTGGGCGGACATATAGTGCTGGCCTGTCTTTCCGGCGAACACGTCAAGTATCTTGAAAACGGCGATCTGAAGATGATAGCTGTATACAACAAAACCAGGGCCTCTTATGCCCCTGATGTGAAAACCATCATGGAAGACGGCTATAATTACTATATTGATCCTTATTATTATATTGCAGCGCCTAAAGGTCTGCCGGAAAATATAAAAAATACCCTTGCAAAGGTATTCAACGACGTCATCACTTCCGACGAGGTCAAGGAATCCCTTTATAATACATTCAAGTCCAATCCGAAAAATCTGGGACCGGAAGGCACGCTACAGATGCTCAAAGAAGGGGAAAAAGATATCAAAATCCTGATCGAGGCGGGCAAACCGAAATCATAAAAGAGAAAAAGGAGTACAATATGCCTTGTTCGGTTTTCCCTACCGGGACAACGATTTATTATCCGGAAAAATGTTATAACAGTTTTGTTCTTTATGACGGAAGGGACGGTAAATCATACCTGATCGACATGACAGGTGAAATTCGTCATGTTTATAATTATACCGGTTTTCCGGTTGAAATGATCGATCCTGCCATCAACAACGGAAAAAAGGGACAAATTATCTGCCAGAAAGAACCGGAGATCTATTCTTGTGAAACTCTTTTAAAGGTGGACTGGAATGGAGATATAGCATGGGAGTGGGGTAAGAATGCTCCAGGAGGAAAGGCCAGGCAGAACCATGACCTGGCTCCTTTGCCCAACGGCAATGTGCTGATGGTGGTTTTTCTTGAAAGTCCCCTGCTTGAAAAAGCACAAATACCCCTTGACGACCAGGCCATCTATGAAGTTGACCCGGCCGGCAATATTGTCTGGCAGTGGATTTCCTCGGAGCACATCGAGGAACTCGGCTTTACCGGCGAGAAGAAAGAGCTGCTGTTCAGCAGTAAAATGCGGCCCCGGTCCAGCCTGTTTGTCCTGAACGACATGGCCCCTCTCGGGCCCAACAAGTGGTTTGATAAAGGGGATACTCGGTTTCATCCCGACAATATCATGATTGATTCCCGAGAAGGATCATTTATTGCAATCATCGAGAAGACTTTCGGAAAAATCGTCTGGCGCATGGGACCGGAGTATCCCGGCACCTATGATCATTCCCGGGTGTCTTTTTCCGGCAGGGTCCCTCGGCCCGTGGATTCAATTTCCGGTCAGCATGATGCCCATATGATCCCGCAAGGATTGCCCGGAGAAGGCAATGTCATGATTTTTGACAACCAGGGCGCTGCCGGATTCCCGCCTGTTTACCTGAATATGTTTCCCGGTTCCCGGGTCCTGGAGGTTGACCCGGTTGCAAAAGAGATCGTATGGCAGTATGATGCCTCTAAAAACGGGTTGCCGATCTGGAGTTTTTTCAGTTCATTTATCAGCAGTGCCCGGCGGCTGCCAAACGGCAACACCCTGATCTGTGAAGGAATGAACGGACGGCTGTTCCAGATTACACCCGATGGAGAGATTGTCTGGGAATATGTGAATCCGGTTTTCGGGCAGTGGGCCGACCATGATGTTGAAAGCGGGGGAAGCCGCAGCAATTATGTGTTCAGGGCCCAGCCTGTCGATTATGACTGGGTCCCTGAAGGTGTCAGGCATGATGAAAACGAAGTGATTCCGCCTGACATCAGGGACTTCAGGGTTTACCAACAGGGATGATCCCCTTTCTCCCCTTGTTTTTTAAACAGAGTGATCCCGTGCTCCAAAGGTACTGGATCACTCTGCTTCCAACAGGATCGTTAATATGACATTGAACCGATTATCAGGACTTGTTACTGTTGTTATTGGCCTTGTCATTTTGTTCTGGATTATTCCGGCCCAGACGGAAGTACTGGATTCCGGGTGGCTGAATCCGACAACGCTGCCGAGAATTACGGCGGTCATCATTATAATTGCCGGCCTGTTTCACCTGATATCTCCTGCCGGAACCGCTGAATTCAATGTGGCGTTTTCCTTTCGGATGGGCTTGTTTTTTATCATCACGTCGGCCGGGATTTACCTGATGGATCTGATCGGATTTATCATTGTTGCGCCGCTGCTGGTACTGGTGATCATGATGATGATCAAGGAACGCCGGCCCCTGTGGCTGGCAATGGGAGTCATCCTGCTGCCGGCCCTGATCTGGTTCTGTGTGGATTTTCTGCTGGACAAGCCGCTTCCTTAGAGAAAGAAAGGATCCCTGTATTATGGTCGATATCAGTATTATCCTCGCCGGATTCGCAGATGCCCTGACCCTGTATAACCTGTTTTTTGTCATAATGGGTGTGCTGGTAGGGCAGTTTGTGGGTGCATTGCCCGGTATGGGGCCTGTCACAGCCATGGCCATCGCCATTCCTTTCACATTTGCACTGAACCCACTTGCAGCCATCGCTTTTTTGGTGGGAATCAACAAAGGCGGGCTGTTCGGGGGGGCGATCCCCGCCATCCTGATCAATACCCCCGGAACCCCTGATGCCGCAGCCACGACACTGGACGGGTTTCCTATGACACAGAAGGGAAAACCTGAAAAAGCCCTGAAGATGGCACTTTATTCCTCAATTACCGGGGATGCTTTCAGCGATGTGGTTCTGATAACCATCGCTCCTTTGATTGCAGCGGTTGCCCTGAAAATGGGTCCTATTGAAATACTGGCCCTCATGGTTTTTGCCTTCTCGATCATTGCGGCCCTGGTGGGGGATTCCATGGCCAAGGGCATTGCATCGGCCGCCCTGGGACTGTTCTTTGCCACCGTGGGCCTGGATCCGGAAAACAGTACGCCGAGGTTTATATTCGGGTATTTCGAGTTGTATTCGGGGTTGCCACTGGTTTCTGTGGCCCTGGGCATGCTGGCTGTCGCGGAAATTTTCAGGCGCCTGGCCATGATACACGGTAAAAGCGGGGCGGCGGTCACCATATCCAAAACCCAGAAAAAAGAGGATCGGCGGATCAGCTGGAAGGAATACTGGTCCTGCCGTTTTACAATATTGAGGGGGGCCGTGATCGGATCTGTTTTCGGTGCCATTCCGGGGCTGGATTCATCGGCTGCGGCATTTATGAATTACGCAACCGTTAAACAGACGTCTAATGATCCGGATAGTTTCGGTAAGGGAAATATCCACGGGATTGCCGCCACAGAATCTGCTAACAGTGCGGTTTCCGGGGCAAATTATATACCGATGCTGACACTGGGGATACCGGGAAATATCGCAGCCGCCCTCATTATCACGGCCCTTATGATCCATGGCATCCAACCTGGACCGTTGCTTTTTAAAGAACAGGGACAGTTGATCTACGGTCTTTTCGGTACATTTTTAATGGCAAATGTCGTCAACCTTTTCATGGGTCTTCTAGGGTTGCGCGTGTGGGGAAGACTTATCGGAGCGCCGGAATCATTTATTTTTTCCACTGCGCTGCTGCTCTGCATTGTGGGTGTCTACATTTCCACCGGCGGATTGTTCGGCGTGGCCGTCATGTTCTTTTTTGCCATACTCGGGTACTTCATGAATTGTTTCGGATATTCCGTGATTGTATTCGTGATTGCGTTTTTCCTTGGAGAACGTTTTGAGCTGTCCCTGTCACAGTCCCTGAATTTGATTGACGGTAATTTCATGATTCTTCTGACAAGGCCCGTGGCACTTATCCTGTTTTTTCTGGCTGTTTTTTCCGCCTACTGGTTCGGGGTCCGCACATCGAAAAAGGAGAAATGATGGACGAGTCTGCGGATATATTGTTCAAACTGGCAAAACAGCGGAAAACAGTCCGGAAATTCACACAGGAAAAGCCCGCACTCAAACAGATCCTGGCAGCGCTGAAAATGGCCGGGCAGGCCCCTTCCGGCTCCAATAAACAACCCTGGCAGTTTTTGATTATCGATGATCCCGAAATCAAGGCCGGGGTACGGAAAGCTGCAGAAACCGGCGAGAAACAATTTTACAGGGCCATCAGTGACGAAAAGCGTCTGGCCTATAAAGCCATGGGAAATACCTGGGAAAAGCCTATGCTTGAAGATGCCTTGTTTCTCGTGGTTGTGGTGTCGGATACCAGTGCCCCTAATTACCGGCCGTCGGTATGGCTGGCAGTTGGTTATCTTATCCTTGCCCTTGAAGCGGCCGGGCTCCATACCGTCACCTACACACCGTCTCATTCGGATACAGTCAGAAAAATCCTTGATATTCCCGACAGGTTCAGGGTGGAAACGATCCTGCCCATTGGGTTTTCAGCCGATCCAAACCCTAAAAAACCACGAAAGCCCCTGGATGATCTGGTTTTTTATAACCAGTGGAAAGTTCCGTTCTCCCCGGACAGTTAATTTTTTTATCCGGCAGGCGATATGGTACAGGCAATACTCCTGAAATTGGTGGAGCCGATTTCAGGAGAAAAAGGGCCTTTATCGCTGGTCAGCATATTGATATTGGCGCTCTGCCGGTTTTCGTTCGTCAGCTCCTTTTCAGGGAACCACCAGCCGAAATCAGCCAGGACCACACCCGGCCGTATCTTATCTGTTACATGAACTTTCTGGGTGATGGTTCCTTCAATAGTCCGGATGCGGATCAGACTTTTGCCGGTAATGCCGAATTGTCGGGCCGTCTGCGGGTGTACCCTGGCAACAGGTTCCGGGTGCGCCGACCTGAGGCGGTCCAGCTGCCGGTTGTCCGAATGCCTGAAAACGCCTGATTTGTTACATGTAAGGACCAGGGGAAATTCTGCAGAACAGTGACAGGGCTCAATATATTCCGGCAGGGGGGAAAGGCCTGCATCCTGCAATTGTTTTGAAAACAGCTCTACTTTGCCGGACGGGGTTGAAAAACCTTTTGCCCGGTATTTTTTTTCTTTTTTCAGCCCTTTAAGGGTCCTGACCTGCTTGAATGTGTCAAAGGTCAGGCCGGACGGTTCCAGGATCATGTCAAAAAAATCTTGAATATTGTCGTAAAACAGATCCCCGAGACCCAGGTGACGGGCCAGGCCGTTGGTGATTTCAAAATCGGACAGTGCCCCGGCAACATGGATGGCTTTTTTCTGGAGGCCTGCATACGGATAATAGGGCGGTGCGATCACACTGTCATATTCAAGAAAGGTGGCCGGTGGCAGGATGATATCTGCCAGGGCGGCCGTGGGTGTCATGAACCGGTCGGATACGGCCAGAAAATCCACTTTTTTCAAGGCCTGAACCGCATGCTGTGACCTGGAGAATGTCATTACGGGATTGGAACCGCAGATATAGAGGGATCTTACGGGATAAGGTTTTTCGGTAAGGACGGCCCGGATGATATCGGCAGGCAGCACCCGGTTGAACCAGGGCAGGTGATTTCTAAATGCACTGACGCTGGTTTTCTTTATTTCCGGGGATATCCTGTCGGCCAGGGTCGCCCTGGCACTGTTGCCGCCGGTAATGGGATACAAAGGTTCAAGATCGGATCCGGCGCGGTCCAGGTGACCGGTCAGGGCCCTTAAAATAGAGATGGCCCTGGCGGTGGCAAAACTGTTGGGCCCGTGTTCAATGGCGTTACCCCATTGAATAACGGCTTTTTCAGCCGTGGCATAGGCTCTTGCCGCAGACCTGATATCCGCTTCGCTGATTTGTGTGATGCCGGCAACTTTTTGAAGAGACCAAGGCATGACATGCTCTCTGAGTTCCTCAAATCCGATGCACCAATTTTCTACAAAATCTTTATCATATAAGTTTTCGGAAATGATCAGGTGAATCATACCCAAAGCCAGTACCAGGTCGGTTCCCGGCAGGATGGGAAGATGCAGGGCACTTTTTTGGGCGGCAGCGGTTTTTGCAGGATCGATGACAATGCATTGGCTGCCGTTTTTGATGGCATTCAAAAGCCATTTGTGTTCCGGCATGCGGGTTTTGGAAAGATCTGCTCCCCATACCAGGATACAGTCCGGTCCGCCTTCATAATCCGGAACCGGATAATACCCGTGGGTAATTTTTCCTGCAAACAACCGGGGTAAAAAGCAGACATGTCCGGATGTGGCCAGGTTGGGTGTTTTAAATGCATTGACCAGTCTTTCAGTATATACATCTATAAGCCCCTTGGTCGTTCCTTGAATAACGGCAACACTCTGCGGACCTTCTTTTTGTCCGGATCTGCCAAGGTGGGTTGCAGTATATTCAAACGCGGCCTCCCAGGATATTTCTTCCCATTTGCCATGGCCCCTGGCTCCCTTTCTTTTCAATGGAGAGATCAACCTCTGCGGATGATACGCCATTTCGAGTGCTGCAAAAGCTTTTGGACAAAGACTTCCCTTATTGACCGGGCTCTGGGAATCTCCGGTAATTTTAACGGCCCGGCCGTTTTTTAAATGAACCCGGATACCGCAACATGAGAAACACATGCCGCATGTGGTTTGAATTACCTGGTCCGCTGCAGGTTCCATGCTTCCTCATCGTCTTTCATTACTTTATCTCGTTTCTTTGACAGACACGATCCATGGCTCTAATCTTCTGCCATAAGCCAAATCTGCTTCAAAGCGAGGGGTCGCAATGTCACCACCGGTTGATTTTCTTTGAGACAGTATGGAATCAAATACCCGACGATGTTTGAGTGGTACATGAATACTTGTTATACTGAGTCTTGATATAACCCCTGACACTTTTTTCTTGTTACGATCATAATTAAATCCTGGTTCAACCAGTCCTTTGGCAATTATGAAACGGCTCTGGTCCGGATACTTATCCCTTAATTTCTCAAGCTCGAGGCCGGCATCAACTGCGAAGAGACGAGTTTTTTTTATCCGCTCGTTTTTCAATCGATCTTCTGCTCTTTTTAAATTGTTACGATCCTTTTTGTCGGCAGGTTTTATCTTGAATGCTTCTTTTTCTTTTTCCAGTGCGGCCGTTGCACGCTTCACCGCTTTTCTGTAGTGCTCTCCGTCATTTTCAAGGACAATTAAAACTTCCTTTGGAACCGGCAGCTTGTAAGAAGTTGTATGGCCCGTCGAGTTCAGGTATTCCTTTGGATCAAATCCCAGTTCTTCTAACTTTTCAGCAGTGAACCAGGCAGGAGACCTCCAGGCGGAGTATACGTTATGCTCATCTTCCTTGTCCAATGCCCGCCAGGTAAGAACCAGAGAAAGACCGCTGTTGTCTTCGTTGATACGGTATGGCAGTTGCAATTCCCGCTCGGTGAGTGTTGTCAGGGATTCGGGCTTTCCGGATCTATTATGGATTACTAAGGAGAGCACTAAAATATTGGCAGCCGCAAGCAGTATAAAACCGATCAAAAAAAATCTGCGGGATGATAAAAGTATTTTCATACTGATACCTCCTGCACATTTTTTATTGTCGAAATTCTAAGCCTTTTCAATATAAACAACATCAATATTGCAGTAAGACCGATAAGCAGAAAGAAAAGGTATTTCGGCATCCAGTCCCACCACCAGTCATAGAATTTTGTATAAAGAAAAATTGTAAAGAAAACATTGCCGGTATTGACTATTTCAGGCCAGGATTTTTTTATACCGGCCCCGATGGCGGCAGCACTGAAAAGAAAACCTGCGATCTGATAAATAATTTCAATGGAGTTATTGGAAATATTCAAGTAGCTGATCATACCCCAGTTAGAGAGTATCAAGACCGGAACAAAAAACAAAAGCATTGCAAAAACACGATAAATAACTGAAAAACCGGAAAACTTGTTGTGTGGCAGAAATGACACCCCGAACAATATGAGTGCCACCGGGAAAAAGTTCTCCGGCCGTTCTCCAAAGTTGATCCAATAGCATCCGCTCCATGTCCCTGTTTTGGCAGATAAAAAAGCTGAAATACAAACGATGCCTGCGGCAAGAAGAAGGCGTGCATCTGAAGCGTACGCAAGCAGGAAAGCAAAAACTGCCCATACAAGAAAAGCGTTTGCCGAGGGAGTGATGTTGAATATCTGACCAAACATGGAAAGATTGAGGACAAAGCAGGCAAAACTTACCAGCGCAAATAGTTTGGAGAAATAACCTGTTTTTTCCCTGTAAGAGACATACATAGTGGCAGTCAAAACAACAAGGGGTGCTGCAAATAATATAAAAACCTGCGTGTTTGTCGCAAATTTCCCCCAAAACTGATAGAAAAGAAAGAATAAACTGGCGGCTAAAGCAATTGCCCCGAGAAATGAAGCGATTTTCATTCCGAGGCTGAGTTGTTTTTCGCGTTTGCCGGCATCGATGTCAAATTCTGCTGAGAGGGTTTTGATAAGATTGCTGTGGTAGTTGAAGACGGCAGACCGTTGAGAATCATTGAGAGATAAAATGTTTTCCTTCTCAATTATTTCTAATTCGGCTTGAAAATATCCAATTTGATCCGCTCTTTGTTGAGCCTCAGCTTTTGATTTCAGCTGCATTGCTTATCCTTCCTGCCTTCGATATTTAAAAAAGATCGGACAGGTCCTTTTCCCTTTGCGGGCACGAATAAAAATTTACTTGCTGACAATGACTCTATAGTACACGAGAGTGTGTATTGCAAGGACTTATCCGGTAAAAGCCGCTGTGAACCCCGAGTATGATTTTTAAGTCACTGTCTTTCCGGATGAAAGTTTTTTCGATAGTCAGCTCTTTGGCTTGTGCTTTCCTCTTTCAAGAGCTATGACCAGACTTTGCCTGATCCGCTCCAGTGTTTTTTCCAGAGAGCCGATTTCATCGTTCCGTGTGTTTTTGATGGGAAAGTGAAGGTTTTTTCCCAAAGAGAGCCCGGTTGCCTGGTTGGTAAGGTTCACCAATACGGCCAGTGCCCGGTTAATGGTAAAAAAGGTGATCAGAATCGATACGATTAGAACCACAACCATGATGATGATCAGGGATGTTTTGAACTCATTTTTGATCTTATTCAGGGCAGTCAGGGACAGGCCGATTCTAAATGCTCCCCAATGGGTTCCTTTCACGTAAATGGGAGAGGAAATATCCCACATGGTGACGCCGGTATCTCGATGATAAACCTGCACAAACCCCTTTTTTTCATTTTGCGCGGCTTTAATGCCAACTGGGTCATCAAAAATACGTTTGGTTCGATTGCCCACACGATCTTTTTCTTTATCATGGGTGATGGGCTGCTGGTAGCGAGTGTTGTGTGTCGGCAGGTATCCGTTTCTATCCACAGCTACGGCAAAAACCACACTGGGGTCCACTAAAAATTCATCAATAATCCCCAGGATGGATTTATCAAGATAAAAGTCATATTTGGTATGATATTTGGGAGGCTCGAACTGACCGATTTCCTTATAATCCACATCAAAAACATCCTGAACAGAGAATACACCGTTATCAATGGCTTCTTCAATGATTTTTCCGATCATTTTTGCCCCGACAATGGATTGAATCTTCACCTTTGCCATGACTTCATTTTCAAGACTTTTACTCTGTTTGGTTATCAGGACATATGTGCCGATTGCCATAACAATAAGCAGCATGAGGTTGACAATTAAAGCAATTTTAACTCCAAGCCGGCTTGAAATGTAATTCATTGTATTTTGTCCTTTGATCTTGTTGTTAATTATCCCGGTAATATCCGATTCTGATGGCCCCCCAGTGCCGGCCCTTGATATAAATAGGGACAGATAAATCTGCCATGGATTCACCGGTATCCCTGTTATATTTTTGAATCAGGTGTTCTTTTTCGTTGCGCGCGGCTGCCAGACCGGTTCGGTCGTTGAATATCCGTTTGGTTCGATTGTCCTTGGCATCAATCTGGGCATTTCCGGTGAGTTTTTTTGAATATCTGGAATTGTGAGTGGGAAGGTAGCCATTCACATCTACGGCAACGACAAATAAGATCTTTCCGTCCCGTTCCAGGAATTCATCAAGGGTGTTTTGCAGGTACAGATCCGTATATTTATCATATTGAGTATTGTATTTTTGCGGGGATGTGTTGGGAATCGGGATATAAAAGGTGTCAAATAATTGATTAATGGTAAGTTCTTTGCGGCTGATCAGGTTTTCCAGTTGTTTGGTGACTTTATCCCGGCATTCCACGGCTATCTGTTTTATTTTTAAGTCCTGTGGGCTCAAGGTGTCATCCTCGGACAGGGCAGGGGGGATCAAGATCGCTGTGCAAATGATTACAGATAAGACAAGCCGTGCTTTTTTCATCGGTTTCAATGTGTGCTCACCCCCTTTTAAAAATGTTTTATCCGTGCACTAAAAAAAATTGTTCAAGCTCATTGTCAGGCAGAGAGATGAAACGTACCGGGCAAACCAAATATAAATCAAAAACCAAATAGGTTTAAAATAATGAGTCTAATTCAGTGCATGACTATGGTAATAGGATATATTTTTATCGCTGTCAATAAGGAATTTCGCCCTATACGTTTTGCAGGATTTTGGTTACACTACTTCCGCAATATACTTCTTTTTCAACAACCTCCAGAACACCACGGCAAAGGCAGTTAAAGGGATAGCAAGTATCATACCGATGATGCCACCGAGTGCGACGCCCCAGAAGAAGACCGCGAAGATGATGAGTGCCGGATGCAGGCCAGTGCGATCGCCCATGATTTTTGGAGTGAGAAAATAGCCTTCAATTGTCTGTACCGCACCGAATACGACAAGCGTCATCGCCACCCGCAAGATACCTCCATCATCGCCGAAATAGGCCAGCGGCAGCGCAACGCATAGACCTACGATGCTTCCAAGGTAGGGTATAATGTTGAGCAGTCCCAGCATAATGCCTATAAGGATACCGTATGGAAGCCCAACCAGGGTAAACCCTATGGCAAAAAGGATGCCTTGGGCCAGTGCGATGATGATCTGTCCACGGAAAAACGTCAGGAGGATACCGATGAACTGATCGAACAGATAGATAACGTCTTCTCTGGTTTCCTTCTTTAAAAACGGTAAAAATTCACTAATCTGCTCGGGTTTGAATGGTCTGGCCTTGAGAAAGAAGGCTAAATAGAGTGGAAGTACAGCCCAGGCGAACAATCCCACCACGGACTGAAACATCTGAGCAATGGGTTGCAGCATGCGCTCCCACGAAGCCCGGAGCACATTGGCCACCATTTCAACGGGATCCTTGACCAGGTTGTCGAACTCGGACATCAGCCCGTACTTCTCCAGCAGAGCGGTGATTTGCGGCCAAAGAGACTGACCCGACTCAAGCATTTTGTTGAGTATGGACGGCAAATCTTCGAACAGCTGGAGCAATTGATTGGCTGCAAAAACGCTGACGAACCAGATAAAGACACCCAGGGGAATGAGTGCGAAAAGAAAAAACAGAACCAGGCCCCCGGCCTGGGATCCGCGGCAGGCCTTGACCAGCAAGTTGTAATATGGTCGTAACAGCATGGCCAGGATGCCCGCAACTATGGGCGGCAGAAATATATTCTGAAAAGCGCCGACAAAGAGCGCAAGTCCCCACAGGGTCGCACCTGAAACCGCCAGAAGTACCAGCCCTGCTCCCAGCGTAACCGCAGCGGCAACGGTCGTACTTTGCTTTGGGCCGAGTTCGAGTTCTTTAAACATAATGTCTTCCTGGGTAGTTTCTTATTATATTGACTTGAATATGACATAAACATCAGCCGACGGCAAGGGCATTTTTGTGAGGGTCAGCCGGCACAAAAAGCCATGGAGAGAATCGACCTTATAGCTGTTTCCAGGGTTCATCTTCAAAAACTTGCAGCAGAAACCAATGCTACGGTTCTTTTGGGAATCATCTGCCACGACCAGTTTTTCATTGCTGCCAAATACGACGGAAATGACCAGTTATCCGTGACCATACGGCTGAATCAATCCCTGCACATAACACACGGTGCCCACGGTAAGGCGATTTTTGCACATCTGAATGAAAAAGAGCAGGGCAGGATTTTTGATGCAGGACTCCTTTTATTTCATGGAGAAACCCGGGATCTGGATGAAAAAGAACTGCAAAGAGAGCTTGAGTTCTGCAGGCAATACGGCTATGCCGTTGACAATGGCCGGCGCACTCCGGGAACCTCTGCTGTTAGCGCACCGGTTTTTGACCACCACAATGCGGTTGCGGCGGCTGTCGTGGTGGTGGGCACCTGTGGTACGGAATGTTTTGAGGAGTTTGGAACAAAGGCGGCCCATACCGCAAATCTAATTTCCAGTCTTTGCGGAGCCCGGCGATAATACGGTGAACCTGGCCTGACAAACCTTTGCCAAGGGGACTTTTTCAGGCCTTTTATGGCAATCATATATTCTTTCCGGCTGATGATGATGTCCATCACCCAGGGGGACTTTGCCGTGGTGGATGCCTCGCAGTGGCATGAAAAACGCTATGATGACCCGGAATATCAAATTCCTGAGACCGTTACCATCTGGGGTCAGAACCTTCCGGCCACCTGTCCGGACGGTTTTTTCGGACACTGGTATGTGGATCTGATGAAAAGGGGCACCGAGCTGATGGTCATCGATCCGAGGTGCACCTGGATCGCCTCCCGGGCCAAATTGTGGCTTCAGCTGCGGCCTGGAACGGACGCCGCTCTTGCCCTGGGATTTATCCATGTGATGATCAAGGAAAACCTGGTCGACATGGAATTTATCCAAAAATGGACAAACGCGCCTTTCCTGGTCAGAACCGATACCCCTGAACCTGTATTGCTCAGGGAAACAGATCTTGTAACCAGCGGCAAATCCACCAATTTTGTTGCCCATGACCCGGTCTCAAACGAGTTTATCGTCTGGGACAGTGATGACCAGACCTATTCTGGAAAAAATACAACGCCTTCCATGGATGGTGAGTTTACAATAACACTTACAGATGGCAGCAGGGTAGCGGTCAAGACAGTATGGCGCCTTTACAAAGAAAACGCCGGGGATTATACGCCTGAGAAAGTATCCAAAATCACATGGGTGCCGGAAGATAAAATCATAAAGGGCGCGCGCATGTATGCCAAATCCAGTCCATCCGCCCTCCACTGGGGGCTTCCCATTGATACCATCCCGTCCACCATTCCCACCTCCCAAGCCATCAAAAAAGTGGTTGAGGTGGATGAATGCAAATCAGATATTGAGATCAACCTGGAGCTGAGCAAACGGTTCATGAAGGATTTTCCCTATGACAATACCCGTGATCTGTTTGACAGTCTTTTGAAACCGGCCGGCATCACCTATCAGCAGCTTTGCGACAACACCTGGATGATTCCGCCCAAAGGGCATCCCAGCAAACCCTATTACCGGTATGAAAAAGGTCTGCTGCGGGCGGACGGCAAGCCCGGGTTCAGGACTCCTTCAGGAAAGATCGAACTGTTTTCGTCCTGGCTTGAAAAATGGGAGCTTTTCCCCATGCCATATCATGAAGAACCGCCTTACAGCCCGGTCAGCACGCCGGACCTGTTCAAGGACTATCCCCTGATTTTAACTACCGGTCGAAGGATGGGGCCTTTTTTCCATTCCGAACACCGGCAGATTCCCTGGCTGCGTGCCCAGCAGAAAGAACCGGTTCTGGAGATCCATCCTGATACCGCGCAAAAATACGGCATCGAACACGGCCAGAAGGTCTGTGTGGAAAACTGGCTGGGAAAAATTACTGTAAAAGCCCTGGTCACCCCTGTGATCCATCCGGATATAGTAATGGCCGAGCACGGGTGGTGGTTTCCTGAAAAAGAAGGGGCAGAGCCCAGTCTTTTCGGAGTATGGGATGTCAACGTGAACCAGCTGATTCCCATGGGCCATGAAGGCAAAGGCGGCCTGGGATCCCCCATCAAATCCATGCTGTGCAAAGTCTATAAAGCGAAAGGATAAAACCATGTCAGAATACGCAATGCTGATCGATTACGAATATTGCAGCGGATGCAGGACATGTGAAATTGCCTGCAACCAGGAATACAATAGAGAAGCCGGCAAGCTCGGAGGTGTCGAAGTCCAGGAATTTATTCACTTTCTGCAAAGCGGTAAATTGTATATTACCAACATCCCCCATTTTACAAAAGCCTGTGTGTTCTGCGCAGGCCGTGTCAAAAAAGGGCTCAAGCCGGCCTGCGTTCAACACTGCATGGCAGATGTCCTCACCTTTGACACACTGGAAAATCTTAAGATAAAATACCACAAAACCGCAAAGCACTTTTGTGGACAAAGGGCTGACCATGCGAAAACCGCAATTTAAAAATGAAAAAAAGGCCGGCATAACGGCACTTTTTTCCCAGTGCGGGGCAGCTGAACCATGACGTATTGCTGTATGACGTATTGCTGCCAGAAATTACTGATAAAAATTTACAAAATACGTAAATGTGTCTGAATCTGAGGCAAGCGATAATCCTGCCCAGTTGAGATCCTGCCCCACTTCCCGGCCGGCGGCGACCTGAAAGCATGACCTTGTCTGATTTTTCGGAAGCGATAAAAAAAATCCGACCTTGAGACCGGGGTTTTCAACTGCTGTTTCAAGGGTGCATGTCTGCCAGGGAAGAAAATCTTCACCGTCGAATATTTTCCGGTTATTTTTGCTGCAGGTGATCATCCTGGTAAAATCCATTCCCGGAACCTCGTTTAAAAGAATCAACTGCCCCGGATTCTTTATCGCCTGACCGTTTACACTGATTTTCAGCTGAAGATTGTCTGCCTGATAAGAAACCCTGCAGTATCCGAAGCTTTTTCCGGGAATCATTGCGCTGTGAATCTTAAAAATCTTAAAAAGGGTGTTCCGAATGGATAAACCGGTTGATTGAAATTTTGGCCGGGCCATATAAAAATTCACGACTTTTTCGGTTAAATCCGGGAACACTGCTGGAGCTGCGATGCCCGCAATATGCCAGGTGATAATGCGGTTTAAATGATAAACCACTTCAACTCTTTTGCAGTCGTGTCTGGTTGTGGAAAAATGAGACGGAAATATCGTTTGATTTTTTGTTTTTAGTACCGGCAAGCCGAATCCCGCTGATTCCCCGGAAAATTCACAATCCTTATGGCAAAGGATAAGCCCTTTTGCCATTTTCCGGGTTTTGCCTTCTCCTGCTGAAAATGACTGGATCAAAAACAGATTGTCTGAAAGGGGAAGCAAATAAATAGATCTCTTGGGTTTTATTCTTTTTTTTCAGGCTTTTGCCGCTTTTTTACGATTGATTCATTCTGGATTTAACCTGTTCACATCCGCATTAAACTGTTTATAGACGCTGTCAATTCTTTTTCTTAGATATTCTTCATCAAACTCGGATTGAAAGACCAGGCGGTTCTCGTTTTCATATTTCCAGTCAGGATTTTCTTTTACAGTTGTCACACGGTCATATAATCGCGTTCCCGGCAGTGGATACGGAACGGTAAAGGAAATTTCATCCAGCGGCAGGGAAAGCGCCCATTTGAAAGTTGTTTCAATTGTGTCATAAGTTTCACCCGGATAGCCCACCATAAAAAATCCGGCAGTCCGAATGCCGCTTTGCGCAAATCGACTGATACTTTTTTCCGCTTCTTTTGTTGTGGTCTTCTTGTTCATCAATTTCAAAATATCATTACTGCCGGATTCAAGACCGAAAAAAACCTTCCGGCATCCGGCCTCCTGCCACAGCGCGATATCAGATGACTTCATGCGGTCCACCCGGGACAGGCAGAACCATTTCATGTCAAGTTTTTCAGATATCATCCGGCGGCAAAACTCCCTGGCGTAAGCAGGGTCGAGACAAAAGCAGTCATCTGCTATCCAGAGCCCTGTGTAACCCCAGTTCCTGATATCTTTGATTTCTTCAAACACCTGATCAAGGCCGCGTTGCCGGAAGTGATTGCCGAATACAGGTTTTGAGCAGAACTCGCAATCAAAGGGACATCCGTAACTCGTCATGATGCCGGCCAGTGAAAATCCTTCCCGATCCAGCCAGAACTGTTGATATTGTAAATGGTCATAATCACTGCGATCCGGTATGGAAAGACCGTTAACGGTTTTCTCGTCAGATGTTCGGGGCATGCTCCGGATTACTGCTCCATCATGGGGCTGCTTCAAATAAATACCGGGATATTTTTCCGGACATTTGACCAGCTGGAAAAGATCTTTCGGCAGGCTGTCAGATTTAATGTAATCACGGCAAAAATCGGGAAAAGCGGCATGGGCTTCGCCGCAAAAGACCGCGTCAAAATCAGGTAAAAACCGGTCGGGTTCCAGCGTGGGAAGAGGGCCGCCGCTTACCAGCAGTGTTTGGGGGAGAACTTGCCGGATTTCACGGGCCAGGACCATGGCATTTTCCGACATGGAAAGCATGGCATAAATTCCAACAATCCCGGGCCGGGCATGAACTATTTTTGAAATTACATTTTCAGTTTGATCAAATGTGCAGTCAACAACCTGAGTTCGCAGCCCGCGGTTCCTGAGAACAGCTGCCAGCTGCGCGATGCCGAGGGGATGAAAAAGCATGGCCTGGGGCGCATGGGTGTAAAAATAGGGATAGACCAGCACGACATCGCAGGACGCGGCAGGGTCTGTGTAGATGCCGTGGTGTAAATCCGGAACGGGTGAAAGCTTATGGGGAGAAATTCCCTTATGAGCAGGTACTATCATAGCATTGATTATGACATAAACATTGGCCAAAGGCAAGGGTGTTTCGCTGGTGTCAGCAATTCTCGGTGAAAAGAAAAAAAGACAATATCAATGACCCGTTCCGGGTTATCCACCTGTCGTTCGCCGGTGGTATCATTTTGACAAATTCTAAATTCGCTGCGCTGAACTGCAAAAACTGCGGGCAGGTATGTCCTCAAACAGTTTGCAGTTCTTAACGCTTCGCTTCATTAAGAATTTGTGACAAACTGATCCCAAAAAGGCTCTCTGACAGGCGGACAACCCTCCACTGGACACTGCTGTTGATTTGAAGTGTTGTTGAAACCTGATCAGGGTGGCATATAATCCGGGGGGCCAATGATCTTTTTTATCATTATTTCCCAGCTGTCAAACACCATAAACCGAAAGGTACAGCGGATTTGATTCCAGAATTCCTTTCGGGAACTGAACTCCTGCCGGCATTGCTGGTAAAGCAGGTCTGTCAATTCAAAAATTTGGTGCGTATAAAAGGCAAGCAGGTTTAACGTAAAAAAAATCAAGGAAAGGTTTTTTTTACCATGACCATAGTTGTGTTCAATATGATAGCCTTGATTCTTAAGGGTATTGAATGTCTCGTTCTCTATTTTCCATCTGGCACGACCACCTTTGACAAGCTCTTTGATGTTGGACCGGTCAATAGGAATATCGGTCACCCAACTGTTTTTATAGGTTGTCTTGCCGCTTTTATCAATAATCCTGAATTGAAAAAAATTTACCAGATCCGCATGTGCTGATCCATTCAGAGGGACCTTGTTGATCCACTTGTATTCATGCGTTTTGTTATTGGGTTGTTTAATCTCAAGTTTATGGCCGTCTCCCAGGGCTGTCAGTTCATCCACCCATTCAAACAAAATTTTGTGGTCAGTGGGTTTAGCCACAAGAATGAAGGACATACCAGATTTCTTTAATTCATCAACAAACGGTTGTTTTGAATACAATCCGTCTCCTGCAATTATGATTTTAAGCTTTGGGTGAGTCTTTCTGATTTTTGACACCAGCCTTTTACCGGCATTGATCTCACAATCCTGCTTTTTTACGCCATCATTATTGGTAATTGGTTCAGGTGCGAGCGGCAGGACCTGTTTCATGTCTGGATGGACGATAGCCGCCTGAAGGATTTGATGATGATAACGAACCTTGCCTTGGGAGTGCTCTTTTCTCAAGCAGCCGGAGCAGCAAATTTTATTTGAAGAAAAGTATTCTGAACCGTCTATCGGCATTAAATAATACCCATTTAAAAACTGGTACTGTTTTAGATATTTGGCTCTTTGAAGCTGGAACAGATAATCGGGAAATATCTTGTTGAGATTATCGACTGGTGCCTGGTCAAGAACATCCCTGAATTGAGAGTCTTTTGGAATGGACTCAATATTGAACATGGTTTTTAAATTATTCAGGTTGCAGGACTTTTGCAGCCTTCGCTGAAATGTCAGCAAAGAAGGATCTTGGAAAAACATCATGGCAAATCCGGTCATGAAAAAATCATGTAATCCGTAATCTATCCTGTTTATATTTCGGTTGTCTTTAGCCTGGAGGAAGCGATTTGACAGCATCTTCCTCAAACCGGTAAAGCCCAGATGTTTTTTAATATGCACCAAATTTCCTTAGCAATATTGTAACTCACTGAAAATATACAACATATTACAAGAAAAGTCTAGGCAAATTTATTCAATAAAATCAAATACTTATAAAATAATTTGATAATGTCTTGCGAAAAATAAACTCTAATTTTACACAAGAGACTGTCTATTCAGGCCTATTTTTTTTGACCGAGAATTGCTGCGCTGGTGTAACCTTTGCTCGCTAATATCCTTTTTGATGGCCCTGGCAAGGAACTGGAAAAATGTGGTCATTATTTTGCTCGGTATATTGGGACAATTGTTATTCCTTCAGCTTAACTTTGATAAGATTGTCACTCAACATGGATATTTTGGATCTTTTTGGGATGTTGGAAGTATCCTCACCGGTTATGTCAATTTGAGGCATTGGAGCATCTATGCTGAATTGCATCAGCAAGGCAACAGTACCTGACACAAAGGACCGATTTGCCACGTCGAAATAGAATACAGATGTGCCCTTAGTGGAGCACTCATATTCTCCCTCCAGTTCCTTAGGTACCTTGATCTTTGATATGTCGGTGTCGACATCAAGCTGAGCACAAGTTCGGTCACCAATCTTGACATACTGAGTTAGGGTGATGCATGAACGACCAGTGACTTTAAGCATGGACCCCATAGCATTGAATGGCATTTGTGCCGGCACATCTACTGATTCACCAACTTTGAGTGATTTTGGAGGTAGAGGGAATACCATTTTGAGCAGCATGTCTTGGGAGCTATTTCCGAAGGACCCGGAACCGTCTTCTTTCATTCCCTGAACTACAAAGGGTGGCATCTGTTGCCCCATAGTCTTGGGCTCGTCTTCCCCCATATCCATCTTCATGCTCATTTTTATATCCTTGAGTACAAATTCAGCGGTGCTGTCACCCTGACTCTTGATCAACAACAGCCCTTTGGCTGACATTTCCTGCTCCATACCTCCTGGCTTATCCACAAGTGTTTGTCTCATGGCTGTTTTGCTTCGTACTTCTTGTTCAAATGTAAATGTATGTACGAGATTGGTTTTAGAAAAATCCCAACGGAATATTGGATCAACAGAAGGCGGGTCAACGTTCTTGTGTTTTTCTTTTCCAACTTCTTTCTCAAATTGGGATGCCTTTACAGGTGTGTTTGTTTCTGCTGCATATGGTACGGCACAGAGGCTTACGGTTAATAATATCAGAAGAACCACATTTCTGTGTTTGTTGTTTCGTCTTCTCATTTGTGACTTCCTTTCTTTATAATCAACGATTGAGCTTTTGGGACGGGAAACGTCTCCCTAAAGCTGATTTTAAAAAATTAAAACTATCGCCAACCAAGGATTTGGAAAAACCGGCGGCTTTTTCCGATCCCTACAAGCAAATGACTATGCAACTGATTTTATTTGATATATTCCCTTTTTATCGTTTTTCGGTTTAAAATCAAAATGTAAGTTAAACTGACAACAGCAAGTACGAATTTTTTATCATGCTGCTATATTCCACATGAGCGCCTCCAGGAATTGATGGCATAGGAATATTTCTATAGCAATAGCTTGCGATTAGGAAATTTATAGAGCCCGCACAATATATTGTGAAAATGGTAAGGGATATAATAATGCTTAGAATCCATCCCCATTTCTTCTTTTGATATAGACCAATGCCGCCGGCAATAGCCGCTGCAGGAATCAACAAAATGAAAAAGAGAGGTATGCCTACTACATAAAGTATTGAAACAAAATTAATTGATGGAGAATAAAAAATATATGTAATACCGAACCAGATTGATTTCGCGCCTAACAATATTTCGATTATACCATACACAATTAACAATACTGCAAGTATTTTAATAATACAGTTATTTTTTAGTATATTGTCAATTGCCATTTTTGTATAATGACACAAGCAAGGAGCAGTCATTGCTTCCAATGCCTCGATTAAAGATGATTAATATTCAACTCTCATAGCATGTGTGTGAATCTGGTCCCTGGCTAACGATTATATGACAAATATAAGTGGATTATGTTGTGTGTCCCACAACCTGAGTGAGGACTATATTCTCATGCTCTTTCAATTTCATCCGTTGATGTAATTTGTCCCGATCTACTAAGGATAAGGTCACCGTTCCCAAGTCTGCAGCAGCGCAATACAAATATATATTTTGGCTGATATAGCCTGTATCAACACATGCACTAAAACGTTTTGCTTCCTGATTTCTCAAAAACGGGCTCATCATTCTCGATAAGTCAGCCACGAAGACCAGTCCCATTGGCGCAGACTTCATCATTTTCTGACGTTTGGATGTTATGTTTTTCCCGGTATTCACGCACCAGTTGGAGGATATCCTCGCCGTATTTCTCTCTGGTTTTGGGGCCAACCCCTTTCAGCCGGGCCAGGGCAAATTCATCTTCCGGCAGGCAGACAGCAATCTGTACCAGCACTTTCTGGTGGAGAACCTGGAAGTGGGGGACCCCGAGTCTGCCGGCAACCTCTGCCCGCCAGCCCTTAAGGGTTTTGAACATCTCCGGGTGATCGATGTCAGACTCAGTATAGTCCCGGGCACGCGCAGCGGCCTTTTTTGTTTTTTGGGAGGCAATCATGCCTTCACTGGAAATGGCCCGCAGGTATTCCTTTGAAGAAAAACCGGCAACGCAGGAGCGAATACCGGCAATACGGATATGGATCTCCAGAATGAGGTTTTCAAGGCTGTTGGTCATCTGTTTCTTCAGGGCTTTGTTGTCAGTTTCAATATGTCCTTTTTCTATCAGATCCGTAAACAGACCAGTCAGTTTTTCTTCAAACCAGTCATGGGCTTTCCGGGTCCGTTCCCTTATTCCAGTATGATCGTCCGGCAGGGTATTTCCTGTCATCATCCCCCGAAGTTGGTTCTGGAATTTTTCCCCTATTTCAAAAATCTGGTCTCTGACCTCAATCTTGAGTTTTGAAATGTCGGAAAGGCCCTCAACCCGAACGCTGCCCCGGTGGGTATCGGCCAGACGCATGAAGTAGTAGAATAATCCACGCATAGTATTGAAGTCAAAACACTGTAGCAGCAGTTCCTGCTGATAGGTGAGCCGGGCAGCACGGAACCTGTTCTCAAGATCGGATTCGCTGTTGGCGGTTGCCGCTGCCATAAATTCTGTTATAGAAGGATCTACGCTCACACTGCTCCGGGGCACGGGTGAAGAGAGCACCAGGCCTTCCAGGCTCCGGCAGCGGCTCAGGGCTACGTAAGTCTGTCCATGGGCAAAGGCATCTTTGGCATCTATTACAGCCCTGTCAAAGGTAAGACCCTGGCTCTTGTGGATGGTAACTGCCCAGGCCAGCTTTAGGGGGATCTGGGAAAAGCGGCCAATGACCTCTTCCTCGATGGTCTGATTTTCTTCGTTGATCTTATATGTGATATTTTCCCAGTCCACCGGCGTTACTTCCACAGGGGGCTGGCCTTCAAGATCCGTGACCAGGACCCGGTCGTGGTAAACCTCGCTTACGCGGCCGATTTTCCCGTTGTAATAAAGTTTGTCTTGTGAAGCGTCATTTCTAAGGAACATCACCTGGGCCCCTTTTTTCAAAATCAGTCGTTCCGGCGTTGGAAAAGATTGTTCCGGGAACTGACCCTCGATCTCAGCAGTCAGTTCACGCGGGTTCTCATCCAGGCGGTCCAGGCGCTCCCGGTTGGTGTCGTCCGCTTTTCGGTTGTGGGTGGTAAGGGTAATGCACCCCTGCTCGGGTACTGGTTTATGCGCACATTGATCCAGCAGGGCGGCTGCCTCTTTGTCCAGGCGGTTGTTCCGGACCGCGTTGAGCAAATCGATAAATTGCGTATCGGATTGGCGGTAGATCTTCTTGAGTTCAATGGTTACCATTTCCGTCCGGGCCAGGGCCTGGCTGGCAAAAAAATAAATACTGGAATAACAGTTCCGGAGCAGCTGCCACTCATCGGGCCTGGCCACCGGCGGCAGCTGAAACAGATCCCCGATCAGCAAAAGCTGCACCCCACCGAAGGGGAGGTCGTCCCGCCGCAACCGACGGAGTACCGCATCGACGGAGTCCAGAAGATCGGCTCTTACCATGGAGATCTCGTCTATGACCAGGAGATCCAGGCCTTTGATGATTCGTTTTTTTTCTTTGGAAAACCTGAAAAATCTTCGGTAATCCCGATTTTGTTCAGACCGACCCGGGATATAGGGGCCAAAGGGAAGCTGAAAAAAGGAGTGGAGGGTCACCCCGCCGGCGTTGATGGCCGCCACCCCTGTCGGGGCTGTGACCATGATCTGCTTGTGGCAGTCTTCCTTGAGTCCGGTAAGAAAGCTTGTTTTTCCTGTGCCGGCCTTGCCGGTAAGGAAAACATGGGTGCCGGTATGCCGAATAAAGGCATCGACCATGGCCATTTCTGGATTATTTTCAAATGATAATTTAGGCGTTTCTTTCATAGATCTATAGTTTCATGATCTTTTTTTTGACATCTGCGACCAGTTCCTGATGCCGCGAAGTACCAGGGTCTATTGAAAGTGCTTTTCCCCCCCAGTGAAGTGCATTTGGAAAATCCTTTTGCTGGCGGAAATTTTCAGCGATAGCATAAAACACATGCTGCAAAGGTACATTCCTGATTTCGGACGGTATATCCAGTACCTTTTTAAAATCGGCTACGGCACTATCGTGATTTTTTTTAACTGTATAACAACTTCCCCGGCCGATCAGGCTTTCTTCGTCGTACTGATCCAGTATCAAGGCGCTAGAATAATACTTAATAGCGTCGTCGATCCGTCCTTCGATTTCGGATATCTTGCCCAGATAGAAATAAGGATTATCTCCATCCTCGTGACGATAAGCTGCATCCATACTGATAACCGCCTCAAATGCACGGACAGCGCCAACCCCGTCTGGTTGATTAAAACATTTTAAACCTTTGTTAAACCACTCGGCTGCAGAAAGTCTATCGTCTTTATCCATAGATTTCATCCATTGATGCAAATCCCGTTGTTTTTAACCTTATAAATATTTGGACTTTATTTTTTCGTACGTACCGTTTTCGATCAGCTGTTTCAGTGCCTTTTTGAACAATTCCACGGTTTGAGGAGCCGTATTTATGCTGAATGCCATATAACCGTCTATTTTAAGATTCAGTTCAAATGTCCGTTTAAGTATTTCATCCGGGTTATAGCCCATTTGTTTTAAAGTGTAAACAGCAGACAGTTCGTCTTCCACCCACAGATCGATCCTGTTGTTGATCAGCTTGAGGACGTTTGTCTGGGTATCCTTAACCAGATCAAGGTCAACAATCCCTTTTGATATCAGATGTTTTGACCGGATACCATTGCGGACAGCCCCTATTGTGTAAGCTTTGGCCTGATCGAGAGAGTCAATTTCAATGCCGCGTTCTTTTAGTGAGAACAGGTAGGTCTTACCCGAGATGATAACTCCTATCCAGTTGAAAAGGGCTTCCCGTTCAGGGATACGGGCAATGGTGTAAATCAAGGTGTTTTCCTGTTTCAATGCGATCTGATAGGCCCTTGACCAGGGATAGGAGCTGATTTGGCAAAACTGAATAAATATAGCGAACGTTTTCGGTAACTTGCCGGGCACTTCGTTTTCTGCATCTGACCAGTTAATATATTATGAAGAATCACGTTTTTGCCAGAAAAGACGTTCTTCGGCCTCACTTTGAAATCCAGGTATTTTTTTTCATTGACTTCGAAAATGTACATGTCGGTCACCGCTGGCTGAAAGCCGGTCGAATTCTTATTTTATGTAGTATCCGGACACTTTCCAGATACCGTCCTTGTCCATCTGGGGCGTAACAATCTCAACCCCGGATTCTTTATTCTCAAATGAGGTGTTGAATTCAATAACCACATATTCTCCATCCGGCACACCTGGTAAAGATGTTGTGTATACAGTACTTTTCAGTTCTCTTGAAACCATTTTTCCCAGAGGTATCCGAACTGTCCGGACTGCCTGTTCCCACTGATCCTGTTTGACAGCCTGCTGAAAATATTCAGACGATTCCTTCCAGCTTTCTATATATTGTCCTTCATCAATGAGCCGGATCCATTTTTCTGCTGAAGTGACAGCGGCCTTGATCTTATCGGAACCATCCGCCATGACAGCAGATGTACCAAGGATAAATCCAGCAATTATCAACAATAAAATTCTCTGGTACATTATTATCTCCTCGTATACGGATATGTAGTGCAGTCTGGTGACAAAATCATCCGGCATTGATGACAAATATACACCGGTCAGCATGCAGCAGGCAGACAGCGGCCGGATTACCGGAAAAAACGGTGGAGGTGAATACGTCAATCTGATACATCGGTATGTTCATTTTGTTCTCCTTAAAGCAAATGTTATATTATTTTTCACATACTCCGGTATCTCCGATTCTGCTCAACTACTGGCTTTTCTTGCTGCTATATAGCAGTTCGGTGGAGAAGGGTACAGATTTCTTTCCTCAATCACTGTGAAGCCCTTAGAGGTGATCATTCTTATTAAATCAGTCCTTTTGAATGAATTTATCTTCGGGATGAAACCCATTTTTGATAGGCCAGTGTAGAGAATACCTGTCATAGTTCTCTTCTCACCCAGGCAGTCCGTTACAGAAAGGAAGAAACCTCCTGCTTTGAGAAGCGTCCATATTCGAGAAAGAGATCTTTCTAAGTCTTCTAATCCATGAAGAACATTGAAAGCTGTAATGATATCGAAGGATGCATTCCCTATATCTGTGTCTTCAATAGTAGCTGCCTTGAAGGTTATATTGTCGATTCCGTTGAAGGTTGCCTTATCCCTGGCAAGTCGTATCATCTCATCAGATAGATCGACGGCCACTACCTGCTGGACAGATCGAGCCAATTCAATTGTGGTAATGCCTGTGCCGCATGCGAAGTCAAGCATCGTATCATCGTTCCGCAGGTATTTCCTGCTGATTTCAATTGTCTCTTCATAGGCTTTCTGATACTTGCGCAGTGCTTGTTTGTCGTACTTGCCGGCTATTTTATCCCAGAATCGTTTTGACTCCATATTTTACCTTCTTGCGTTGTGGTGGGGGGTGGGGGACTAAAACCCCCGGTTACCCGGTTGGACACCGATTTCGATCAATGCTTCACGAAATTGATGAGCCTTGTTCGTATTGAACCGGAATTCAATTATGCCATTCCAACCTTCTCGAAAGTCCGATGACTCGAACGAAAGACACAGTTTATCTTTTTTTGGTATGTCGACATATAGATTTGCTGTCTTCGGGTCTTTAACAGAAATGTTGATTTGACGTTTCCCGTATGTGTAGCAAATCAATCTCTCTCTGGTTAACACGAGACAACCGGAAAATCCCTCTGAACGATGACGATACCGTTTCCCCGGTGCATTGACATGTTTTGCAATGAACCATCCGCTTATTCCTTCATCGGAAACAACAATACCCTCCTGTTCAAGCAGTGGAAGCAATTTCTCAGGGACAGAGCCAAGTCCAAACAAACGATATAATAACGTCTTTTTCATCTGTATCCCAACATTTTTGACAGTGTCGTTTTTCCGGTCTGGCGCACTCCTGTCAGCAGGATGATTTTTTTATCTAAATCATCTTTAATGTATTTTGTGGTATATCGTTCCACAAAGACTATTTTGACATATATTCCGGGATAGTCAAAGTTTTTTCGGAATAGATGTCCGATAAAGTCAGTGAGCCTGGCATGCCCCGCGAAAAAGCCATCTGTCTAAAAATCCGCAAACTCAGTCACCGGCGAAAGCGGGACCGGCGGATAGATCCGGCCGTGGCAGGGAGGCATGGAATTATATACCCAGTCAATGGTTACGCTGCCGGTCTGAATTCCCCGGGAGCGCGACATTTTGTTAAACACGCCCCGGACCAGCACATCCTCCATTTTCATGGTCAGCCCGAACACTGCCACAGCCTGGCCGTGAGGAATTTTTCCCAGCTCTTTTTCAAATGCCCACGGGGAAAACACGAGCCTGGCGGGTCCTTCAGCCTGGCACTGAAGCAGGGGAACGATTTCGGGAAACCCGTCCCCCCGGATATAGGCCAAAAATTTCAAGGCATCTATCCGGTTAAACAGATTTTCGCCAAAATCCGTCAGCACCCGGTCCTTGGAACTGGAGCGCGCTCCTTTTTTTGCGAGTTTGGTCATCAGGGAGGAAACCATGATTTTAACGAGAGGCAGCCCATCCGGGCCTTTCAGATCGGCCAGATCCAGATAATGCACGGTGTTGATGCCGAAATAGGCATTATAACGGAACATGGGAAGCTCATTATAGCGCTCATATTCCGGTCCTTCCTGGCGCAGGTGGGTCCACCGGGCATGGCCCCGCCACATCTTCCGGTCCATGGTCAGTACCAGAAAAGCAATTTCAGGATGTTTCTGAATATGGGTCTTGCTGCGGCCCTTGCAAAATTCCCCCAGGGTGAGCTGTTTTGGCCCGGATGCCGCAATAGAGGTAATCAGGGTGATGTGGGGCAGACCTTCCGGACTGACGGATGCCACCAGTCCGATTTTTTCCGCCGGTGCGAACGCATCCATGGTTTTCTGGTTAAATTTCGTGCGATCATACATCACCGTCACCCTCCTGCTGAAATTTTTATTTTTGCTTATGCTGTCTCTTGAAATTTTTTTATAACCACAATTTTCTTTCAAAACCGTCATCATTCTAAACGGGTGGCACCAGTGGCAATCACAATATCCGGGTCCACACCAGACCGTTTTGCCGCCTGCGCCATTTCTTCCAGAAAATCGCAGGAGAGCAATTTCTCATTTTCAAATGCCCAGGGCTGACCCAAACGAAGATATTTG
>CAYNHL010000031.1:0-30850 GCA_964397015.1 uncultured Desulfobacterales bacterium | reverse complement strand
AGGTGAAAAAAACCGGGTCCCGGGTGTTTGAAGGTCCTGGGATCCCCCCATTTAAAAATGGACCGCAGGGATTTTTCAGGCGGGGGACTGGTCGACCAGGCCGGAAGGCTTTGATCTGAAGGTTTTTTCTTCATATGGACGGATATCCTGTAATCTGTTGTATCTGGACATAAAGAGGTTTCAGGGACCTGTATATGTGACGGTACACCCTTGAATACAATTCTTTGTAAATATCGACATGGTCAGGGGTCGGCTCAAAAACCCTGTCCACTTTTACCATTTCTTTTGCCGCCGCCGGAATGGAGGGGTACAGCCCTGCACCCGAGGCTGTCAGTATGGCGGCACCAAGGCCCGAAGTCTCGTGAGTCCTGCCTTTTATCATTGGCAGGTTGAAAATATCGGCTGCAATACGGCAGATGGCCTCGCTTTGTGATGCTCCCCCTGAAACAGCAGCACTGGAAACCTGAACCCCGCTTTTGGCCCGGATTTTTTCCATGCCTTCATACAGGGCGAATCCCAACCCCTCGATCATGGCCCGGTAGATGTGATCCCGGGTATGGACATCACCAAATCCGATCATTGCACCTTTGGCATGGGGCAAATCCAGACCTGGCCCCCAGTATGGCTGGACTAAAAGTCCCATGGCGCCGGGCCCGGTTTTTTCAAGACAGCGGTTCAACAGTTTTTCAACGCTTACCCCCCTTGCTTTTGCTTCTTCTTTTTCTTTCCATGCAAATTGATTCTTGAACCAGGTGATCATCCAGAAGCCCCTGAATATTTCAACTTCCGGGTTGTAGCTGCCCGGTACTGGAGAAGGATAGGGCGGCATACGGTCAATGGGCTCAAAGTACCGGCGGGTTGTGGTCTGGACAGTAGCGGTGGTGCCGAAGCTCAGGCTTACCATGTCCGGCTGTGTCACGCCGGCTCCAAGGGTTTCACACCCCTTGTCCGACCCGCAGGAAATCACGGGACAACCAGCCTCGATGCCGGTCAGGCTGGATGCTTTTGAGGTGACTTTCCCCAAAACGGTGCCCGGAGTGACAAGCCGCGGCAGTTTTTCAGGTTCCACCGGGAATAAGACACGGCAGATATGGAGTGCTGATGCCCACTGCTGTTTTTTGTAATCAAAAGGCAGGTGTCCGATCTGGGCGGCAACGGAATCAGAGAATTCGCCGGTCAGGCAATAGTTCAAAAACCCGGATACCTGGAGGTATTTGTGGGTTTTTTCCCAGATGCCGGGCTGGTTGATCCGGATCCAGCTGCATTTCCCCTGGGAATGGATCGTCAAAAGTTTTCTGGATAAAAAAGTGGGTTTGATGCCCAGTTTGAACCAGGCTGGCAGTCCTGTGCCCAAGGGTATCTGCCTTTGATCGAGCCAGAGAATTGCAGGACGCAGGGGGGTTCCGTCAATATCCACATTGATCATGCTGGCACGCTGGGTGGTGATGCCGACCCCGGCAATTCTGGCAAACAGGGAAGGGTGGTCCTGCCTGAGACGGCGGCAGGCTTTTACAAGACCCTGCCAGTAAATGTCCGGGTCCTGTTCGGCCCAGCCCGCACGTGGGCTGACATACGGGGCGTATGACTCCTGAGCCCGGGCCAGGAGCCGGCCTTCAGGGGAAAACAGCATGGCCCGCAGGCTCTGGGTGCCGCAGTCGATGCTCAGCAGCAAAGGGTCTGTCACGGCCGGTCTCCTTCTTTCAGGTTGCCAGGCGGTGCATGGGCAGATTCCCAAAGGTCAAGGTATTGTTTTTTTTGCATGTTCCATTGCTCCGCATCCCACGGCAGCACCGGCCGGCAGATGGCCTGGATTTCATTTAAAAAATCCCTGCCGCCATGGGGCAAAAGCAGTCCGATCCGGGTTCTGCGGAGCAGAAGATCCGCCAGGGTATAAATGCTTTCATGGGCTGCCGCAAAGGGAAGTTCAGCCCAGAGCGTGTCAGTACCCGGTATGTTGATCAGGGTTTTTGGAGAACCGTCCCGGATGATCAGGCCTGCCGCTTTGCCGTATCGGCCGTACAGCCGCTCCCGGGCCGGGCCGCTCAGAAAATCGCAGTTATCATGGCTGGAATCGGGCTCGACAGCCGGTGGTGCTGCCGGCTGCCCGGGGGCGGGCAGGTCTTTTCCTGCCGCTGACAGGGTATCGTTTGCCAGTATGCCAAAGGTGGTCAGTTTCCCGCCTGTTACCGTGACAAGGCCCCTGTCGCTCCACACCATGTGTTCCCTTGATTCACGTGAGGCCGGTTTGTGTCTGCTGCTCAATACCGGCCGCACACCGGCAAAAGTCGAGATACAGTCTTTGAAACCGGGACTAAGGCCGGGCAGGACATGGTTCAGGCCATCCATGAGATACCCGGCTTCGTGGCCACTTATCACCGGCTCTGTGTCCAGGTCAGGTTTATGGTCCACATCGGTGGTTCCCAGGACAAGGGTTCCCTGCCAGGGAAAGATGAATACAGGGCGAAGATCCTGGGGATGAAAAAAGCTCAGGACACGGTCCAGGGGAAACAGGTGCCCCGGGAATACCATGTGGCTGCCCCGCAGGGGCCTTATATGCCAGGGCATGTTATTTGACAGGCACAAAGACCGGGCTGAAGCTCCTGTGGCATTGACAACCACACGGGCGGCAATCTCTGAAGATCTGCCGGTGAAGGCGTGCCGGCACTGAACGGCACAGACCCTGTTTTGCCGGTTTAAAGCGACCCTTTCAACGCGGGTGTAGTTTCTGGCCACACCGCCAAGGGCCATGCCGTCCTGGATCAGCCGAAGTACCAGCCGGGCGTCGTCCACCTGGGCATCCTTGAATCCAAGAGCGGATTTCAGGTGCTCCCGGCGCAGCGCCGGAAACATGTCCAGTGCCTGGCGGGCAGAAAATACCTGGTGCTGTTTCTTCCCGGCCATGAAACTGTAAATGGACAGTCCCAGTTTCAACATCCATTCACCCGGACCGTAATCCCTGAAAACCGGCATGATATATTCCTGCGCCGTCACAAGGCCGGGATACCTTTTCAGAAGGCGTTCGCGTTCTTTTACAGCATCCCGGGTCAGTTTCAGGTGGCCCTGCCCCAGGTACCGCAATCCTCCGTGGACCATTTTGGAGGAACGGCTCGAAGTTCCCCAGGCAAAATCCCTGGCTTCAAGGAGCAGTGTACGATACCCTCTTGCGGCAGCCTCGTGAAAGACTCCAGCCCCGGTAATACCGCCACCTGTAACGATGATATCAAAGTTTTCCGTCGCCATGGGCGCTCCGTTAAGAATATAAACAGGCTTTTTACAAAGGTCATAGCAGTTGAATCTTCCATAATCAAGACATAATGCGGCAGGCCGGGATTATTTTGCCGCCTGGATTTACCCGGGTATGCAATTGTGATAGTGTTAAATGTTAAATGGGGTCAGGCTTGCATTATTGCGTTTTTGACCCTTGACAGGAAATAATTTTTGATAAAAACACAATAAAACAAGCCTGACCCCGGGCATCATCGTTGAAGCCCGAAAGTTGAATTACCCATACAAAGAGGTGCCTTATGAAAAAACTCATAAAATGGCTGCTGGTGATATCCATCGTGTGCGTACTGCTTGTCGTTGTCCTGGTACTCGCAGCTCCGAGATTGATCGATGTTCAGCAGTATAAACCACGGATAGAGGAGTTGATTACCCGGCATACCGGGCGTCCCGTTACCCTGGGAAAAGACATGGATCTGTCGCTGTTCCCCTGGGTCGGCATCCGTATTTCCGATGTGCATATCGGGAACCCGGAAGGCTTTTCTCAAAAGGACATGGCCTCAATAGGCAGCTTTGAAATCCGGGTAAAGGTGATGCCTCTGCTGTCCAGGAAAATAGAGGTCAAAACCTTTGTCGTGGACAAACCGGTAATTCATCTTGAAAAGCCGGCAACCGGACCCGCTAACTGGGAAGGAATGGGACGGGGAAAACAAGCAGGCGATTCAAAACCACGGCATGGTGCTCCAGAAGATGATTCCCGAAAAGGCGGCATGCCTGTAGAAGCCCTGACCATACAGAATTTCGCCGTTACCGGCGGCCGTGTTACCTGGGTGGACCATGCATTGAACCGTACCGTGGAAATAACCGATATGTCACTTGTGCTGGACGATGTCAGTTTCGATACACCGTTGAAAATCGATTTCAGCGCAGTGGTGAATAATCAGCCGGTTGCACTTAAAGGTTCTGTCGGGCCTACAGGAGATGTCCCCGGCAAGGGCAGGATTCCGGTCAATCTGACCCTTGATGCCATGGACATGCTTCAGGTCAAGCTGGATGGACACGTGACCGATCCGGCCGTTCAGCCCGTTTTTGACTTTGTGCTGGCAGTTTCACCTTTTTCACCCCGGAAGCTGATGACAGCGCTGGGCCGGCCATTCCCGGTTGAAACAGCTGACAGTTCCGTGCCGGGTCTACTGGCGGCAGACTTGAGAATAAACGGAACACCCGAAGCTTTTACGCTGTCGGACGGCCGAATGACACTGGATGATTCTGGTATAAAGTTCGAAGGGACCGTCGCCGATGTCCAGAAGCCGGATATCAGGTTTACCATGGCCCTGGACCGGATTGACCTGGACCGCTACCTTCCGCCGCCCGGCAAGGAACAGGCCGATGCCGGCCCGATCGCTGAAAAATCACCTGGGGGCGGCATGGATTATACGGCCTTAAGAAAACTTGTGCTTGACGGGGAGATCACGGTTGAGAAACTGCTGGTTAAAAAACTGGCTGTCGACGATATCCGTATCAAGATAGATGCAAAGGAAGGTATCTTATCTGTCGATCCTTTTGCCTGTAATCTGTCCCAGGGAACCGTAGCGGCAAAAGCCTCAATGGACGTCAATCGCAAAGAGCCTGCAACCGCGGTCAAGTTAAGGATGGAGGGCATCCAGGCAGCCCCTTTAGTTCAGGCCCTGGTGGAAAAAGAAATAATCGAGGGCACCCTGGCAGCTGATGCCGACATGCGTTTTACAGGAGACACCCCTGACCGGATAAGGCAGACCCTGGAAGGCAGAAAAGAACTCCTGTTTACCGACGGGGCGATCGTGGGAGTGGATTTGACAAATATCATGCATACCGTCAAATCAAGAGCAGGCATGCAAAGTGATTCGGAGAAAAAACCCAGAACCGATTTTGCAAGTCTTTTGCTGCCGGTCGATATAAAAGACGGGATCGCTTCCATTGACGGTTCAGAAATGGTTTCGCCGCTGCTGCGATTGAATGCTGACGGGAAAGTTGACATAATCGAAGAAACAGTCGATGTAAAAATAACCCCCAAGATCGTGGGCACATTGAAAGGCCAGGGAGACAAAAAGGAACGAACCGGTATTCTTGTTCCGGTACTGGTTACAGGTCCTTTGACCCAGCCGAAGTTCAGACCGGACATGGCAGGTATCACGGGGCAAGAGCTCCCTGACGCAGAAGGGATCAAGGATATTGTCGGAGACAAGGAAACCCGGGAAAAACAAATCGAAGATGTGAAGGAAGATGCAAAGTCCATGTTGAAGGACCTTTTTCCCAGTCAGTAAACCGGTAGTGAAAAAAAGACAAGGAATTTTATGATGCGAAGATTTTTGTGGGTATTTTTGGTTATTGTCGCTGTTGCAGCAGGGGCTTATGTGTATTACGACCAGCCTCACCAGGCCGACTTGCCGATCGAAGCCGTCCTGCCGGGTGATACAAAGGGGATGTTAAAGGTTTACAATCTCGTGGACCTGATATCCGGCCTTGAGAAAAGTCGCCTGGGCCAGGCTGTATCAGGCATCGATCATGAAAAGGTCATGGACCTGATGGCGCTTGAGGCAAATGACCGGATAGCTGTAAAAACTTTTCTGCAGACAGCCCGGGAACTTTTGGACAGCCCCTGGTTCGATCTTCTTTTTGGCCGTGAAACAGCCCTGGCAATCCAGTCACCTGCATCATCGGCAAACAGGATGAGCAGTGGCTGGCCCGATTCACAGGTTATGGTTTCATCTGCCGTGATCATTGCACGGCCCTCGCAGCCGGCTCATATACTTGACAGCATACGGCACGTATTTTCATTCCAGGGGGAAATTCAAACTCAAAAATACCGGGAATGGGATCTCAATCATTTCAGCTTGAATGATTCCACGAATCTTTATTATGCCGTTACCGGAGGACTGGTGATTGCCGGCATGGAACCCGGGGTGGTGCAAAAATGCCTGGACCAGTCCCTTGATCCTGAATCAGCCATGCTCAATTCGGACAGTTACAAGGCAAATGCCGCAGAGCTTTTCATGGAACAGCCCCATGACATTGCGTTTTACGGAGCCTTTTCAAAAAGCGGGGTCCAGGATGCCGGCATGGTGGTTTGTACCTTGCCAGATGACCGGATTAAGGTAAAAACAATCATGGGAATGAATCCGGACATCATGCCTCACTCCGCTGTCCGCATGACCGGCATAAGACCGGCTGACAACCCGACTTTGCAATATGTTCCGTCCGGAGCCCTGTCCTGTGCCTGGCAGAACACTTTTGATGTCGACATTTTCTGGCAGATGCTGCAGGAACACCCGCAGGTGCCGGCCGAGCTTCTGACCCTTATTCAGAAAAGGTTTTTCGACCAGACCGGTATGTCTTTCGAGTCCTTCAGGGCCCTTTTTGGTACCCAGGCGGGATTTGTAATCAATGAAATTCATTCAGGCAATATGTTTCCCGTGCCGGAACTGGCCCTGATGGTAGAAGTGACCGATACCGGTGCAATCGACCGTCTGATCAGGGAACAGGTAAAGCAGATCCGCCTGCCTCTGATGGATGAGAAGGTTGGGGACACAACGGTCAACTATACCATGCTGCCGCTGGGCGCAAGCCTGAGCCCGGCCTATACCTTCCGGGATGATTTCCTGATTCTGGCAACCAGCAGGGAACTGCTTTCCACCATGCTGACCCGGGAGCCCGGCGACTCGATATCTGCGGATGCCGATTTCCAGGCCGTGGACTGCGGTTTGACCAAAAAAAGCAACCAGGCCGGGTTTACAAGATCCGGGGCCATGTTGTCCCGTGTGCAGGATATACTGACATGGGCTATGGTTTTCGGGGCGATGGCCCGGCCGGCAGGGGAAGTCGAAACTACACGGCAGATTTTGGATACCCTGGTATATCCGGTTATGGATGGTCTTGAAATGGTCCGCTCAGTGGGCTTTTGCACGGTCAACGAGGAAAACAGGCTGGTATCCAGAATGCTGTTGTCACTGGAGCCATCGCCATAGCCAAAATGGAACTTTAAAAAAGTGAGCCCTGTTTTTCCCGGGATTCAAATGCCTTCTTCATGGGAGGAGCGGTACTTTCAGGCCATTTCTGGCAGAACGCTTCCTGCGGCTGGGTACTGTATTCCACCTGGAAACAAAGCGGGCCCTTTCCGGAGATGGCCAAAGGGTCATTGAGGATAAGCTTTTTTTCCTGGTTCGTGATGACGGGGAAGCCGTAGTGGATGTTCTCATACCGGGGCATGCCCCTGGTCTTTATCCGTTCCTGGATAAAGTTCACATGGTTCAGCAGGCGCTGGTGATTTTTTTTGCAGGCCTGTTTTATGATGGACACCTGGATGTCGGCAATACGGTCTTCAAGGTCCTGGTCGATTTCATAGCCAATGCTGTTACGGCCGCAGGCCATGGCTGCCGCCATGGTGGTTCCGGTCCCTGAAAACGGATCCAGGATCCTGTCCCCCTTGACCGAGTACATGCTGGTCAGTCGAAACGCCAGTTCGAACGGAAAGGCGCCGCTGCGTTTCCGACCTTTCTGCTGTTTCATACCCTGAGAGGCTCCTGTAACATCAAACCAGATATCTGAAAACCACTGGTTTCGTTCTTCCCAGAAAATTGCGCTTTCGTGCCGGTTGTTCTTTTGTTCGGAGGTTGAAAACACGCGGTTGCCGTTTTTTCTGAAAATCAGGATATATTCATGTTCCAGGGTGACATAGGCCCCTGCGGGAAGCATGCCGGAACCCATGAATTTATTGGGGGCATTGGTGGTTTTTCTCCATAAAATACAGGGCAGGATCATGAATCCCGTTCTGCGGGCAGCTTCGATGATCCTGGCATGGTTGGGGTACAAAGAAAAGCGTTCTTTGACAGTACGGGTGGCATCCCCGATATTGATACAGGCAAATCCGCCTGGTTTCAATACCCTGAATGTTTCCTTCCAGACCGTGTCAAGAATTTCGTGCATGGCTTCAAAGGCCCCGGCACCGTCTCTTTTTTGCAGGCACTTTTTAACCATAACGCTCTGGTCTGAAAATATGCCGTCCCACATGTCAATCATGGGATAGGGAGGGGATGTCAATACCATATCGATGCTCTCGTCCTCAATGGCCGTCATCTGCCTTGAATCGCCGAATATCTGTTCATGTATGGTCTTCATCAGGGAGTTTTGCCTTTCATTGTCGTTGAAGTCCTGAAGTTGAAATATGACTTGATATCATATTCAAGTGGCACCGGGCAATGGCAGATTGAAATGGTATCGGGCAATTGGTGGAACAGGTTACCGGGCAGGTCTCAGCCTGACAAGCAGCCTGGATATCCACAATGAGGGGTGAAACAGCTTTTTTTTAATACGGAGAATGTGGTCCCTTTGACCGGGTGTCAAGTCCTGGCCGGCATATACGGTCTGGTGCACCAGTGGTAAAAGACTGTCAATTTCATCTTGTGCCCGTGGAAAACGGGCTGAAAGGCGCCGGGTGTATTCCAGTGGCGTTTCCCCGGTATTCAAAGGTATTGAGCTTCGACGGCCCCATCCGGTCATCAGGCCTGCAGCTGTTTTCAGGTCTGGATCGGGTCCGAGCCGTTTTTTTACTGCTGAAACAAGACGACCTGTCTTTAAGATAAACCGCCACAGACAGTCCAGTGAAAAGTGCCATCGGCCTGATGTTTTACGGTCTGTCCCGGTTTTTTTGAATAAATAATCGATCAGCAGTTTCATGCATGCGCCCAGTACAATAATCACGGCAAGCAAAAGAACAGCCAGTCCTCCCCATGTAAACAGGATGGTTGCTGCAGGGGATTCAAAACCGGTTTCTCCTGTCGACAAAGAAGACGGATTGCCAGGCTGATGTCCTGAAACAGGTGTTTGCTGACCCTGTCTTGTCCCCCATAAAAACTGCAGTATCCTGAGTAACAGGTGCCCGACAGGAGTACCGACGAGCCGCCCGGTTTCCGCAGCCGTATGTGCAAACTCTGCGAGCCATGGCTCAAAGGCCAGGATCGCTGCGATGCCGGCCAGGCATACCAGCAGAGAGGCTCCGGCGGTAACCGCCAGGCTGCTGTATCTTGAAAAATCCCGGCTGAAGCGGGCTTCTTTTGTATTCACAAGACAGATTGCCATGAGGCTGAAAAAGAAATAAACAAGGAAATAAAAGACCAGGAGGCGGCTCGGAACAGGAATTTGGTATCCCAGCTTGAAAAAAACGAGCATCTGTACAACCAGCAGGAATAAAAATGAAAAAATACCCAGATCGAAACGGTTGTACATATTGGTCCTGTTCAATGGGCTGTTGATACAGGTCACCCCTCTTTTCCAGGTCACAATGACTATAGTGAAAAGAAAAAAAAGCGCCAGCCATCCGGGCAGTTCAATTTTGCCGGCCATGATCTGCTCCCATTTCAGTGGCGGGAGATAAGACTGCGGGCTCAAGGCTGCATATCCGAAGGCTGCTGTCAGTGTGCCGGCAAATGATATCCCCTGGATCAGAATATGGTGGAGGTTCAATCCTGCCTTTGTCCGGCTGATGGCCGTGCCTGCCATGCCGGCTGAAAAGAGCATCAGCGTGAACGAAAAGGGAATCCATGTCTGGTAAAAGGCCATAAACAGGAATTTATGCCATGCCATAAGCCAGCACAGCTCCATTGCAGCGGCTGAAAACTTTATCGGCAGTAAGCTGCTGGTATGAGATTTCATCTATTCCTCCACCAGCAGGTCCTGTATCAGGAGATACGGCCTTTTGCTACGGCCCGGTAGATCGGACTTTGGGGCGGGCCGCCAGGCAAAATTGATCATGGGGAGTAAGAATGCCCGGGCCGGAGTTACATCATCGACAGGCATCCGGGAAAAGTACAGGCAGCTGGTTCCGGCATGAATTCTCTGGTAATTGGGAGAAAAGGGATCCATGTCCTCTGCCGGGACCATTTGAATTCCGGCAAGGCACTCAAGCAGCTCGACAACCTGCCACGGCCTGCCCGCCCTGCCAAAAATGCTGCGGCTGCCGGTGCTGCAGTTGGTCCAAAATTCCAGGACATGGTTATTGGCAGCCAGAAGAACGGCCAGTGATGCAATGGTTTCAAGAGTTTGTTCGAATCCGTCGATATCGCCTGCCGGGTAAAAACCCGTGCCGTCAAGAACAATCAGTATTTTTTCAGGTTCCGAGGGCGCGTATATTTTTTCCTGGAGTCTCTGGTAACGGGCGCTGGCTTTCCAGTGAATATCCCTTGCCGGTGCAGCACCGCTGTAGTCACGGGTGCCCATCATGTAAACCGGATCATGCACAGGGCTTTTGTGTCCGGGTTTGCCCGGCATGATTTTTTTCAGTATGGAAAACGGTATTACCGGCCGGATGCCGGGATATACAATCCACTCACCGGACTGTTCCTGAAAAAAAGACCTGGGAAAAAAGCCGAATATATCGCTGGTGGTGATATGAGTGGTATCGAAGGTATATATGCCTCGATGCATCGGTGTCAGCTGATGCCGGTATTCAGTTTTTTGAAATCCCGACAGAACAAGCGAGTCTGAAATGGACTCGGCCTCCGGGTCATCCGGCGCACGGCCGCGATAAAAGGGAAGCCGGATTCGCACGGCCGCCGGCAGCCATTTTTTGTTTTCAACGTGCAGTTTCAAGAAGACAGGCTCCCCCGGAAAGACACGGAGGTTATCCGTTTCAATACTGACGGTTATGCCGGAGGCACTTTTTATACCCCATAACCTTGTGCCTATGCCAAGCCCGGTGAGGATGGTTATAAATATCACCAGGACAGTCTGCTGATACAAAAGCCCCAAGATCAGCAGGATACCTGTAATCAGCAGCATGAAAACCGAAAAGAAGACCCCGCTGGGAAAGTCGCGGCCCGGTGAATTTGGACGGGACGGATCGTCAGCCATGAATGGGAACCGGTATCTGCCGGATAATGTCATTGATAACTTCTGCTGTGGTCGTGCCCTTGAGTTTTTCACGGTCCGTGAGCATTACCCTGTGGGCCAGGACCGGTCCGGCAAGGTATTTGATGTCATCAGGAAGCACGAAATCCCGGTCCCTGAGTGCGCATAGCGCCTGGGCAGAGCGCATGAGAGCCAGGGATCCACGGGGACTTGATCCAAGCTGCAGCCGGTTGTTTCCCCGGGTCCCTGTTACGATGGAAGCAATGTATTCCTTTACAGGCAAGGCAATCTTGACGCTTCTGCTCAGTTCCTGCAGCTTGATAATGCCGGATGGTGAGATGACGGGCGCAAGTGTTTCAAGGGGATCGTTTTCCCTGAATCGATCCATGATTGCCATTTCTTCGGCAAGGTCGGGATATCCCAGGCTGATCCTGACCAGAAACCTGTCCAGCTGGGCTTCGGGTAACGGGAATGTCCCCTCGAGTTCTATGGGGTTCTGGGTGGCCATCACAAAGAACGGCCGCGGCAGCTGCATGGTATGGCCATCCACAGTGATCTGGTATTCGGCCATGCTTTCCAGCAGGCTGGCCTGGGTGCGGGGAACGGTCCGGTTTATTTCATCGGCCAGCAGCACATGGGTCATGACAGGCCCGGGATGAAAAACAAATTCACCGGTCTGCTGATTGAAGATATTGAACCCGGTGATATCTGCCGGCAGCAGGTCAGGCGTGAACTGGACCCTTTTGAACGTCCCGCCGATGCTTTTTGCCAGTGATTTGGCCAAAAGTGTTTTTCCCACGCCCGGTACATCTTCGATCAATGCATGGCCGCCGGCCAGCAGAGAAACAAGCAGCAGTTCTATGGCATAGGATTTGCCGATAATCACCTGTGACATGCTTTCCGCCAGCTGCCTGCAGACCCTGAAATTCATTTCTTCTCCCGCATTTTGAGACACAATTAATGGTGCCGGGCCAGTATAGAGCAGTGAAATAATCTTTGTCAATGGATCGTGTCAATATGATGATCACGGCCTTTTCACTTGACAATGACATCTATGCGATCCTAAAAGTAGGAATCTGCAACCCGGTCCCAGGATGGTAAAAACATGAGACTGACCCTGTTCAAACAATTGGTGGCAGGAAATTTGATTGTGCTTGGTTTTATCGTTTTTCTGGGCTGCTATGTCGTGTATCAGCTTGACCGGTTATACCGGGTCTCAATGGAGATTGTCGAAGTAGACAATAAGGCCGTCCTTTTGTGTGATAACTTGTCAGCTTACTTTTCGTCCCAGGTCATGCTCGAAAAAAAATACCTGATTTCCAATGATCCGGATTACCATGAAAAAAGTGTTGAAATACGCTCTGATTTTGAACACAATATGGATGTGCTGATGTCCTTGCTCGATCCCGGTGATATGGAACATGCCGCAGCCGCGCTGGAATCGTTCAGGGTTCACAACCGGTGGGTTGACCGTTACGCTGCTTCGGCCGGTGGAGGGCATGATTTGAAAGATTTGCCCGGGCTGCAGCAGAACCAGGAAAACCGGGCGGCAGATGTGCATGCAGAACTCAGACAGGTCATCGATGAAAAAAACAGGCAGAAAAGTTCAAAAATGATTGCCATAAGCACCATGATTGACAAGGTTATCAAGCTGACTCTCGCTTTTACCATTGCAGCCATTGTACTGGGAATCTTCATATCAGTGGCCAATACCAGGCTTATAACCAGGCCTGTATTTTTGCTGGAGAAAAAAACCAGGGAAATTTCACTCGGACAGTTCGATCAGGTTGAGCCCATTGTCGGAGCACCCAAAGAGATTGAAGACCTGGCCAGACATTTCAATGCAATGTGTGACAGGCTCAGGGAGCTGGACGAGATGAAAGCCGATTTTATCAGCCATTTTTCACATGAGCTGAAAACACCTGTCACATCGATAAAAGAAGCATCGGCCATGTTGAACATGCAGCTTTTCAAAGGTGATCCCGGTAAAGAAAAAGAGCTTTCACAACTGATTCTTCTGGAATGCGACCGGTTGATCGGCTCCATTGAAAAGATCCTGGACCTGTCCAGGATGGAGGTGTTTCAAATGGATTATCATTTTGTCACGGCAGATATAACACCGGTTGTCAAAAAGGCCATGGACCGGTTCGAACCCCAGGCCCTCAATGCCGGTATTAAATTGAAGCTGCAGGCTCAAAATCCTTTACCACACTGCCGCATGGATGAGCAGCGCATCGAAGAGGTGATGAACAACCTTATATCCAATGCACTCAAATACACCAAAAAACAAGGGAAAATACAGGTAACTGCCGGCCTGGATAAAATTGAAGGCAATATTGTGTTATCTGTTGCAGATACTGGGTGCGGCATTGACAAAAAGAACCTGGACAAGATTTTTGAAAAATTCCAGCGGATAGATAACGGCCATCAAACCCTGCGGGGGACCGGCCTTGGGCTGGCCATTTCCAAGCATATCATAAACGCGCATCGAGGAGATATATGGGCAAAAAGCGAACCCGGCAGCGGCACACAGATATCATTTACATTGCCTGTGGCATGATCCTGGCGCTTGCCCTGACGGGCTGCCAGTACCGGTATTATCCCAGGGTGTCCTTTGAGACCATTGAAGGCGATAAGGCCAGGGCCCACATGATCAACGCAGCCAGGCAGGCAGACAAGAAAAATTTCAGTGCCGCCATGGCTGAAAACCGTGCGGCCAGAAAAATTTTGCCTGAAGACCGGTATGGGGCTGTTTTTCAAAAAGGGTTGCTGTACGCCCATCCGGACAACCCTGAAAGAGATCTTGACAAGGCCCTGGAATGCCTGGAACAGGCCGGTATCAAAAGCGATCCTGCAACTTTGTCCGGTACAGCGTCCCTGGTTGAAGCCATACTCAAAGAGGCCAGGGATGTATTGAAACAGTCGGAATTTAACGAGAAAATGCTCGAGGTGCTTGACAATGAGATGGCGTTTCTCAAAGAGCAGAACATGCTGCTTGAGCAGGAGCAGGAGGAACTGAAACGGGAGATAAGGCGGCTTGAAACCCAGATCAGGCAGCTCAAGGAGATTGACATGGGAACCATAGAGAAAATAAGGGGTACGCCTGATGAATAAGCTGCTGGTGGTGGATGACGATGTATCCATCGTGACCGTGCTCAGGTTCAGGCTCGAAGCCGGCGGATACAACGTTTCATCTGCCCTGGGTTTCGAACAGGCCCTGGATATAGTTAAAAAAGATCCAGACTTCGACCTTGCGCTGCTGGATTACAAGCTCCAGGACGGGAACGGGGTGGCGCTCATGCAGTCATTGCGCGAGCTGATTCCCGGGCTTCCCGTGATCATCCTGACCGCCTACGGCACCATAGAAGCCGCAGTGGATGCCATGAAAAAAGGGGCTTTTACTTATCTGACCAAGCCTTTTGACGATACGGAGCTCATGCTTCAGGTAAAAAACTGTCTTGAAAAAAGCAGCCTGTCAAAGGAAGTCCAGAATCTCAGGAACATGGTTTCCGAACAGCTGGGAATGGAGAACATCATCTGCAGAAGCGATGTGATGATAGATGTTTTAAAGCGAGTCCAGCAGGCTGCTTCAACAGATTCAACAGTTCTTATAACAGGGGAGAGCGGCACCGGAAAGGAGCTGATCGCCAAGTCGGTGCACCTGGCAAGTTCGAGAAAGAAAAAACCTTTCATTGCGGTCAATTGCGCCGCACTGCCGGAATCGCTTTTTGAAAGCGAGCTTTTCGGTTATGAAAAAGGTGCTTTCACAGGGGCCAATACCCGCAAAAAAGGGTTTTTATCCCAGGCCCAGGAAGGGACATTTTTTTTTGACGAGATATCACAGGTCCCTCTTCCCATGCAGGTCAAACTGCTTCGGGTGCTGCAGGAAAACGAGTTTCACCCGCTGGGCGCGGGCCATGACATTAAACTCGATGTCCGCTTCATTGCCGCAACCAACGAGGATCTTGAATCCAAGGTCGCCCGAAATGACTTTAGAAAAGATCTTTATTACCGTATTCATGTGATTCCCATACATGTTCCTCCGTTACGTGAACGGCTCGAATGTATTCCATATCTTGCAGCTCATTTTCTGGACCAGTACGCCGGGCTTATGAACAAAGGCATCCGGCGCCTGAGCTCTTCTGCCATGGATAAAATCCTGTCCTATCACTGGCCGGGAAATGTCAGGGAACTTAAAAATGTGATCGAGTATGCAGTGGCAATCAGCACACGCAGGGTGATAGATGCGGACCTGATCCTGGATAAAAATGAGGTGAATAAAGATTCTTTGAATCCTGTACAGACATTGAAAACGGCAAAATGCAAGTTTGAAAAAGACTATATTACAAAACTGCTTTCTTTGACCGGGGGAAACGTGACCCAGGCAGCCCGGCATGCCGGAAAGTACCGGGCGGATTTTTATGCCCTGATCAAGAAATACGGGCTGGATGTCGACACTTTCAGGCCAAAGTGAAGGAAAAATCATTCAAAAATAGAAAAGAGGACAATGTGCTGATATGAATAGGGTATCCATGATTTTTAAAGCTTTTTCAGAGGAGCTGTCTGCAAAGAATGAATGATTTTTCCTTCAGCAAGTATATCCGGGGAACCATGCCGGCCAGCAGGCTGATAACCCGGTGGTGCACATTTTTTGATGGTGCAGCCTGTAAAAGTGCAGGAAAAAACCTACAGTCTGACGTCTGGTTATACGCAGGTTTCAACAAATCCATGGGGACCGGTCAGGGGAAAAACCTGCAATATGCCGGGCATGACCAGGTTTTTCCCCCTGGATTTGGCCTTGTGCATCATGTCGTCAGCTTCTTCAATCAATTGCGTGATATCGGAGCATTCATGGTCCAGCTCCGCCACACCGAAACTTGCTGTCAGCCTTAAACTTTCAGGGCCGTGACCGAGAGGTGCGGCCGATACGAGGGTCCTGAGCCTCTCCGAAAGCACCATGGCCTCCCGTATACCGGTCTGGGGCAGAATGACGGCGAATTCATCCCCTGTACACCGGGCGGCTACATCGCCCTGCCGGATGTTTTCGTGGACCAGTGCGGCGATATCCTCGAGGATCTGATCTCCGGTTTTCCGGCCATACCGGTCGTTCAGTGTTCCAAAGTTGTCCAGGTTGAATTTAAGGAGGGACAGGTCATTGACATGTCTTACAGCATCCGCGATATGGCGTGTCAGAACACGGGTGAATTCCTGCCTGCTGCAGCATCCGGTCAGGGGGTCCAGGGCGGCTGCATCTGACAATGCCTGGAATTTCTGCCTGCTGTGGATTGCATGGGCGCAGCTCTGGGTTACCAGTTGAATGATGGCTTCATGCCTTGGCGTAACAGGGTGGGACACGGCCAGGTAAGCCCTGGTAATGCGGCCGGTGCCGTCAGGATCGAAGGTTATGAGACCCGGTATTTGAAAATCCTGAGGATGTCGGTACGTGGTATTGTCCTCATTTTCAAAGAAATGAAATTCAACTGTGTTTGACCGCTTGAAATCCATTGAGACAATACGCTTCAAGGGCTTTTCATATGCCTTGGAATTCAGCCATACATCGATTTGCCGGCGGGTTTGAACGGCAAAGGCGAACATGGACAGTACCATGTAGTTCTCCAGGCACCTGGTGCTGCAGCGGATGATGTCATCCACTGTCTGCTGCTGCTGGATGTCCAGGATATGCCTGGCAAGTTCCCCGTGACCGGGTGCTTTGGCCCTGCCATGGCGGAACGGGTTGAAAAGAGTGTGTAATTTTGAAGAAATCTCCTGGATCAATCGGGCCATGTCTGCCTCCGCACAGTATGTATGGTTTTGTTAAAATCAAACCGGTTGTACGGTGAGGATAGAATTGCAACTCTCATGCCAGGATGCCGGGGCCGGGTCGGGGTAACCGGTATCGGTTATTATCCGGTATCAGGAGGGGAAAACAAGTTTAACCGTAGTGGTCCCGTCACATCCAGGCCGGCCGGGAGCCGAAACCCTGCTGCATTTTTCCACGGATCCCGGACAGACATCTTCGGCTTCAAGAAGGTTGCTGCAGCGCCTTGATGACAGGTTGATGGTGAAATTGAAACGTTCGGAAAAAATTTTCATGCGCAGCAGGTCTGCCCCCTTGCCGCCGGCATTGAAATCATAGGGGTTTTTGGATGAATACTTCAAGGTGTCCTGGGTGGCAAAAAATCCCTCGAAAATGTGCTTTTGGGCCTCAGGGACAATTCCTGTGCCCTCGTCGGTGATATCCAGAAAAGTTCCTTTTTCACCCGGACCGACAGTGATGGTGATCTTCCCCTGGTCCGGTGTGTTCTCGACAGCATTTTTTACCAGGCCGTCTATGATTTTTTTCAGGGGGTCCGCCGGCATGCGGATCAAAGGAGACGGGGACAGATTCAGGACAATCTTGATCCGGCGATGGGAAAACAGCGGCTTTTTCTTCTCAAGCCTGTCCCTTACGAACTGATCCAGGGCAATATCTTCAATTGCCGGGTCCCTGGGCCAGAAAAGGGTGTTCACTTTTTCCCTGACTTTTTTTATGACATCTTTCTCGCCGGTATGCTCTGCAATCAGTGATTCCAGTTCATCTTTACACTGGTCAAGGATCATGGTCAGTATCCTGCCCGGCAGGGTGTCCTTCTGCTTGATTATATCATCCACTTCGTACTGGATTTCCAGTATACGGTTCAGGTTTCGTTTTATACGCTCGATGGTGGGTTTCCAGGTATCTTCCGGCAGGTCGGACAGGCGCCTGGACAATACCGTTACGGAACTCAGCAGCACGGCCACCGGCGTTTTCAGCTCATGGGAGAGGTGATGTATCATCTTGTCCTTGGCGGCATTCAATCCTTTAAGATCTTCGTACGCTTTTCTCAGTTCCCGTGTTACCCGGGCATTTTCAATGGATAGAGCCACGGTGCCGGCAATGGTGCTCATGGTTTCAAGGTCGGTCTGGTCAAACTGTCCTTCGGTTTTATTGTCGGCGGTTAATACCCCTATGATCCTGTCCTGGATTCTCAGGGGTACCAGGATAACGTTTTTGACCTGGTATCCAAGTTTCTGGTCCCTGAGGCGGTACTGGGCTCCCTGGTCTTCAGCATCTGTTACGATCATGGGCTTTCCGGTTTTTATCACCTGCCCGGAGAGCATGTCATCCACGGACAATCGAATTTTTTCGATTTTTTCACGGGTCAGAGGATCGTCATGGCCTGAGCTGAGAAAAAAAAATTCCCTGCTTTTACTATCCAGCAGGATGATATTGGCAACTTCGGCCTTGAGAAGGTCTTTGATTTCATGTGTGATATAGGATAAAAGTTTCCTGAGCTCGGGATACTGTGGCAGAGCCAGGCTGATGCGGTTGACGGCCTCCCGGTTCTTGTCGATCCGGTCTTCCATGGTGATGTCCCTGAGCACCGAGATTATGGCTGCCGGTTCCTGGTTCTGGTCTTTCTGGATGCCGACCCGCATGGCTACCTTGAGCATCTTGCCGTCCTTTGTAAGCCGCCGGGTCTTCATCCTGAGGGTGGTGTCTTTCTGCAGCATGGCCTTGATCCTGGCATTGAGCTGGCTGCGCAGGTATACCGGCACATATTGTTTGCCGGTCGTGCCCCTGAGTTCTTCCAGAGTCCATTTGAAAGTCCTGGTAAAGGCAGGATTTACATAAGTGATCCGTTCCTGTGTATCACGGATCAGTACCGGGTAGGGTAAAAAATCGAGGAATCCCATGTGCTGGGTGCGTATGGACTCGGCCTTGCGCCTGGTCTGCCTGAGGGATTTCAGTTCTGCCTCAAGATCCAGCACACGCTGTTCCAGCATTTCATATGTAGGGTTTTGACCGGATGAGTTCAATGGGCATTTCCATGCACGCAACAGGCATTTCAGGACTGTGTGGGGTGAGTGACGGGAATTGAACCCGCGACAACCAGGGCCACAACCTGGTGCTCTGCCGACTGAGCTACACCCACCGCAAACTCGGGTTATCTATCAAAATTTTTAACAAACTTCAACAGCTTTTTTTTTGCATTGACCATCTTTCCGGGTTTGGCTATGATATTAGGTTATTTTAACCTTGGATAAAAAGGGATTTTGGTCAATGAATGAAGCACTCATATTTGTAATTCGATTGATTATCGGGTTGATATGCGGTATTTTCCTGACACGGCTTTTCCACCCTGAATGGGGAACCGTCAAGGGAGCTCTGCTGGGCCTGTTTCTGGTGGCGCTTGTATACGGTATAAAGCTGTTTAAACGAAAACCATCCTGATACAGATATTTGAAGGACAGTCAATTTGGATCACATTATTTTAGGCACCGCCGGCCATATTGATCATGGAAAGACCAGCCTGGTCAAGGCATTGACAGGAGTTGAAACCGACCGTCTCAAAGAGGAGAAGCAGCGGGGTATAACCATTGAACTCGGGTTTGCCTCACTTGTGCTTTCCAGTGGAACATTGATCGGGATCGTGGATATGCCGGGTCATGAAAAATTTGTCAAGAACATGGTGGCAGGTTCCTCCGGGATCGATATCGTTGTCATGGTAATTGCGGCTGACGAAGGTGTCATGCCCCAGACCCGGGAACATATGGAAATCTGCAGCCTGATGGGAGTCGAGTACGGACTGGTGGCAATGACCAAGACCGATATGGTGGATGAAGACCTTCTGGAACTGGCATTTGAAGATATCAGGGAATTTACCCGGGATACATTTCTGGAAGACAAACCTGTAATCCCGGTTTCATCTGCAACCGGCCAGGGACTTGAAGATTTTCTGGCCGCCCTGGAACTTATCTGCAAAGAACTGCCGGACCGGCGGTTCTCTTCCATTTTCAGGCTGCCGGTAGACCGGGTTTTTTCCATGAAGGGTTTTGGAACGGTAATAACCGGCACCCTGATGTCGGGCAGTATCCGTGTGGGCAATGATGTAATGGTGTATCCCAAACACATTGTATCCAGGGTCCGCGGTATCCAGGTCCACAATGACAGCATGGAAACTGCCACGGCCGGGACAAGGACGGCCATTAATTTCCAGGGCCTGGACAAAGAATCCGTGGACCGGGGTGATATACTGTCAACACCGGATACCCTGCTGGAAAGCTTTATGGTGGACGCTTTTTTTGTTTTCCTGGAAAGCAATGCCCGTCCGGTAAAAAACAGGATGAAAATTCGTTTTCATTATGGCACCAGTGATATTTCAGGTCATATGGTCCTGCTGGACCGCAAGGAAATAGCTCCCGGTGAGTCGGCTTTTGTGCAGTTCCGCCTCGAATCACCGGTGTGCTGCATAAAGGATGACCGTTATGTTATCAGGAGCTATTCACCTGTCCGGACCATCGGGGGCGGCAAGATCCTGAATCCGGCCGCAAGAAAGCACCGGTTTGCAGATCCGGCCGTCATGGCCGGATTGACGGCTTTGAATGCCGATGATCAAGAGGGATCGGTTTCCTTTGCGGTGAGTTCAAAAGGATTCAAGGGCCTTTCTTTCAAGGATCTGAGGGTGATGACCAACATCCCGGATAAACAGTTGACAGCTGTTTTGCAGAAAATGCTGGCCAGACAGCAGTTGATCCTGTCGGACAAGGACCGCCAGGTCTACATCCATGGTGATGTCTTTACCTGGTTCAAGGAACAGGCCGTGGCTAAACTCAAGGCATATCACGAAAAAAACCCGCTCAAGGAAGGGATGCCCACCCAGGAACTCAAGTCCAAGTTCCAGTACATAGACGACCCAAGATTTTTCAACCTGGTGTTTTCCCGCCTGGAAAAAGAAGGCGTGCTTGTACAGGACAAGAACCTGATCAAGATGTCAGGGCATACTGTCGCTCTCCAGGTGGACCAGCATGAAATAAAGGAAAAAATCCTGTCAACCTACAGGGAAAGCGGCTTGACACCACCTTTTTTCAGAACGATCTGCGAGTCTTTGTCCGTGGATGGGAAAACAGCCAGGGATGTGCTGAACATGCTCATAGCGGAGGAAAAGATAGTCAAGACAAAGGATGATCTGTATTTTGACTCGGCCGCCATTGCCGGTCTTGAAAGAAAACTCGTGGAATTTTTAAAGGAACACGGTGAAATTACGACCCCCGAATTCAAGGACATGACCGCTATTTCAAGAAAATTTGTCATTCCCCTGATCGAATATTTTGATTCGATCAATCTTACCATCCGGGTAGGGGATACTCGCCAGCTCAGGAAAAAAGGATAATGGCAGATTTTAAGAAAGGTGTGAAAGACAGGGTGAAAAAAAATGATCATCCTCGATCATGGAGGAAAACCGGGATGCTTCTTGTTTTTTCCGCCCTGGGATGCCTGGTGTTCCTCCTGCTTGCAGGCAGTGTTTCCGGCACCGGGCAGTTTTTGTTTTCCCACGCCCTGGTGCTTGGCATAATTGAAGGTATCACCGAATACCTGCCCGTAAGTTCTACAGGTCATCTGCTTGTCGCCCAGCACCTTATGGGATTTACAGACACCCCGTCTGCAAAAAAGACAGCCGATGCCTATGCCGTCATTATACAGTTCGGTGCCATTCTTGCCGTAACCGGGCTTTACCGTGACAGGGTCAGGCAGATGCTCCTTGGCCTGGCCGGCCGTGATCCCGCCGGCCTTGACCTGGCAGGAAAGCTCGTGCTGGCCTTTATACCGGCTGCTGTGATCGGTTTGACTTTCAATACGGTCATCAAGTCTTACCTGTTCGGTATGATGCCGGTTATCACGGGCTGGCTGGCCGGCGGAGCCGTCATTCTCCTGGTGACCGAAACCCGGCTGTTCAAACCGTCAGGTGCCACAAGGTCCATTGATGAAATCCGGATGAAGCAGGCTTTTATAATAGGTCTTTTCCAGGTAATCGCGATGTGGCCCGGCATAAGCCGCAGCCTGGCAACTATCCTGGGCGGCCTGGCAGCCGGGCTGACGCTTCCGGTAGCCGTCGAGTTCAGTTTTCTTCTGGGGCTGATTACATTGTGCAGTGCCACAGCATATGAAATGATGCAAAGCGGCAGCCAGGTCATGCTTTCATATGGCTTCGTCCTGCCGCTTGCCGGTATTATCAGTTCTTTTGCCGCTGCATGGCTTTCCGTTAAATGGCTTGTAGCCTACATCAAGGATCACGGGCTTGCCCTCTTCGGGTATTATCGAATCATGCTTGCTGTCATCGCTTTCATTCTTCTTTAGCGCTGTATTACCTTGTTGCATCCGGTTGCCCAACCGGTTTATTCCACGGCGACCACGCCGCCTATGATCGGCAGGACGGCCGGTTCATCAGCCGGATCTATAACGGATCGAACGACGACGACATAGTTGCCTGCCGAAGGAAAACTGAAACTTGCCTGGTTATTTGTGGAGTAAGGCTGTTTAATGATCCAGGGGCTTGTGCCGTAAGCCGCTGTTCCATAATCGGCGCAGTAATAAAACTGGTAATAAATTGGATCCGAAGCGGTTGTCCCGGCTCCGACAGTGAAGGTGACAGGCGTTCCGGCCGATAAAGCCCCTGTTGAACTGGAAGAAAAACCGGTAAAGTTCACTGATTGTGAATTGCCGCCCGCGGTGACTACACCGCCGATGATAGGAAGGGCGGCAGGTTCATTGGCGGGATTTGCAGTCACCCTCACGACAATCACGTAACTGCCGGCCTCACTGAAACTGTAGTTGGCCAGAGGGCTTGCCGAGTATGCCTGAACAACATTCCAGGGGCTGGTATCATAGCTCTGTGTTCCGTAATTGCCGCAATAGTAGAACTTGTAATAAAGGTCTGAGGCATCATCAGCGGCTGCATCCACCGTGACAGTTACATTGTCTCCCGGCTGCAGTGGCCCAGGACAGCTCAGGCTGATATCAGATACGGTCACAGTGGGGCTGGATTGTAAAAAGGCAATGGCTCCCATATCCGCCTGTGTCTCGTCAGTATCATTTGAAATCGCGGGATCAGCCGTGTCGATGCATGGAGACCTGGTGGTGTCACTTGCGGGATAATTGTCCCATGAAAGGGCAAATTCGTTTTCAGCCGGATTTACAAACATGGGGTCCGTGGCTATACAACCGGTTCCGAACCAGGTTTCGCCCGTTCCGTTTTCCACATTGGAATAGGTCATCAGGATCGATCCGGTGGCGGACCCGAAGCTCCAGGCCAGTTCGTTGGGCTGGTCATTCCACAGAATGTTGTTTCTCATCGTCGCCTGGACCGAACCCTGGTCAGCGTAAAGATATATACCGCCCGCTTCCTCGGAATCGTTGCCGTAGAAGGTGTTGTTGTAGAGGTTCAATGAGCATTGTGTAGCTGCATAGGAGAGTCCGCCCCCTACGTTGCCGCTCGAATTTGAGCTGAAAATGTTTTTGTATATGCTGATTTCAGCCGATTCAGTCGAAATCATCGCCCCTCCGCCGTTATTTACGGCCTGATTGGAGATAAAGGTGTTGCTGTAAATGTCCGCAGTTCCGGCAATCTGATTGATCCAGGCACCGCCGCCGTCTTCGGCGGACTGGTTGTTTCGGTGGGTGTTTCCCGTATAGGTCAATTCACCGTCATTGAACTGGAGGTAGGCCCCGCCGCCGTTGCTGACGACTGTCTGGTTGGACTCGAATGAGTTGTTCCTGAAAACGGCGCGACCGCTGATGTTGAATTTTGAAAAGCAGCCGCCTCCCCCCAGTTGTGCCTGGTTGTCTATGAACGAATTGTTATCAACAGTAAGGATGGAGGAAATGCCGAGCTGGTAGGTCATGATACCGCCCCCGTCCGGGGTGCTGTCTGCCGAATTACCGGAACCGCTGTTGCCGGTGAAAACGTTTTCACTCACGGTGATGTCGCTGGTCCCGTCAGAGTAAAGCATTGCGCCGCCGCCGTCCCCGTAATGAACATGAGGACCGGTATTGGAAACCTGGTTGCTGTCAAAAGTGCTCTGGAGAAGCTGAATCGTTCCGGAGACGGTACCGGCATAAAGTCCTCCTACATTGGCAAAACAGTTGTTGCGCAGGAACGTGCAGTCCGTTATGGTCATATTCCCGGTTTCCGTCTGCAGGTTGGCACCGCCGCCGATGCTGCTGTCGCCTGTTGCAGAGCAGTCCGACACCTCTAAGCCGTCAAGGGTGATGCCGGCAGCAGCCGTTATGACGCTTATACCTCCGCCGTTTCCGGTGGTGGATCCGTTTTGAAAAGCCATGTCTGAAATCAAGACTGACGCATCCGGCTGTGTTGTGGTGACCGACAGGATCTGCATGGCGCTGCCGCTGGAAAGAACTGTGGTACGTCTGTTTGCACCGCTGATCACAATTGAATAATCCTCCCAGGAACTGTATGTCAGTGTCGCTGCCAGGGTGTAAGTGCCGGCGGCCACATTGATGGTATCGTTTTCACCATTGGTGGCGGCAATGGTCAAAGCCGTCTGAAATTCCGTCACTGTGGAAACATTGAAGGTCGCCGCCTGTGCTGCTGAGATGGAAATGAAAATCACAAAGATGATCGCCATTGGGATATAAGCCGCCCTGTTTCTTTTCATGATTGCAAATTCCTTGTTTAAGGGTTGATTTGCCTTTAATTAGGATATGAGTAGAACAAAAATGTCAACCTATTTTTTCTGCCCGGCGGTGCCGGGTCAATGAGCGGTCTCCTGGAGAGGCCTCCGGCCGGCATTTTTTTGATCGCTGCAGGCATAAGACACTGCCAAATGTTCGTTATGCTTTTGTTGACATAATGATTTCCCTGTGATAAAGCGATTCTTTTACATGCATTGGATGAATCGGGAAACAGACAAAAACGAGAAAACATTGAAGAGGACCCACCATGGACCAGAACCGCATCACTATAAATGGCCACGTTTATGAATTCCAACCCGGCCAGACCATACTGGAGGTTGCACAGAAAAATCAAATCGATATTCCCAATCTCTGTCATCTCAAGGGTACCCGTCCTACAGGGGCATGTCGTGTTTGTATTGTGGAGCTGGAAGAATCATGGGGGAAAAAGATCGTATCCTCCTGCAACGCGCCTGCAAAAAACGGTATGGTGGTGCATACCGAATCTCCCAAGATTGTGGCATATCGAAAAATTTACCTGGGTTTGATGCTGGATTCCGGCAATCATAATTGTGATGTCGGGTCCGGGCAGGATGAATCCTGGACCGACTTTCAGATCGCGGCCATGAAAAATGACCAAAAAGAGGAACTGTGCCCGGTGTGGGGTGATTGTGAGCTCCAGACCCTGGCCTATCGGTATCAGGTCAAAGGCCGGGTCAGCGGCAGGCATATAGAACCTGTAAGAGTAAAAATAGAAGATGACAATCCCTTTATTATCCGGGATCAGTCCCGTTGTATCCTGTGCGGCCGTTGCGTGGCTGCATGCAACGAACTCCAGGTTAACCAGGCCATTGATTTCGGATTCCGGGGCAACAGCGCCAAAATTATTGCGGGAACAGGTAATACCCTTATGAAATCCAACTGCGTGTTTTGCGGCGAATGTGTCCAGGTTTGCCCTGTGGGCGCTCTTGTAGAGAAAAAATCCGTAGGAAAATGGCGGCCCTGGGAAGTGGAAACAATCCGTACCACCTGTCCATACTGTGGTGTGGGCTGCCAGCAGCTGCTGCATGTAAAGGATGATACCATTGTCAAGGTCACCGGTGTGGAGAATGCAGCCCCCAACCATGGAAGGCTGTGTGTGAAAGGCCGTTTCGGGTATGATTTTATCTACTCAGACAAGAGGCTGACAACTCCTCTGATCCGTGAAAAAGAAGGATTCCGCAGGGCCACGTGGGATGAGGCTTTGAACCTTGTCGCCAGCACGTTTACCCGGATCATTGAAGATCACGGGCCGGATGCACTGGCTGGAGTCAGCTGCGCCAGAAGCATCAATGAGGATTCCTACCAGATGCAGAAACTGTTCCGGGCTGTATTCAGAACCAATAATATCGATCATTGTGCGCGAACCTGACATGCTCCTACTGTCGCCGGTCTGGCGACCTCTTTCGGCTCCGGAGCAATGACCAATTCATTTGAAGAGTTTGGAAAGGCAAAAATGTTTCTGGTGATCGGCTCCAATATGACCGAGGCTCATCCCGTGGCCGCCACCTTTCTTAAAAATGCGGTTAAAAAAGGAGCCGTCCTTGTAGTGGCCGATCCACGTAAACACAAACTTGTGGACTTTGCCCATACCCATCTGCAGCTTCAGGTAGGAAGCGATATCGCCCTGCTAAACGGACTCATGCATGTTTTGATTAAAGAAGATCTTTACGACCATGAATTTGTAGACACCTGCTGTGAAGGATTTGAAGCCCTCAAGCAGACCGTTGAAAATTATCCTCCTGAAAAAGCCGGAAAGATCAGCAAAATAGATCCGGAACTTATAAGAGAAACCGCCCGGCTCCTGGCCTCGGTCAAGCCGGTGATGGTCTGCTACACCCTGGGAATAACCGAACATACCTGCGGCAAGAACAATGTCATGTCAATTGCCAATCTTCAGATGCTGCTGGGCAACATGGGGGTTCCCTGCGGCGGGGTCAATCCACTACGGGGCCAGAACAATGTGCAGGGAGCGTGTGACATGGGCGCACTTCCCAACGTTTTTCCGGGATACCAGCCGGTGGGAGACCCGGGAGCCAGGAAAAAATTCGAAGCTGCCTGGGGTGTAGACAGTCTGCCTGAAAAAAACGGACTTATGATTCCGCAGATGATGGAAGGCCTTGTGGATAAAAAGGTCAGGGGATTTTACATTTTCGGCGAAAATCTGGCCAACACGGAACCGGATATCCGGAAAGTGGAACATGAACTGGCATCTGCGGAATTTCTCGTGGTCCAGGATATTTTTGAAAATGAAACCACACGGTTTGCACATGTTGTTCTGCCGGCTGCGGCCTGGAGTGAAAATGACGGCACCTTCACCAACAGCGAACGGCGGGTGAACCGGGTGCGCACGGCCAGTCCGCCTCCGGGAGAAGCCAGGCCCAACTGGTGGATTTTCCGGGAAATCGCCCGCCTCATGGGCCATGACTGGGAATCGGACAGCGCCCGGACGTTGTGGGAAAAGGAAATTTCTGTGCTTGCCCCCAGTCTGGCTGGTATAAAATACAACCGTATTGAACAGGACGGGCTGCAGTGGCCCTGCCCGACCGAATCCCATCCAGGCACACCGATTCTTCATCTGGATGGCCGTTTCACCAAGGGCAAAGGCAGCTTCATGCCGGTGGAATGGACACCTGCCGCCGAAGTTCCTGACGCGGAATATCCATATGTATTGAGTACCGGAAGGCGGTTGTACCACTACCATACAAGGACCCAGACCGGCAACTGTGAAGGGCTCGACGAGATGCTGGGTGAAGAGACTGCCGATATCTCCATAGCGGATGCCGGTATCATGAAAATCGAACAAGATGAAACGATCCGGGTCAGATCCAGAAGAGGCGAGGTCACTGTCAAGGCCCGGATCACTCATGAAGTGCCGCCGGGCATGGTCTGGATGGCTTTTCACTTCAGAGAAGGAAATGCCAACTGGCTTACCAACCCGGCCTACGATCCTGATACCCTGACGGCTGAATACAAGGCATGTGCCGTTGCTATTGAAAAAATCGGCATGAACTAAAGGGGAATCAGGGTCTATATCCTGCAGTATGGTGCATTTTGGCTATCGTTTTGAATCATCTGGTAATTACCAAAGAGGAGAATTGATTGTGATTTATAAAGGAAAAAAGATGATATCTCCGATTATTCTGTTGGCTGTGTTCATTTGTATTGGTGTCACCCTTCCTTTGAGAGCCATGGCAGAACCCTCCGGTGAAGTGATCGTATTTCATGCCGGCAGCCTGACCGTGCCCTTTGCCGCTATTGAGAAGGCATTTGAAAAAAAATATCCGGATGTGGATGTTCTGCGCGAAGCCGGAGGGAGCACGAAAATGGCAAGGCTGATTTCCGAAGTGGGCAAACCAGCGGACATAATGGTTTCTGCCGACTACAAAGTCATCGACAATAATCTTATTCCAGGGTTTGCGGACTGGAATGTCCGGTTTGCCACTAATCAGCTGGTGCTGTGTTATACCGATCAAAGCCGGTATGCGGACCAGATCGATGCGGACAACTGGTACAAGATCCTGCAGAAAGAAGATGTTGTCTGGGGTCATTCCGATCCCAACCTGGATCCTTGCGGTTACAGAAGCCTGATGGTGCTGCAGCTGGCGGAAAAATTCCATGGCATAGAGGGCCTTTATGATAGAATCCTGGCCAACCGCCCACAGAAAAATATAAGGCCCAAATCTGTGGAACTGGTTAATCTCTTGAAAACCGGAAATATGGATTATGCCTGGGAGTATATTTCTGTTGCCAGTCAGCATGAACTCAAATTCATTGTATTGGATGATCACATCAACCTGGGCAATTACAAATATGACGCATTTTACAAACAGGCCGAGGTCAAGGTAACCGGTAAAAAACCCGATACATGGATTACCAAAACCGGCCAGTCCTGTACCTATGGCATTACCATGATCAAGGATGCGCCAAATCCTGAAGCAGCCATTGCATTTTTGCAGTTTCTTCTTTCCCCTGAGCACGGCCTCAAGACATTGAAACAGATGGGACAGCCCCCGATCATTCCCCCCAGGATCCCTGATAAAAAGATGGTCGAATGGATGCCTGAGCAAGTAGCGGCTCTTGTGGAGGTAAAGGACTGATCCCGTGAAGCAGATGGATTTGATGGGCTGGCTTTTTTTGCTATTGGGGCTGCCCCTGATCCTTCTGCTGACCCTGCCCCTGGTCAAAATGACCACGGAGCCGTCTCTGGAAATGCTGCGGGAAACCATTGCCGACAGGGATGTGGTCGCTGCCATTGTCCGTTCGATCGGTCTTTCTTTATGTGCGGCAGGGCTGGCATTTGTGATGGGTACTCCGCTCGCCTACCTGCTTGCCAGAAAGGAGCTGCCGGGGAAAAGACTGCTGGAGGGTATTGTAGACCTGCCCATTATGATCCCGCATCCTGTAGTGGGCATTGCCATCCTGAGTCTGGCCGGCAGGAATCATCCGATCGGAAGGTTCCTGTCCGAAGCAGGTATCCAGATAATGGGAACCAAAACCGGTATCATCTGTGTGCTGCTGTTTGTGGGGCTGCCATTTTATATCAATACCGTGAAATCCGGTTTCGACAGCGTACCGGTCCGGCTTGAAAAAGCCTCCCGTACATTGGGAGCCGGAGCATTGACCACATTTATACGAATCACTCTTCCTTTGACCTGGCGGCACATGATACTGGGCATTATCATGTGCACTGCCCGGGCCATCTCCGAGTTCGGTGCAGTGGTGATCGTTGCATATCATCCTATGACCGCTCCGGTAATGATCTATGAGCGCTTTACAGCCTATGGCCTGAAATATTCCCAGCCAATAGCGGTATGGCTGATTTTTATTTCCTTTATCCTCTTTGTCCTGCTGCGTATGCTGTCTAAATCCATTCACCTGGAGAGCCGTTAACTATTGATCACCCTGCAGCAAATAAACCTGCACTTGCCGGATTTTTCCCTTACGGACATTCACCTGCAGGTCCATACCCATGATTTTTTTGCACTCATAGGTCCTACCGGTTCGGGAAAATCCCTTCTTCTTGAGGGGATCATGGGGATCATGCCTTTTACCTCGGGAAGATTGCTGTTTGAAGGAAGGGACATTGCGGGATATCCGGTGGAAAAGCGCAATCTGGCCTTGGTATACCAGGATTTCGCCCTTTTCCCGCACTTGAATGTCACAAAAAACATACTGTACGGGACGGCATTTCACAAAATTTCAAAAAAAGAGGCCGGGCAGCGTTTTACATACCTGGTTTCTGCACTGGGTCTTGAAAAAATACTCCTTCGGCATCCGCATAACCTGAGCGGTGGTGAAAAGCAGCGGGTGGCGCTTGCCCGGTCCCTGATTCTAAATCCCAGGGTACTGCTGCTGGATGAACCTTTGTCTGCGCTGGATCCGGTATTTCATGACGAAGCCAGGCAATTGCTGAAAAAGGTCCACAAAGACCTGAACATGACCATAATTATGGTCTCTCACAATTTTGACGAGGTTCTATATCTGGCAAACCGTGGTGCCATAATCAAAGACGGCCGCATCTTACAGCAGGGAGATATCCTGTCGATTTTTGAAAAACCCGGCTCAAGGTTCACCGCCGGCTTTGTGGGAATGAAAAACATCAGGGAATTTCAACTGAACGGGGAGGAACTGCGTATTAAAGATAGCCTGGTGGACATCATTCCGTATTGCCTGCCCGACCCGGAACATAACTGTTTGGGAATCCGGCCGGAAAACATCATCTTTCATATTCCCGGAAACCCTTCATGCAGGAATCATTTTACAGGAAAGATAATAGATATTGACAGTTACGGAGCTTTTCTGCGCGTACTGCTGGAGGTCAGGGGTGTTGTATTTGAAGCCATCTGGCCGGCAAATCAAGTCAAAGAATTCGGGCTTGGCACCGGTAAGACGGCAGCATTTGGATTTCACAGCGAATCGGTCCATACATTCAAAAATACCGGGTGAGATCAAAATGGTCTATGCCTGAAACACTTGACTTTTTAAAATTACCCCTGTAGAAAATAGTCAATTGCGGTTGAAGCCGCACCATGTTTAATGTTTGGATAATAGACCGGCACCCTGATAATCAGGGATGGTCCGGTGATCATAATTACATGAGATAACGGCCATGAAGGCCCCCTGCTTTTCAAAAACAGGCGGTTGCCTTTATGGCTTTTTTGGTTTTTGGGGTAAGGGGGAAATTTTTAATTTATTGAATTCAAGAGGTAGATA